>JBAZTQ010000020.1:0-36253 GCA_041661845.1 Kiritimatiellales bacterium | reverse complement strand
CGATGCCGCGTTTTTCAAATGTTTGGAAAGTTTCCGCCAATCCTTCGAGCATAAAGGCGTAATGGCGTTCGTTGGCTTCGGGATAGTCGTCCATCAGGCCGAAGACGACGGCGACCGGCAGGCCGAGTCCGTTGGCGCGCTCCACGGCATATTCGAGCGCGTGGTTCCATTCGGCGCGCTGGCTCTGCTGCATCCAGTACAAAACAAACCCGCCGTTGCGGGCGGGTTTGTCGTTGAGCCGATGAATGCGCGCCGGGTGAATCATTTTTTTCCGTAGTGCTTAAACATCAGCTTCAGGTCTTCGAGCAGGCACTGAAGATCTTCTTCATGCTCGACCTCCTGCGTGATGATCTGGAGCGCGATGTTGTAGGTGACCGGATCGGCATCCTTCGTCACCTTCATCAGCTTTTCGTACACGCCGATGGCGCACTGTTCGCCCGCGATATTCTGTTCGAGCACCTTCTGAACAAACGGATCGACCGGCGCTTCGTATTTGCAGTTGGTGAGCTTCATCCAGTCGGCCGGTGTCAGTACCGGTGTTCCGCCGAGCTGGATGATGCGGGTCGTGAGCAGTTCCGCATGCGCCATTTCTTCGGCGGCGTGCAGCACCAGCTCAGCGATCACGGCGTCCTTCATCGGACCGGCGACAACCTTTGAGCCGACCCAGTACTGGTAGTGCGCCAGCCATTCATCGGCGAGCGCTTTGTTGAGCAGCGTCAGCAGCTTCTTGACATCCATCCCTACGAGTGCGATTCCGCGACTGCCCATAGCACACCTCCCGTTTTATGGTTATTGATCACATCTGCAAAGGCTCTTCGCCCAGTCCGGCTTTTTTAAGACACCAGTCGGTTTTTTTCAAAAGCAGCCAGGAGGCAAAGCCTTGTACGACAGGGGCAATCAGGCTGTTCAGCAGCCAGCGGATCACACCGAGAAGAAACATCGTCAGATACTGCGGCTTCGCCATTCCGGCGGGAATATCCGGACGATAGAGAATATTCATGACCAAACCGAATACAACGCCTCCGAATCCCACCACGGCCATCGCACCGTAATAGACTCCGAGCAGTTTAATCCCGACGGCAATCCAATCTTTTTTCTGCATAATTCAACCGCGCGCCGCGGGTCATTAATTTACCGGGCGCGAACTTCCTTTCGGGCGTTACATTACCGCTTTCAGCTGAAAAAGCAACCGGTAGAAACCGGTCTCCGGTGTTTGAAATGACTCAAGACAGCACGATCAGGAGAACGCCCGCCAAAACCCCGGCCAGCGCCCAGGCTTTACCGCGGCGGTTGACGTCGCCAAACATAAATACGCCTATCGCAAAGGAAACAACCACGCTGCTCCGGCGCAGCAGGGAAAGAATGGCGATCAGCGCGTCGGGGTTGCGGACAGCGTTGAAATAAACAAAGTCGGAGGCCGTCAGCAGCAGTCCGATGAGCGGAATGCTCCGGCGCCACTGGAACCGCGTAAACGCCGAACGGCGCGGCCACCAGAAGACCGCGGTGAAGAGGCCCAGCAGCACGACGTTGTAAAAGGCGAACCAGAACTGCACCAGCATCGGCGTATAGCCGAGCTGCTGGAGCAGGTATTTGTCGTACAGGGTGCTGAGCGTACCGATAAACGTCGCCAGAAAAATGCAGAGAATCCAGCGGCTGCGGTGAAATACCACGCCCTCTTTCTGGCCGAGCAGTGAGAAGGCATAATAGGAGGCAAAGACAACGGCCATGCCCGCCCATTGCATAGGAAGCGGTCGCTCATGGAAAAGGAGGATCGCGCCGATCAGCGTCCAAACCGGACCGGAGGCCCGGATGGGTGTCACAATGGAAATCGGCAGGTGCTTCATCGCAAAATAGGCCAGCACCCAGGAGGTGGAAACAATCAGCGCCTTGATGGAAATATGCAGATGTTCAGAAAAGGTCGCGACGGGAACGAAACAATGGGCCTGCTGCATGAACTCCGGCGCGAGGCGCGAGGCGGCCAGAAAAAACGGCATGGGTATAAACCCGAAGACGACCGAGAAAAACAGCACCGGCATCACGGCGTTATGATTCAGCGCGTGCTTTTTACAAACATCGTAAAGCCCGAGCAGCCACGATGAAATCAGTCCCAGATACATCCACATGAAGAGATTCCGCTAATGAAATTAAGGCCGGAGCGCGGCATAATACGCCTTCCGGCCCGGAGCACAAGATGAAACCGGCCGTCGGGGTTTTTCTTACATTTTCCGTTTCTTTCCCGTTGCACTCCGGTACTGAGACCTTATAGTCCGCAGGAATGAATGTACCCGGCGGAATAGATATACATGTTCTGATGGATGCGGCCTGCAACGATCAGGATATCGCGGCAGGGCTGATGCGGCTTTTCTTTGAACTGACCGGTCAGGAGCAGGCCCGGCTGGCTGCGGCTGTTGCACAAGGCAACCCGGCATCCGCTTCGGCTGTCGCCCATAAGGTTGCCGGATCCTGTGCATCCTGCGGGATGAGCGGGCTGGCCGCCCGTTTCCGCGAACTGGAACATCTCTGCAAAGTGGCAATCCCGGATGATATCAGCGGGCGGCTGCGGGCGATTGACCATGAAATGCAGGAAAACCGCGCCGGTCTGGAAATGTATTTCAACTGTTCACTCTCCCCATGAAATCGATCCTGCTCATTGACGACGATCAGTTCGTAACCACGCTCTATAAAGCCAAGTTGCAGAGCGAGGGGTTCGAAGTCAATGCGGCACACAACGGGAACGAAGCTCTTGAGAAACTCGGTCAAAGCCGTCCGGATGTAATCGTTCTCGACCTGAATATGCCCGGAATCACCGGCGCGGAACTGCTCAAGGCAATCCGGGCGGTTCCGCTGTGGCAGCATATTCCCGTTATCGTTTTTTCCAGCGGATACATCAAGGCACTGGTCGAAGAAACGACGAAGCTGGGCGTCCATAAATTTTTCGCCAAAGCGCAGTGCCCGCCTAAAATGCTGATTTCTGAAATCAAAGATCTTCTGAGCAAGATGACCTCGGCAGAATCTCACCTGCCTGCGGATGCCGAGGCCGCACCGGAGGCGCTGACCATCGACGACATTCCCGCTCTGCTTGAGTTGTTCACCGCTTCCGAAGACCCCGCCATGCTGCACACCGTGCTGCTGAAAATCTACAAAGCTTCCCGCGATTATATCACCCGGGCGCTGGAGGCAAATGACGGAACGGTACAAGGCCAGCTGGGCCATGCGCTCGAAAAACTTTTTGAAGACCTCTACGCCCACCCTGAGCACATTACGGAATCCACCAAACATACACTGGCCGCCGGGCTCCGGAAACTGGGGCGGATTGATGCCGAAAAATCCAAGCCGGCACTGGAATCCGAATTGGCGCTGAAAGGTCTTCTGCGCTCGCTCGAAGATTAGATTAATCAAACCGTCTGGCTTTGTTCAATCTCGGCCCAGCGGGTGAAGGCGGCATCCATCTCTGCCGAAACCGCACCGGCGCGTTCCGTGACGGTTTTAATTTCATCCGCCGGGCGGCGGTAAAAGTCCGGCGCATTCAGTTTCTGGTTCAGTCCCGCCAGCTCCGCTTCAAGCTGCTCGATCTTTTTCGGCAGATTCTTGAGATCTTCGCGCTCTTTGTTCGACAGCTTGCGCTTCTGCGGCTTCTTCGCTTCCTGCTCCCTGACTCCTGATTCCTGCTCCCTGACTCCTGCCCCCTGACTTCTGGCCTTTTTCTGATCCAGCCAGTCGTCGTAGCCGCCGGCGTATTCGGTGATCTGCCCGCCGCCTTCGAACACGAGCGTTTCCGTCACCACGTTATTGATGAACGCGCGGTCATGGCTGACCAGCAGCACCGTGCCCTGATATTCCACCAGCAGCTCTTCGAGCAGATCGAGCGTTTCGACGTCGAGGTCGTTGGTCGGTTCATCAAGCACCAATACATTGGAAGCCTGGGCAAAAATTTTAGCCAGCATCAGCCGGTTGCGCTCTCCGCCGGACAGCGAGCCGACCGGCTGCGTGGCGTCGGCAGGCGAGAAAAGGAAATTGCGCAGATAACCGATGACATGCTGCCGGCCGGTGCCGGTATTCACATATTCATTGTCGCCGCAGAGATTGAATTTCACGCTCTTCGTTTCATCGAGCGCGATACGGTGCTGATCGAAATAGGCGACTTCGAGTTTCGTGCCGTGCCGTATTTCGCCCTGCCGCGGCGCGAGCTGACCCAGCAGCGCGTTGAGCAGCGTGGATTTTCCGCACCCGTTCGGACCGATAATGCCGACGCGGTCGCCGCGCAGGATTTCGACAGAAAAATCTTTGATGATGTCCGGGCCGCCGTAGCCGCAGGAAATATTTTTAGCGGTGATCACCTTGCGCCCGGACATTTCGGCTTCATTAAGTTGCAGTTTAACGGTACCGGTCCGCTCGCGCCGCCGGGAACGCTCGACCCGCAGTTTTTCAAGTTCGCGCACGCGGCCTTCGTTGCGCGTCCGGCGCGCCTTGATCCCTTTGCGGATCCAGATTTCTTCCTGCGCGAGTTTGCGGTCGAACTCCGCCCACTGCCCTTCCTCGGCGTCGAGCAGCGCCTGGCGTCGAGACAGATAGGTTTCGTAATTACAGGCCCAGCTGGTCAGCCGGCCGCGATCAAGTTCGACAATACGCGTCGCCAGTTTTTTCAGAAAGACGCGGTCGTGCGTCACAAACAGCACCGTGCCGCGCCAGCGCAGCAGAAAGTTTTCCAGCCATTGGATGGATTCGATATCAAGGTGGTTGGTCGGTTCGTCGAGGATGAGCAGATCCGGCTCGTTCACCAGCGCCTTGGCCAGCAGCGCGCGGCGGCGCATCCCGCCGGAGAGCGAGGAAAATTCCTGTTCCGGATCAAGCCCCAGCAGCGAAATCGCCTTCTCGACCGGATGATCCAGCGCATGTTCATGGTTCCAATCTTTAGAGACCAGATCAAAAACCGTTCCTTGAATATCCTGCGGAACCGTCTGTTGAAGCCGCGCAATCCGCACTTCGCGCGAACGGACAATTTCACCGTCGTCCGGCTCCAGCTCGCCGCTGACAATTTTCAGCAGCGTGGACTTGCCCTGACCGTTACGTCCGAGCAGACAGATGCGCTCGCCCGGCTCGATTTGCAGCGTTACGCCGTCGAGCAGCGCCGGTCCGCCGAACGCAATATGAAGATTCTGTAAACTGAGTAATGCCATAAGGCGGAGGAATGTAACCGTTCGCCGCCCGGAAACAAGTGAAACCCGTGTTTTATAACGAGAGGGTATTCAGGACAAAGAGCAGGAAAATACGGGCACTTTTACTCTTAATGAACCGTTTGACAGGCCAAAAGCAGAGGTGTATAGCGGAATCAAAAATGATTCCGCTGATGAACCCGCTGACAGCGGAATGCCGCATATAAAAACCCAGGAAAGGAGCAGAACATGAGCGCCAAAATCAAGGCCGTTCCGGAAGGATTCCACGCAGTTACACCATGCCTGACACTGAAGAACTCTGTCGAAGCCATCGGATTTTATAAAAAGGCTTTCGGAGCCAAGGTACTGGACATATACCCCTCTCCGGACGGGAAGAGAACCATGCATGCCGTGATGCAGATCGGTAATTCAATCCTGATGATGGGAGATGAGAACCCCGGTCAGAATTGCAGGAGCGCCGAATCTATCGGAGCTTCACCCGTCGGTCTTTTCCTTTATGTACCGGATGCCGCCGCCGTTTTTAAACAGGCCGTCGCCGCCGGAGCAACGATCATCGCGCCTGTAACTGATATGTTCTGGGGCGACCGGTGCGGAACACTAAAGGATCCGTTCGGTTATACATGGATGGTTGCGACACACACCCGCGACCTGACCCGCAAAGAAATCGAAGAAGGTGCCCGCTCTTTTGCTGCACAGGCGGGAAAGCCGTAACCCGGCGGGTCTATTCACACAAAATGACGGCCGAGCAGTTCTTCAACCCGTGCGCGCCATGCGGCGTCATACGTCCGGCCTTTTTGCAACCGAATGAAAAGACGCCGTGAGGCGATCTGGCCGAACAGCTCTGCCGAAGCGAAGCGGTCGAGCAAATGCGGCGGCTGTTTTTTGAGGATCGCAATCAGCGCTTCCAGCCATTGGATCGGCTCCTCGCGTTCCGGACAAAGCACAAACTGCCAGAGCATGTCCGGCTCACTGGCAATTGACTGTTCAATCGTTCGGCTGATTTCTTTACGCCGGACGTTCAAGTCGCCCCCGCGAATCATCACCGCGCGGCGGTTCAGCCCGGCCCGCTCCTTAAACAAACCATTCAGCCGGTAACCGGTAAAGCGCGCCGTTACCGGATCGGCCGGCATATCGTCGCTGTCGTGCAAAAGCGCTTCGATCCGGCGCATGTCGTCTTCCGGCATCGTCGAAGTTGAAAACACGCCGTACGGCGGGAGCGGCATCGCCTGCATTCCGTATTGTTCCGCCTGCCCGCGCAGATCGGTGCCCGGCAGTAAAAGCGTCTGCATACATTGAATCGTAATATTCGGCCCGAGATTGCGCGCCCATTCAATACTGCGGAGCACGTCGTCCAGCGTCTGCTCCGGCAGGCCGTACATCAGGTCGAGCGTCACCTTGACACCCGCACCGGTCAGCAGCCGGATGCCGCGCTCAACCTGCGCGATATTCGCCGGACGGCGGATGGTGCGCAGCACTTTCGGATCGGTGCTTTGCACACCGATCTCCACGTCCAGAAAATTGACCTTCACCATCAGCGCCGCCTGCTCCGGCGTCAGCGTATCGGCGCGCAGCTCGGCAAAAAATCCCAGCTTGCGGTCGGCATTGATTTCCGCCAGCCGTTCCAATAATTGGACAAAGTCGGCGCGGGCATTAAAGGTCGGATCGACAAAGCGGATTTCCCGCGCACCGGCGGCTCGCAGTTGCTGGACGCGCCGCGCCGCCGCTTCCGCCGGAAGCGCGCGCACGCCTTTCTGTAAGTGGTGATAGCGGCAGTAGGTGCAGGTCAGCGGACAGCCGCGCGAAGTTTCGATATAAACCGACGGCCGCGCTTTGATGCATTCCATCAGCGACTCCACAGGAACCTGCACCGACGCCAGATCTATTTGCGGCGGCGGCTTGCTTCCGCGCCGCCAGCCAGTATCCGATGAAATCAGCACGTTGTCATACGCTGGCAATTTACCGGCACGGATTCCTTTCAGAATCTCCGGGAAAACCGCCTCGCCCTCGCCGGTTACCAGCGCGTTAAAAACCGGCTCCTCCAGCAAAAACGGATGGTCTTCCGAAATCTCCGGGCCGCCCGCCATCAGAAAAAGTTCCGGGCGCGAATTCCGCAACTGACGGGCGATCCGCAGACAGCGCTCGACGTTCCAAAGACAAAGCGTAAACGCCACCGCCTCAACGCCGCTGGCCAGAATTTCTTGAATCAGGTGTGCGTTATCCAGCTCATCCCATTTCGCCGGAGCCGGAACCACTTCCCAGAATTCGCCTTCGGGATGCTGTGACAGCGCATGTGACAGCCAGAGCGCCGCGAACGGAAAATTTTCATTCGGCGCCGAAGTGTCGTTATCCAGTAACGGAAGCTGGAGAAATAAAATCTTCTTTTTCATAAGGAATCTTTTTCCCACGAATCACACTAATTTTCACAACGTAGGACAGGCTTCCAGCCTGTCTAGACAGGCAGGATGCCTGTCCTACTTTAACGGCGGGCGGACATACGGCGGATAGCCGGGGATGATTTCTGCCAGCGCCTGTTTGATGCGAGCGATAGCGAACGGTCCGTTGGTGCGGGCATTCACCGCGTCCACCGCCGCCTGATTTTTCGGCGTCTGCTCCCGTTCAATCCGTAAATACGGCATGGGATCAATATTGGCGGAAGCACTGACAAAACCTTTCGCTCCGGCAGCGTACGCGGCGGAGATTTTCGTATCGCCGCCGACAAAGTAGCGCGGCGTCGCCGGAATCAGTGACAGGTCGGCGGAAGAATCTTTCATTCCGTAATGGGGAACCTGCGCCAGAATCTCCGGCGTCAGCGGATTGCCGGTATGCTTTGGAAAGTTATAGAGAATCAGCGGAAGCGCGGTGGACTCCGCCAGCTCATTAAACCAGCGGACCAGACCGAAGCCGGGCGCACCGGCGAAATAAAACGGCGGAAGTGCGGCGATAAAATCAGCGCCCTCGCCTTCGGCGGCGCGGGCGCTTTCCATGCAAGTTGAAAGCACCGGACTTCCGGTATGGGCAATCAGCACGCCGTCCCAGTTTTCGCGAGCGGTTTGCAGCAGTTGCAACTGCTCGGCAGGCGTCAGCGAGAAAAACTCGCCGGTCGTTCCGTTCACCAGCAAATTGCGCACACCGCACTCGGCCAGCCAGTCGAGGTGCGCCAGAAACGCACCAAAGTCAACCGCTCCGCTCTCCGTAAACGGCGTCGGCACCGGAACCACCAAGCCGTTGAGTTCAGAACTGTTCATAAGATAGCTTTTGGACATGATAAACGGATACCGACGTTACACATCACTCTGAGCAGGCGGAGTCCGCGATAGAGTGCAGGCAGCTGTTTTGGTCATTTTATCCTAATAAACCGCAGTATTCTAAATTTTGTTTAATATCATTCTCAACCAGCCGAATAAATCCATCCACCGTATTTGCATATCCTGTTAGAATTTCGAATTTGCTCTCCTTAAGTTGTACGTTGAAGTAATACCCAAACTGCCCCTGAAAAAAATAAACACCCCATCCGTTATCACCATGTTTAGGAGAAGATAATGTGGTGTATCCAAATCCACCAGACCGGGCAGTTCCAAAATCAATAGTTTGCCATTGGTCTGGGGTTGGGATGTATTTTGGGCTTGTCAGTTTCATATGAGGGATGAACTTGAACCTTTGCTTGTTTCCTCTGGCTAAAACGGAATACCCACCAACTTTTGGAAATTCCGGGTCTGCTGTTACTGAGTCAAAATACTTTGATATCTCAAAAATTTCGTTTCCTGTGTAGGCGCTTGCAATATGGTTGGCTGCGCCACTGTCACCAATCCAGCCCCACGACGTTAGCGTAGTGCAGCCACCGCTATGTACTTTTATAACTTTCTTATTTCCCCCAGATTCGGCTACTAGAAAGTCAGCACCATTACGGTTGTTTAATTCAGCCACTCTGCTGGATAGTTTCTCTGCGTCATCCCAATATTGCTCCAGATAAACTTGCATGATGATTTCATGCGCTGGTTTTTGAAGACCGGCATAAGCAATAGCGATGCGAGGGTTAAAAAAGAATATCTTCAACGCATCAAAGGGCTTTTTACCAAGAGAATCATCATCGTATGTCATTCTTGTATCGGCAAGAAGGTAGACCTCTTCATTCTCAACATGTGCCAAGACTAATGTCATGTTTTTATTTAAGCAGAACATTTAATGAGTGTCATGACTGAACTGTCAGGCTTCGAATAGGGGCGAGTCTAGTGGGTTGCGAATTCTTCATCAAACGGGTTCATCGGCAGTTTGGGGATTCCATCCAGCGGAAAACATCCGGCTCGGCCAGTCCGGTTTAACCTGCCTCTTAAAGGTGGAACGCGACCACCGGGCGCGTTTTCTCATGCAATGGACGAATAAGCGTGCCCGGCGGTCACGCTCCACCTGTTTTAATGTGCACAAACAATCAAAAATGCTCTAACCTCTCCGGCCTGATGACAAAACAAGAATCTATTCCGGCATGCCCGCTTTGCGATAACGGCGCAACGGAGCCGTTTCACCGCGACCGGAAGCGTGAGTATTTCCGATGCCCGCAGTGCGATCTGGTTTTCGTGCCGCCGGAATTTCATCTCGCGCCGGAAGCGGAAAAAGCGCGCTATGATTTTCACAGTCACAGTTTGACCGATTCCGGCTACTGCGATTTTCTAAACCGGCTGTTTCGACCTTTAGAGAAAAAACTGTCGCCCGGCGCGCACGGACTGGATTTCGGCTGCGGCCGGACGCCGACGCTTTCCGCGCTGTTCGAAGAGGCCGGATTCTCCTGCGCCAACTACGATCTGCATTTCGCCAACGATCCGGCGGTTTTAGAAAAGCAGTACGACTTTTTGACCTGCTCGGAAACGATGGAACATTTCTTCCGTCCGCGTGAAGAGTTCGAGCAGTTCCTTTCGCTGGTGAAGCCCGGCGGCTGGATCGGCATTATGACGCAGCTGCGCGACGAAGCTCCGCCGTTCTCAACGTGGTTTTACAAAGACGACGCGACGCACGTCTGTTTTTTTTCGCGCCGGAGCTTCCAATGGCTGGAAAAAACCTGCGGTCTGCACGCCGAGTTCCATCCGGACAGCGTCGTCCTTTTCCAAACATTGAAACACTCTCGCCCGCTCGTTCCTCGCTCAAGACGCTAAGTCGCAAAATCCACAGTTCAACAACCCTTGGCGGCTTGGCGCCTTTGCGAGAGAAAATAAAAAAGCCGCTCCGAATTCTCGGGGCGGCCGGGCGTTTTCCAAGGTCAGGAAGACTATTTCGTCTTTTTCGGGACGATCATCATGAAAATATTGCGGCCCATCAGCTTCGGAGCCTGTTCGATGGTCGCTATTTCAGCACAATCGACGATGATTTTTTTCATCAGCTCGAACCCGAGTTCGCGGTGAGCATTTTCACGTCCGCGGAACATAAGGGAAACTTTGACGCGGTCGCCGCCTTCAATAAATTCATGCGTGTGGCGCAGCTTGGTCTGGTAGTCGTGGTCGCCGACGTTGACGTGGAACTTGACCTCTTTGAGCTTGGCAGTCGTCTGCTTCTTCTTCTGCTCTTTTTTCTTCTTTTCCTGCTCAAACTTGAATTTGCCGTGATCCATGATGCGGCAGACCGGCGGCGTGGTGGTGCCGGAGATTTCCACAAGATCCAGGCCCGTTTCGTGGGCGCGAATCAGCGCCTGGCGGGTCGGAATGATGCCCATCTGTTCGCCGTTTTCGTCGATACAGCGAATCTCCGGCACGCGGATCATGTTGTTCATTCTCGGGCCGAACTCTCTGCGCGGCCGCTCCTTGTAATTCGGATTAGCGATAACTTCCCCCTCTGGTTCCTTGGTTAACTAGGCTTTACTCTGCACAGCCTTTTGCACTTTTTCAACAAAATCAGCCGGCGTCATGCTTTCCTGGGCGCCGGTGCGGTCGCGGACGGCGAGCGTTCCGCTTTCAATTTCTTTGGCGCCCAGCACCAGCATGTACGGCACTTTGTCCATCTGCGCCGCGCGGATTTTCGCGCCGATCTTGCCGGATTTACGGTCAACCGTTGCGCGGATATCCTGCCGGCGAAGCTGCGCGGCCAGCTCGGCGGCATACGCCGTCTGATCCTCGGAAAGCGGCAGAACGCGCACCTGTTCGGGTGCCAGCCAGGCCGGGAAAGCTCCGCTGTAGTGCTCGACCAGAATGCCGAAAAACCGTTCGATACTGCCGAACAGCGCGCGGTGCACCATGTAAGGCCGGTGCGGTTTGCCGTCTTCACCGATATAGCTGAGGTCAAAACGATCCGGCAGGTTGAAGTCGAACTGGATGGTGCTCATCTGCCATTCGCGGCCGATAGCGTCTTTGATCTTGAGGTCGATCTTCGGGCCGTAGAACGCGCCGCCGCCTTCATCCACTTCATAGGGAAGGCCCGACGCCTTGAGCGCGGATTCGAGCGAAGCCGTTGCCTGCTCCCAGCGGGCCGGATCGCCGACGGCTTTTTCGGGCATCGTGGAGAGATAGGCCGTGATACTTTCAAAGCCAAAGGTTTTCCAGATGAAGGTCGAGAAGCGCAGTACTTCTTTGATTTCGTCTTCGATCTGTTCCGGCGTGCAGAAAATATGTGCATCGTCCTGCGTGAAGCCGCGGACGCGGAGCAGGCCGTGAAGCACACCGGCCTTTTCGTAGCGGTACACCGTGCCGAGTTCGGCCCAGCGCAGCGGCAGATCGCGGTAGGAACGAATGTCGGTTTTGTAAATGTTGATGTGGAACGGACAGTTCATCGGCTTGACGTAATAGTCCGACTTATCGATTTCCATCGGGGCGTACATGCCTTCCTTGTAGAAATCAAGGTGGCCGGAGGTCTGCCAGAGATTGGCTTTGCCGACGTGCGGGGTGTACAGCAGTTCGTAGCCGTTGCGGAAATGCTCCTGACGCCAGAACTCTTCAATCAGCGAACGGATGCGCGCGCCTTTCGGGTGCCAGTGGATCAGCCCCGGGCCGACTTCTTCATGCACGCTGAACAGGTCGAGCTCTTTACCGAGCTTGCGGTGGTCGCGCAGCTTGGCTTCTTCGATCTGTTTCAGGTAGAGGCCGAGCTGCTTGTCGTTCGTGAAAGCCGTACCGTTAATGCGCTGGAGCATCGGGTTGGTTTCTTTGCCGCGATAATAGGAACCGGCGAGACTCAGCAGTTTGAACGCGCGGATTTTGCCGGTGCTTTCAACGTGCGGGCCGCGGCAGAGATCGAAGAACGTCCCGCATTTGTAGAAGCTGATCGCCTCGCCTTCCGGAATGTCGGCCAGCCGTTCGAGTTTATATTTCTGCCCGGCCAGCATTTTCACCGCTTCGGCGCGGCTGACTTCGATCCGTTCGAAGGGAAGGTCTTCGGCGACAATCTTGGCCATCTCGGCCTCAATGGCCGGGAAGTCCTCCGGCGTCAGGCGCTGAGTCAGGTCGAAGTCGTAGTAAAAGCCGTCATCAGTCGAAGGACCGATGTCGAGGCGGACGTTTTCGTAAAGCCGGCAGACGGCGGCGGCCATGACATGGGCCGTGCTGTGCCGGAGCGTTTCAAGTTGAAGGTCGTTTTTCATAAATAAGGCGCGAACTGTACCTTTTGCCGCCATGCCGTGTCAATCAGACGGAACAGAGGATGTGCTGCTCAAAATATTTGAATATCTGCACTGAACATGGCACGGTGCGAAGGTTTTTCCGGGAGATATTCATGTCACTTAAACGCGTGTGTTTAATTTTCTGCTTTCTGCTGACCGCCGGCGGATGCGCCTCCTTCCGCGGAATACCCAGCCACGGGGGCGGCAAGCGGTTTGATGAAGAAGAGCGTCTGGTCGCGGCAGCCGTTTACACAGCTCTTGATCAGATGGCGCTGCCTGAGATGACCGGTAAAAAAGTGCGCATTGTGAATGAGTTCATGACCACTTACGGCAGCGGAAATGTCACCTTTGGCGGCCTGAAAGATATCGGACTTTCCGTCGCTAATACGACGTCCGATTACACCGTGCCCACGAGAACCCAGGCGGACACCTTTTCGGGAAATATCCGTTACAGCCCGGATATGAGTTTTTACAGCACGATCGCCAATACAGACCGTGATGCGGCATACTTTATCGCCTGCCTGGAAATGAAACTCCGGCATTCAGAGATAACGCCTGTACTCAAGGATGAGGAGGTCACCCTGTTTATCCTCCTTGATGTGCTCGGCACAAACCTCGGACGCAAAGATCAGCTGATCAACCATACGGACAACCTGAGCGCTTCCTGTGAATTCACCTATTACGCAGTGGATGCTAAAACCGGCAAGTTGCTTTTCGAATCCCGCCGAAGCGGAAGCACGGCCCTCTACAGTGAAAAATCGGCCCTGTTTACCGGGCACAGCGTCATCCGGCGCAGTATCGAGTCAATGAGACCGCTGGATATGCCGGATTTCCACACCAATCGGATCGAAGCGCCGGTTGAAGAAAAAACGGCGGCCGAAGAAACACAAAAGGCCGCCGTTCCGGAAGAACCCGGCTCCGCAACGAACAATCCGCCGGCAAAGCGTCCGTACTGGCAGTACTCCATCGGATTCCTGCAAAGACTGCTGACGACATTCCATACAACCGCACCTTCATCGGACGATGCCGCGCAATCCGCCGCAGAGCAGCCCGTCCCGGCACCGGAAAAACCGGTTACAAGCGGAACCGCGGAAGACTCGCAGATCAAGGCCCTCGAGGCCCAGGCCATACAAATGATCCAGTCCGGAGAGCGCAGCAAGGCGACCGAAATCATGCAGCAGATGCGCTCCATTGATCCGGCGGCGGACGAGCTCAAGAGGATATCCGTACTGCAAGGCAGCAGGCAATAGTCCGGGTTCGGCCTGCAAACCGCACCGGGCCGGATGCGGTTTGCCAAGCCTTGGAAAACCTGCGGTTTTGGCTTTGCCGCCGGGGTGTAAGGCCGTATGGTATGCGCCCGTTTTATATACAGGAGAAAACATGGCCGCCTTGACCGAAGAACAGCTGCTCGCAACCCTCGAATCCGAAACCGTCCCTTGCACCGATCTGCTTGAACAGTTCGACGCGCTCTGCGCCGACGGCAAAGAAGTCCGCGCCATCGAATGGGCCGAACTGCTGAAAGACACCCTGCTCGACCGCAAACTGCTCGACGACGCTGTCGCCGCCTACGAATGGCTCGCGCTGAAACAGGGCACCTCGCCCGCCATCGCACAGAAAGAACTGCTGCACATTCTCAGCACCAGCCGCAAAGAACAGAAATTCATCGAGCCCGCTTTTGAAAAAGCCTCTTCCACGGAAGAGGCTTTTTCACGCCTGAAACATCTGCGCGCAATGAAAACCGGAATGCTCTGCTACAACAAAACCTGGGGTTTCGGTATTATCAACCTCGTGGATCCTTTCTACCAGAAGGTTGAAGTGGCCTTCGAAAAGAAGGGTGATCATGAACTCGCCTTCTCCTACGCCGCCGGCGCGCTGGAAGTACTCAACGATGAACATCTGATGGCCATCCGCCACAACAAACCCGATGAATTCGTCCAGATGCTGAAAACCAATCCGGCGGAAATCATCCGCATCACCCTGCGCAGCTACGGTCCGCTTTCACTGAATCTGATCCAGGATCATCTGGTACCCGATCTGATCGCCACCGAAGCCGAATGGAAAAAATTCTGGGATGCGGCGCGCAAAGATCTGAAGAACGACCCGCTCATTGAAGTTCCCGCCAAGCGCACCGAACCGCTGCGTTTGCGCCGTAAAGCCAAGGCGTACGATCAGTCGTGGTTTGAAAATTTCAAAAACGAACGCGATGTCCCCTCCGTTTTTCAGGGATTGGAAGAGATTCTGGCGCAGAAGTTCCAGACGCTGGAACCTTACATGAAAGAATCCATTGCCAACCGCCTTGCTTTCGCCGTCAAAGGCGGTTCGCTTAACCAGCCCGGCTGGATCGCGCAGGCGCTGGTTTACGCCGGACAAATCGGTGTCGAACCCGAAGGCGTGGACTGCGCCGCCGAGCTGACTAAACTGGCCGGACGCGAAAACCTGCCGGCCCTGCTCGAAGATCTTCCCGCCCGCTTCATGCAGGCCTTTATCAGCCGTCTCTTCACAGGTTCCGAAACCGCCCGGAGTTTTCTGCTGCGCCGCCTGCCGGAATTCGGCACCACCGCGCTCAACGAAACCGTCGAAGCACTTATCCGCAACGGCGCCCAAACCGAGCTGGCCGAACAGATTCGCGATACCGTCCGACGCCGCGCGTGCAGCCCGGCTCTGCTGCTCTGGATTCTGCGCAACGAAGAGCGCGCCGCCAGCTGGCAGCTCACCAATAAGGCCGACCTCGCTTTCCAGACCATCGAACTGATCGAACAGGAACACGGCGGAGCGGCGCTGCGCGCCCAAAACCAGCTCCGCGAACAGATCGAAGATAATGATTCACTCAAGGGCGTTCTCGCCGCGATGAGCGATTCGCAGCGGCGCGACTTTATGCGGCGCATCAGCGAGTCTCCTGCATGGAATAAACTGGACCGCCAGTCCCTGCAGGCCAAAACCATTAAAATCTGTCCTGACCTGCACGAAGTCGTCCTGCGCAAAAACAACGCCGCGCCGAAAGAAAAGAAACAGCGCATCACCTCCAAACGCAGCTATCAGGCGCGCAAAGATCAGTTCGAGCACATCCTTAAAAAAGAGATTCCGGAAAACTCCAAAGAGATCGAACTGGCCCGCAGCTACGGCGACCTGCGCGAAAACTCTGAATTCAAATTCGCCAAAGAAAAGCAGCGCCTGCTCGGCCTGCAGGCCGAAGAACTCCAGAAGGCGCTCGACGAAGTCAAACCGACCGACTTTAAGGACTTCCCGTACGACATTGCCGGTGTCGCCACCGGCGTCGAAATGATCTATGCCGACGGAAACCGCGAAACGTACTACATCCTCGGCGAATGGGATCAGGACGAAAGCCTGCACATCATTTCATCCCAGACAGGTATGGCTCAGGCGCTCGCCGGCTCAAAAACGGGCGACCGGGTTAAGGTGCCGACCGCCAGCGGCGATGCCGTTGAAGCGGAAGTCGCCGCAGTAACGCCGCTCTCTGAGAATATAAGAAACTGGCTTAACGGATAAATATGCACCAGGCAAACGAATGGATCCGGCACGGATTCGACGTCGTCATGATGACGACGTTTGTCCTGTCGGCTGTCTATTTTATACTCACCGTCATTGCGCTCTTTCTGCGCCGCCGGACGGTTCCGGCGGAGCAGATAATTCCAGCAGAGTTTCCGCGCATCACGGTTCAGATTCCGACCTACAACGAGCTGGCCGCGCTGAACTGCGCGGAGCGCTGTCTGGCTTTTGAGTATCCGGAAAACCGGCTCCAGATCCTGATCGGCGACGACAGCAATAAGCCGGAAATCTCCGCGCAGATCAACGCCTTCGCCGCCGAACGTCCGCGAGTAAAAGTCTGTCGTCGCGGCAGCAATGTCGGCTTCAAGCCCGGCAACCTCAACCACATGCTCGAACAGACAACCGGCGACTACATCCTCATCCTCGATTCCGACTTTCTTCCGGAAAAAGATTTTCTGCGCCGCCTCGTTCAGCCCGTCATCAAAGATCCATCGCTGGCCGGTGTTCAGGCCGCCTGGCGCATCACCAACGTACACCAGAACCACACCACGCTGATGGGCGCAGGCATCATCAACGTCATCCATATCGTCATCCTGCCTTTCATCAAACAGTTTGCGCACACCGGCGTTTTCTGCGGCTCCGCCGAACTTGTCCGTAAAGACCTGCTCCTTGAAAACGGCGGCTGGACCCCCGGTGCACTCACCGAAGATGTGGACTATTCCCTGCGCGTCATCGCCGCCGGCGGACACATTGTTTATCTCGAAGACCTGCACTGCGCCTGCGAAGTGCCCTACACCCCGCGCGACCTCTTCCGTCAGCAGATGCGCTGGGCCTACGGCGTGATGCGCGCTTTCATAAACCACGGACGTAAACTGCTGCTCTCGCGGCTGACCCGCACCCGCACGAAGCTCGCCACCGTCTGCTTCGGCGGCGGCTACGTTATGGTCACCTGCTTCATCCTCACCGCGCTTCTCGGCCTGCTGAGCATCGCCAGCGCATGGGGCATTGAACCGGCCGGCGGATCGTACACAGCGGCAGACCTGATCATTGATACCGCCGGCAACTTTCTGCTCACCTGCGGCATGCTCATCTCCAGTCTCTGCGCCAGTTTCATTGCAGGCATCAGTCTGCGGAATGTCGGCAAACTGGTTCTGGCCTCGCTGAGCATCGGGCTCGTGCTGATTTTTTTTGTTGGTAAAGGCCTTTTCAAAGCCGCTGTCGGCCTGCCGATGCAGTGGTTTATGGTCCGCAAGAACGGCAACGCCGTCGCGACAGCTTAGATAGCTTCGTCAAAATGGTCAGCGGATGAACGAACCTGATTTCGCAATTCACCACGACCCGTATGTCCGGTTGGCCTGCTCCAAGTCCCACAGATCCGGATCATCATTGGTTATCTGATACAGTTTGGGCGATGCCGGGTAGCCCGAGACCATGCCGGTCTGTATCCACCATGTATTCGAGGCGGCACTTTGGCGACTGTCGAAATTCCACATCATACTGAGCTGTACACCGGAATCAATCAGCGCCTGCATCAGCCGGTTAAACGTCGTTTTTTCATCCTCGGTTGTCCCGTCACCGATGCCCCCCCATTCCCCGACAACCAGCGGACGTCCGATCAAGGCACTGTTGGTCGCAAAATAATCCATCAGCTCCACATACTGACCCGTCATCCACGCATTGGTCAGCGGACTGTCCGTGAAATATACTTCATCCTTCGTATCCGTCGGCTGGCTCGGATAAAAATGGATCGTGACGGTATTAACCGGTGCAGGATTGTCAATCGGCAGCATGACAGCAAGCTGAGCACGGGAGTCTTTTGTGAATTTATGTTCCGTCCAGTTGTGATAAGCGCTCGTTCTGGGTCTGGCATCGCCGCTCAGGATCAGCCGCCACGTATCAATGGAACGCACTGTATTCGCGAAATTCTGTTTGGCCGTTTGTACATCATCATGGGTCAAATCGTCCGGGCCGGTCCACTCCGGAAGTATGGTCAGATTTGTGGTGGTATCCGGCAGCATGTCTCCGCTGACGGGCGTGTGACAGGTGCGGATTCCTGAGAGACTGGGGTGATCCACTCCGTTGTTGTACTCATTGCCGAATTCCCATCCCCATATCGCCGGAGAGCCGGCATAACGGGTGACGATCTCCCGTGTGAAGTATGTAATAAAGGCATTCGATCCGCTGTCCGGGCGGCCAAGCGCCCGTTTGTATTCGGCGTAAGTTGCATTCGTGTTGATGTCTGTATTCAGCGGATCGGGAGGTGTAAAGTCGGTGCCCGGAACCAAATATCCGGATGTCACCGCCTTGTTCACAATTTCGCCGACTGAAACCACCCTCCAGAAGCAGTCAAGAATCAACCCGACATCATGCTGTTCTGCCTGCGAGATGAAATAATCCAGCCGGCGATAGAATTCTGTTTTATTCGTAAAGTACAAATCCCAGTCATTCGGGCTGTAGGCAACCGGCACGCGGGCCGCCGGAATGTCATGCGCCCGCAGATACTGGAACCCCTGAATAAATGTAGTATCGTTCGTGTCCCGTAAATACCTCAGAAACGCGTCATAGTAATCCACCCCGAACGCACGCAGCGGAACCGCTGTTCCATTGGAATCGTAATGAATCAGTTTCCCGGCATATACACCCGATGTTGCGACACCGATTCCTGCCGAATTTGTATAGGCGCGAACCCTCCAGAATCCGGATGTCTGCCTGCTGAGAACCGCCGCTTCGGACAGCGCCGCGCCGTTGCCCATAAAAAACTTCAAACTGTTGATCCGGAAAAATGCATCCGGGCTGCTTTGCAGTTCGTAATTTACGCCGCCTTCGCCCTGCCACTGTACACGGGCGTCTCCGTTGCTCACGGCAACCGATAGAATCGGAACCTGCGGCGCAGCAACCGCGGCGCAGATGAACAAACCCCAGCTTGCAAACAGTCCCGCCTTGCACTTTATGGTCATCGTCGTCTCCGCAAAATCAGTTGTTTAAAACGATTTGAATAAGATACCATTTTATCCGGATGTATAAATTAAAAACTCGGCCTCCTGTCCGCAGGAATCAGGGTAAAAAGAGGGAAAGCCCGGAAAAATGAAAAAATGGGTTTCTGTCGTCAGTTTGCTGCTTTGCGGCTCCGTTTTTACAGAGCCGGTCGCAGCCGCAGGCCTGAATGAATGGACGTTCGAAAAGGATGCCGCCGGCCTTACGCTGTCTCAAACGCTGAACTCCGGCACAGAAGGGGCCGTGTTTGCATCCGGCGGATCGGGATTTCTGGAAACGGACGGAGCCGGCAGCCTGCTCTGCACCCATGCCGGCGGAATGAACATGTGGACAGATGGAGCGGCCTTGAAGGCCGGCATAACGAACGTTTCTTCCGGCATCCGGTACCTGCGATGTGATCTGCATTATACGCTGTCCGATTCGGGCCATACCGGCGGTGCCGTGACCGGGCTGGGCGTTGCAGATGCTTCGGGAACAAATGTTGCCGACGTGGTTTTCTTATACGACTTGCAGGAACCTGCCGTTCCGGCGGAAGGCCAGCTGTATCCTGTTGCGACCAATCTGAACGACTCCGGCAGCATCTCTATGATTGTCCGGCTGGATATGGATACCCGGACCATGGCGGTCTGGTATGATCTGACCGGATCCAACAGTTTTGACGAGAACAATCCTGCGGCAGACAACGTTCCGGTCAACCTTTCTTCCATTGATCAACTGAGGTTCCAGACAACCGGCGATTTCCAGCCGTCCGGCTCGACGGATTATGTTGCCGTAGACAATATCCGCACTGCGTCATCCTGGCCGGACATTACAGCTCCGCCTGCCGTTGAGCTTTCTCTCCACCCCCTTTTTCACGACCACATGGTTTTGCAGCGGGACATGAATGTTCCCGTATGGGGCCGGGCCACTCCCGGATCGGAAATAACCATCAAACTGGACGGAACAGTTGCCGGAACCGCGACCGCCGACGGAACCGGTATGTGGCTGGCAGAAATCGGGTCGCATGTCTACGACGGCGGACTTGAGCATGTTCTTCTGATCTCGGTGCCCGGCGAGACAGATATTCAGATCAATGATGTTGTATTCGGTGATGTCTATATCGCATCGGGCCAGTCAAATATGGCGCAACTCATGAGAACGGATGGACTCATCGGTTTCGCTGAAGAACAGGCCGCAGCTGACGCCTGCTCTCTGATCCGCCAGATAACTGTTTCGCAAGCGGCATCGACCACCAGTCTGGAAAGTCCTCAGCTGCAGTCCGGCTGGACCGTCTGCAATTCGTCATCGATCTCCAATTTTTCGGCTGTTGCATACTTTTTTGCCAAAAATATTTATGTAAAAACCGGTGTTCCGGTCGGGGTCATTTTTTCCGCGTGGGGCGGACAGAAGATTGAACGTTTTCTGAGTCCCTCCGGAACCGCGTTTGTGCCGGAGCTCTCCGGATTCCGGCAGGAACAGGAAGAAGGCCGGGAAGGCGTTCCGCTCTATGATATCTATCATGCCATGATCGCCCCGCTGATTCCCTGCGGCATACGCGGAGCCCTCTGGTATCAGGGAGAAGGCAATGCCGACGACGGTGATATTTACCGGCAAAAAATGCTCGCGCTGATCCGCGGCTGGCGGCAGGACTGGAACCGGGGAGATTTCCCGTTCTATTTTGTCCAGCTGCCCAACTATACCACCACTCAGGACTGGCCCGGACTGCGCGCCACCCAGCTGGAAACGCTGTCCGAAACGAATACCGGCATGGCGGTGACCATTGATGTCGGCGATGACGACAACGTCCATCCGCTCAATAAGATCGATACCGGATACCGCCTTGCTCAATGGGCGCTGGCAAAAATCTTCGAACAGAACATTTCCTACAGCGGGCCGCTGTACCACAGCGCCTCGATCGAAGGCTCACAGATACGAATCCTCTTCGACTACGCCGCAAACGGACTGATAACCGGCTGGAAAGACTGCACCAACCCGGTTGTGCAGACTTCCGGTCTGCTGCAGAATTTTGAAATCGCGGGAACAGACCGGAATTTCACCAATGCAACGGCCGTGATCGATCAGGACAGTGTCATTGTCTCAAACCCGGCGGTCAGCTCACCGGCTTACGTACGCTACTGCTATGCCGACGTGCCGCCGGGAACCAACAAACTGTATAATGCGGACGGACTGCCGGCCTCGCCGTTCCGGACTGATCGATCATACCGTCTGGACGTGAGATCCGGCGGCGGAACGGCAAATAACATCGAACCCGGCGCACAGGTTGTGATCACTGCCAATCCGCCCCCCTCCGGACAGGTGTTTGACCGCTGGATCGGAGCCGCCTCAGAAATTGACAATCTGAATTCGGCAACAGCAACTGTGATCATGCCGGAACACTCCCTGTATCTGCTGGCAACCTACCGGAACATCTCGGCACCGGTTTACACAAACACAGTCAACGGCGGCTCCGGTTCCGGCACATCGAAGGAAGGTTCCATTCTGAACATTGAAGCACCGTCCGTTTCCGGTAAACAGTTTGATCACTGGAGCGGCGATACACAGAGCGTTGTCAATGTGCAGGCGGCCACCACGACCTTGCGGATGCCGGCTTCCAATGTGACCGTAACCGCTGTTTACCGGACGGTTGACAGTGCGGGCGACGGAATCCCCGACAGCTGGAGGGCGTTTTATTTCGGCGGTAACGGCACAACAACGAACATTGCCTCTGCAGCCGGCGCCGACCCCGACGGAGACGGCATGACTAACTTTCAGGAATACATGGCGGGAACATCCCCTCTGGATGCCGGATCGGTTCTGCGTCTTTCAGGGCGCATAACAGGGAACAGCAACTCGCTGGATTTCCGGAGCGTTGCCGGACGGTACTACCGGATGGAAACCTCTGCCAGCCTCACACCCGCCGTATGGCAGCCGTTGTTTTACAACATCACCGGTGACGGAATGCCGAAACATCTCGCCTTCAGCACCGGTGCGCTTTCAAAAGGATTTTACCGGCTTCGCCTGACTGCAAACTAGGAAGTGGATGCGAAGGAAACACATATGAAAAAATGGATTATCACTCTCGTTTTATCGGTCTTCACAACGGGTGCACAGGCCGGAGCTTCTGCGCTGAATTGTGCGCAGGACACTATGCTGCGTTCAGCAGCAGACCAAGCGGATCTGGGCGGAGCAACCTCGGCGTATTTCCGGCAGAGCGGTGCGAGAGTCATCATGGAATTTGACCTGAGCGGCATCAGCCTGCCGGTCACCAATGCGGTGCTGAAAATCCGCCAGTCTTCAAATGTTTCCGGCACATACAACGTACAGGCCTTCCCGATGGTTTATACGACAAACAACTATCTGTGGATACAAGGAACAGGCACTTCCGCAAACGGCAGCAACACCAGTTCTCCCGCAGATGCCACCAGTGCGGCATCCTACAAATACCGTTGCAACGGGACAACCGACCTGCCATGGGAAAACAGCTCCGGCACCGCACTGACGAATGCGGGCACAGCTGAACTTTGGGGCGCACAGATCGGACAGGTGCAGGGGACAGACTGGACCGGCGGAAACTACAGTTCGATCATACTGGATGCCGCGACCGTCGAAACATACCGGACAACCTGCGGAAAAATCACGATCGGCCTGTGGGATGATGCCCAGCTGGGACAGGCCGCCAACTACCAGATCAGCACATCGGAAGCTCTCAACGAAGAAAACCGGCCCGCGCTGGAAATACAAACGTCCGCTCCGGCCCGGGCTGTCCGAGGAATTTACATATACCGGAAGTAAGGCTCCATCGTAATTACCAAGAGCCGTACTGCCGGTTCGCCTTTTCAAGACTCCACAGATTCGTATCCGAATTGCTGATCTGGTAGAATTTCGGCGAGGCCGGATAACCCGGAACCCTGCCGGGCTGAATCCACCAGCTTTTCATTCCTCCGGCATTGCGGGAATCAAATGTCCACAGCAGGCTGAGCTGCACGCCGGAATCGATCAGTGCCTGCATCAGCCGGTTGAATGTCGTTTTTTCATCATCGGCGGTTCCATCACCGATGGCTCCCCACTCACCGATTATCAGTGGTTTTCTGCTGCGCACACCGCACTCGGCAAAATAATCCATCAGCTTCCTGTACTGCCCGCTCTCCCATTGAATATTCACCGGACTGTCTGAAAAATAGATGCTTTCACCGGCAGAATCCGGTTTCCCCGGATAAAAATGCACGGTAACCGTATTGATCGGATCCGGATTGTCGGTTGACAGTACCTCGGCAAGCTGAGCACGGGAATCTTTCGTAAACGTGTGCTCAGTCCGGTTGTGCCATGCGCTCGATCGCGGTCTGGCATCGCCGCTCAAGATAACTCTCCAGGGGTCGATTCTGCGCACCGTATTTGCAAAATTCTCTTTAGCCACCTGCACATCTGACCGTGTCAGATCATCCGGTCCGGTCCACGCCGGAAGTTCTTTCAAATTGGCGGGGGTATTCGGCAGCATATCACCGGATCCGACGATCCGGCAGGTGCGGATTCCCTTCAGTGCGGGATGGTCGGTTCCGTTGTTATACTCATTTCCGAACTCCCAGCCCCAGACGGCCGGAGAATGCAGATATCGGGTAACGATTTCTTTTGTGAAATAGGTGATCCATGCATTCGATCCGCTGTCCGGCCGCCCGAGCGCCCGCTTGTACTCCGCATACGTTGGACGGCCTTTTATATCCGTGTTCAACGGATTCGCAGGGATAAAATCCCGACCGGGAATCAGACAGTCTGCTGCAACCGCCTTCTCCACAATTTCGCCGACTGTGGTAACTGACCAGAAACAATTCAGGATCAACCCGATATTATGCCGTTCCGCCTGCTCAATAAAATAATCCAGCCGCCGGTAGAATTCCGCTTTATCGGAAAAATACAGCGCCCAGTCCTTCGGTCCGAAACCGGCCGCCAGCACACGGGCTGCAGGAATGTTATGCTCCTGCAGACAGGCAAAACCCTGAACAAAAGAGGTGTCGTCAGAATCTCTTAGATACCGGAGAAACGCATCATAATAATTCACACCGAAAGCACGCAGCGGAACCGCTTCACCGGATTGATTATAGTGAACCAGCTTTCCGGCGTTTTTCCCTTCGGTCGCCACACCCACGCCCGCTGAGGACTGTTCCGGCCCGGCAACAGCCATGCAAGCCAACAAAATTCCGCCGCCGATCAACCACACTCTGTCTGCTGTTTTCATACCGCTTTCCTTGAATATTCGACGCACAGATCGCCCTCATTGAAGCAAATGGGCTACCACGATCCGTATGTCCGGTTGACCTGCTCCAGATCCCACAGATCGGGATCATCATTGGTTATCTGGTACAGTTTAGGCGTCGCCGGATATCCGGGCACCATCCCCGTCTGAATCCACCAGGTATTCGTCATTTGGGTGTTGCGGCTGTCGAAATCCCAAAGCAGGCTGATCTGCGCGCCGGAGTCGATCAAAGCCTGCATAAAACGGTGAAAGGTGGATTTCTCATCCGCCGTCGTGCCGTCCCCGGTGGTGCCCCACTCCCCGACAATCAGCGGACGGCTCAGCGCAGCACTCTCTTGAGAAAAATAATCCAGCAGCTCTTTATATTGTCCGGTCAGCCATTGAATGGTGATCGGGTTGTCCGTTGGAAAATACGTCACGGTACTGTTTGTGTCGGGGTTCTGTGAATAGACATGCACGGTGACCGTATCCATCGGCGCGGGATTATCCACAGGAAGCACCTGCGCCAGTTCTGCGCGATTGTCCATCCTCCAGTTGTGGAACTTCCAGTTATGATATGCCGCCGTACGAGGCCGGCTGTCTCCGCTCATAATCAGCCGCCATGTGTCAATGGAACGGATCGTGCGGGCAAAATTCGCTTTCGCCGTCTCCATATCCGCCCGAATCAGATCATCAGGCCCTGTCCACGCGGGAAGTACGTTGGTGTCCAGGCTGGTACTCGGCAGCGTCATTCCGTTGCCCGTATCCCGCTTGCGCGTAAGCTTCAGTTCGGGATGATCCGGTATGTTATTATTCTCGTTGCTGAACTCCCAGCCCCAGACAGCGGGAGACCCGGCATAGCGGCTGACCAGTTCGCGCATGTAATAGGTGATGAACGCATTTGATCCGCTGTCCGGACGCCCGAGATCCCGGGTGTATTCGGCATACGTTGGAGCCCCGTTAGTGTCTATGTTCAACGGATTGTCCGGAACAAAATTCACGCCGGGCGTCAGAATGCCCGCCGCAACGGCATCATCAACGATCTCACCGACCGTTGTAATCGAAAAGAAACTGTCGATGATCAGCCCGACTCCGTGCTGCTCGGCCTGTGCAACAAAATAATCAAGCCTCCGGTAATACTCCTGTTTATTGGTGAAATACAAAACCCATTCCTTCGGGTGATAGCCGGCAGCCAGCACACGGATGACCGGAATTTTGTGTTCCTGCAAATACGAAAAGCCTTCGACAAAGGTAGTATCGTTGGAGTCTCTCAGATACCGCATAAACGCATCATAATAATTCACGCCGAAAGCCCGCAGCAGCACCTGATTGCCGGACTGATCATAATGAACCAGCTTACCGGCATACGTCCCGTTGGTCGCCACCCCGATACCTGTCGACTGATTATATGCCCGCACCCGCCAGAATCCGGAGGTCTGTCCGGCCGGAGCCGCATCGACCGGCAAGGAACCGCCCCGGCCCATTAAAAACTTTGAAGTGCTGTTCGTAAAATAAACATTCGAACTGCTTTGCAGTTCATAATTAACGCCGCCTTCGCCCTGCCATTCAATCCGAGCCGCGTCACTGTTCATCGTCATCGCCAGCACTGGCGGCTGCGGAGCCGCTAAGGCTGTACAGGCACCAAAAAATGCAACCAGACTCCATTTGTATTTTAGACTCATTCTCTCGCTCCTCAGCGCCCAGTATATCAAACAGCCCCGTTGAATGCCACAAAACCCTGCTCAGAGACCCGGAGAGAATATACTGGAAAGTTTCCAGACATTGGAAAACTGCCAAGCCCGATGGCACAGTCGCCAAGGCCGGAGCCGGAAATTTTGGCCGGAGTTCCCGAGGTTTTGAACCCCTCGATAATTTCCGCCAGCGCCGCGTTGCAGAGTCCCATCTCTTCCATCAGCTTCTGATTCAGGATCAGATTTTTTCCAAGGGTTGAAAAATCGTTAATCACCTCGCTGACACTGGCCTCTATCCGGTCGAAGATCCGCTCAAAATAAGCGGCGTTCAGCGCGCGGCGTTCTTCGAGATAGCGAATTACGTCCGCCGTTTTCATCTTCGATCCGGAGTAAACCGCCGTCAACGGAAACGATTGCTTGAGCGGAACAATCTCCAGCGGTTCGGCGCGATAAGCAACCACGCCGCCGAAAACGCTCGCCGCCACATCCGCACCGGAACCGCGCCCCTGCACACGATGAATCGTCGCCAGACTGCGTTTGAACAACTCCATTTTACACGGCTCCTCCGGAGGCGTCGCCCTACCCGGATTGTCGCCAGGTGGGGCGAGTTCTCCGAACGAGCCGGACTTCATCAGCGCGGCATGGGTGGCGACGGTGACAGCGGCGGACGAACCGAAGCCGATGTCGCTCGGAAACTCCGATTCGATTTTCAGTTCAATGCCCTGCGCCAGCGGATATTGCCGGACAGCGTCGAGTACGAACCGGAAGTCAGGATGATCCGTCAGCGCGCCGAGCGGCGCTTCATAATTTCCAAGGTCTGAAAGGAGCCGAAGGATCGGTGTTTTAATTTGAGAGAGAAAAACCGTAATCCGTTTATCGATAGCACAAACCAGTGCGCGGCGGCCATGAAGCACGGCGTGTTCTCCCAGAAGCATCAGGCTTCCGGGAGCGGAAGCCCGGATTGATGATTGATGATTGGTGATTGCCGATTGAGTATTCATTTTAAAATCGAAAATCTTAAATCGCCAATCACACAATTCTTGTTCCGAGCGGATCGCCGCGGACGGGCGAAACTTTGTAGCCGTATTTAGTAGCGAGCGTTGTTGGCATAAAGTCGGCCAGCACCAGCACAACACCGCCGTTCTGTCCGCGAATCGCACCGGCACCGCATATTTTGGCCGCGCCGCCGGCGACTTCGACATCCGCCACGAACTGCTGCACCTTTTGCGGCACCACACCGATCCGGCAGAGCAACCGGTGATTTTCGCGGAGCAGCGAGCGCATCAGCACGCTGTTGTTTTCACGCACCGCTTTTTCAACTTCATTGGTGACTGCTTCAAAATCGTTCCAGATCAGATCGTTCTGAAACTGTTCTTTAACCTGCACCACGCATTCGCCGGTGGTCGCTTCAGGCATGCCGGTTTCAACCAGATACATTTTCATGCGCGGCAGCGGCACGGAACGCGCCGCGCCGTTCTGGAAAGCGGCGCATCCGCCATAAAGCGAAATGTAGGAATCCACGCCGCTGGGATGGCCGTGCTGGAGTTTTTCCGCTTCCAGACTGAATTCGTAATACCACTCCGGTTTGAAATCGACACGCAGGTAGTGACCAAGAGCGCGCAGTTCGCTCAGCACCGCCGCCGCGGACGATCCCATTCCGCTGCCGACCGGAATACTCGACTTCAGTTTGATGACGACGCCGCTGTCGAGCGAGCGGTGCAGTCCGTCGAGCACATTGATAAAGCCGAACTTAAACAGGTCAACCGGCTTATGGAGCACATCGCGGATGCCCATTTTGCCTTCAAGAAAAAGGTGATAGTTGTAAAGTGCCCGGCGTTTGAAATCCTGAAGCGCCAGCATGGTGAACGAGTCACGCTCGCTGATATCCTGCATCTCGAAAGAAATCCGGCCGTCTGTCGAGGTCTCAATGGTCGCAGTGACACTGCGATCAATAGCCATGGCCACCGCCGGTTTTCCGTAAACCACGGCATGTTCGCCGCTCAGAATCAGTTTACCTGGAGCAATTGCTTTCATCTGCCGCATTAAATCACGTCCGGGCCTTGGCGTAAATGCGCTTATGGCCCTGCATTCCGGCGAAGCGGAACGGGCCGGTGCGGTACTGCGCAAAAGTATATTCGCCGCCGTCGGTCGGAATACCGTAGTGGTAGATATCTTCATACTGCTGAAACGTCAGTTCGGTTCGTCCGGCAAGCAGAGCCTGGTGCTGCTGCGCAAAAAGCGTGTCACGGTAGCCCGGCTGCACAACGCCGCTGAAAAATTCGCCGACGCAGCCGGAGCCGTAGCTGTAGAGGCCGATCCGTTTACCGGACAAATCTTCCGCCGCGTTGTCGAGCAGTGAAGCCAGTCCGACGTACAGCGAGGCGGAATAACAGTTGCCCGCCTGCCGGCTGTAGATCAGCGATTCGCCGATAACCCGGCGCAGTTCTTCGTCCGACGTTCCCTTTGCCAGTTTCTGGTGCGCCTTTTCCGCCATGCGGGTGAACGGAATATGGTAGCAGAAGCGGGCGAAGTCATTGAGCGAGCGGCCGCTTTCAGCGGCGTATTGTTTCCACGACTCCAACAGCGCTTTAATGTAGACCAGCGTCGAATACTTGCCGTCTACCAGCGCTTCGGAAAGATAGTTGGGCCGCCAGAAATCCATCACGTCGTCGGCATAGAATCCGGATTCAGGATCAACCGCCAGCAGACGCGGATCGGCGGAAACGGTGAAAGCAACCGCGCCGCAACCCTGCGTCGATTCGCCGGGGCTGCCGAGCGCGTAACGGGCGACGTCGGAAGCAATCACCAGCACCTTGCTCTTCGGCTTCATGGCAACGAGGCCCATCGCCATGCGCAGCGCAGCGGTCGCGCTGTAGCACGCCTGCTTCAGTTCGACCACGCGGCAGCGCTCCGGCAGACCGAGCAGTCCGTGAACGAACATTCCGGCGGCTTTCGACTGGTCGATGCCGCTTTCGGTCGCAAACAGCAGTGCTTCGACACCTTCGAGCGCACCCTGCTCTTTCAGACGGAACGCCGCGCTGGCGGCCATCGTGACGACATCCTCGTCCGGCGGCGGAATACCCATTTTTTCCTGACCGATGCCGGTGTAAAATTTTTCCGGATCGACGCCGCGCGCCGCCGCCAGCGTTTTCAGATCGAGAAAATACTGTGATGTATAAAAACTAATCTGGTCGATGCCGATATTCATTGTTTTACCGTAGGACAGGCTTCCAGCCTGTCTATTCCTTTTTCAGATTCAAATTCTCTATAGACAGGCTGGAAGCCTGTCCTACTTTACAATCAACTCGTCATATCCTTTTATTTTTTCGACGCAGTCCGCGCCGAGCAGAAACATCGCGGTGACAAACTCGCGCTTCAGACGCTGGATTACTTTTTGCACGGCTTCCGCCGACTCCATCGCCGGATTCAAAAACGGACGCGCCACGCCGCAGAGCGATGCGCCGAGAATTACCGCCTTCGCCATATCTACGCCGGAGCGGATACCGCCGGAGGCAATCAGCGTAATGCGGTCGCGGTACGGTGCCAGCGCCCGCAGCGCTTCAGGTGTCGGAAGACCCCAGTCTTGGAAAAGCTGTCCGAGCGACGGATCGTCGCAACGCTCGCCTTCGACGCGGCTCCACGACGTTCCGCCGGAACCGGCGACGTCGATATATTTCACACCGGCTTCGATCAGCAATTTCGTGTCGGCGGCGGAAATGCCCGCGCCGACTTCTTTAACGATCACCGGCACTTCCAATCCTTGAACGATCTCGCCGATTTTTTTCCGCAGGTTGGAAAAGTTGGTGTCGCCGCCCGGCTGAACGGCTTCCTGCAAAGGATTCAGGTGCAGACACAGCGCATCGGCTTTAAGCACCTGCACCACAGCGCGGGCGTGCTGAAGTGTCATATCTTCGTTGAGCTGCACCGCGCCAAGGTTGGAAAACAGAAGCGCAGTCGGCGCGCCGCCACGCAGATCAAAACTCGACCGGGCCGTCGGCTCGGTAAAGAAAATGCGTTGGGAGCCGACGCCAAGCGCCACGCCTTCGGCTTCGGCGGCAGCGGCGAGGTTGGTATTGATCTTGCGAAACAGCTTATCGCCGCCGCCGGTCATCGAGGAAATCAGCAGCGGGAATGAAAGCTTCTTACCCATGAACTCGACCGACGGATCAATCGCCTTCAGATCAATTTCCGGCAGCGCGCGGTGCGTCAGACGGATCTCGTCAAAATAAAACTTACGGCGATCCATCTCGTCCTTCTGCGCGACGATCTTAACGTGCTCCACTTTCCGTTTTTCAAGTTCACTCATAAACTTTCCTGATAGGCTACCATTCTGGATCGAGCCATTCGCTCATGGGTAGATCGGCATCCTCTTTTTGTTGGTTCATGTATTTGAGGAAATCATTTAGATACTTTGCAGACATTTCCAAAGTAGAAAGTGCTTTGAAATTTCTCGACGTCTCCCAGTGACTGGGTTGCATTGAAAGGTGGCTCTCCTTTAGGTTTTTGTGCAGCAAATGTAAGTCGTCTGCAATTTGGCTTAATCTGTCCGCTTGATCCTTTGGAAGTTCAACTGGCAGAATCTCGACATAGGTTATTTTCCCCGGCCTGCAGAAGTGATTCGTTGTGAAGGTTCCTCTCCATAACTCACATCCGTGATTAATGAGATGCTTGTGCCACGCCTGTTTTCGGTAAACCTCTTTGATCTGTGAGCTTCTTATCAATCTGTCGTATTCGATTTTGGCAGATTTACAAAAGCCTTTAGTTCCGGCGTTTTCGATAGCTCGCTCTTGGGAAACATCGTCTCGTTTAATGGGAGGTTGTTTATAAATTTGAACAATCTCACCACCTTTTATGGCTGCGTACATGATGCCTACTCCCTGATGAAACCGCAGTTCTTTATCAGTTAAGGCAATATAAGGAGCAATGGCTGGCGATCCATCCGGATGCACCGTTTGAATCCGAGCAAAAAATAGATCGGATTCGACATTTGGCATATTAACTTCAGAATTCGCGTTCATTCGTGGTTAAGAACTTCTTTCCAGCTTGCGGTGGGCGGCCATGAGTTCGCCGGGGTTGGTCAGCGCGGCCATCAGGGAAAGTTCGCCGCAGAGGACGGCGGCGGCGCAGATGAGCGCGAGGCGGCGGGCGTTAGCACCCGGTTCGCGACGGTCTTGACCTGCGCAGCCTTCGGCGGAGCATGGTTCGCGGCAGCCGAGTTTCTGCATCACCTCTTCGACAAACGGCAGTCCTTTGCCGTTGCCGACCGTGCCGACGATCAGGTTGGGAATGGTGACGGAAAACCAGAGGTCGCCGTTGCGGACTTCGGCCTGCGTGACGCCCTGCGAACCTTCGATGATGTTGGCGGCGTCCTGTCCGGTGGCGAGGTAGAAGGCCAGCAGCATATTGGCGTAGTGCGCGTTGGCGGAGCGCAGTCCGCCCGCCAGCATGGTGCCGATCAGGTTTTTGCGGATGTTGAGCTGGACGATTTTTTCCGGCGTGCTCTTGAGATATTTCTGCACCAGTTTTCCGGGAACGGTCAGCTCGGCGATGACATATTTGCCGCGCCCGAGGATACCGTTGACGCCGGTGGCTTTTTTGTCAGAGCAGAAGTTGCCGGAGATGGATTCATATTTCAGCGCCGGGCAGAGTTCGAGGATACGGGTCATCAGCGCTTCGCTGGCGAAGGTGACCATGTTATGGCCGGAGGCGTCACCGGTGGTGAATTCAAAGCGGATGAAAAGCAGGTTGCCCGCAATTTGCGAGTGCATGTCGATCAGTTTGGCGAAGCGGCTGGTCGTGGCGACGACGGTTCCAAACTTTGAAAACTCCGCTTTGATTTTTTCCAGACATTGGAAGGCGACGATAGCGTCCGGCGCTTCGAACAGAACCGAGCGACTCATCCGCTCGTCGATGACGACCGCTTTGATGCCGCCGGAAGCGGTGGCGACCCGCGCGCCGCGGTTGACGGAGGCAAACAGCGGCGTTTCGTAAGTCGCCAGCGGCAGTTCGGTTTCAACGTCAATTTCCGGCCCGGTGATTTTGACCGGCCCGACCCACTGAAGCGGTACGCTAGCAAATTGTTCTTTCATAACATCAACCTTAACAAACCATGTTCAACCAAAAGTGAGTGAGACGGATGGGCGCCTTGGAGATGCGGGTATGTATCGAACGATATTCAGCGATAGATTTATCTTTTTTCACAAACAGAAGCTTGTCCTCATTACCCCACTTCATTTCGACCTCATCAGGAGCCGCCATCAAGTCGGCAATCCACAAATTCACTTGATTAAACCAATGCTCGAAATCGTTTTTTTGAACATACCCAAGCATTGCGCTAAAAGCCAAGTGATCTCCAAATCCTACCTGCTCCAGCTTAAACCGACTGATGCCTCCTGGGCTCCCATGATGATGCACATAATCCCGAGTACTCGTAGGAGGTAACCGCTTGGCCTCCATTAGAAAAACAGATTGTGTGCCGACCCCCATTCCATCAATTCGAAATCTAAAATCACTCCCCTTTTTGCGGTTTAGGTTTAACAGAAGATTTGTTGATTTTACTTTCTCCTGTAAAAACCATTCCAATTCTTCAGAAATGTCATCTTCCTGTGTTCCCGCAAAAGAACGCCCGTTACTCCATTTCAAGAAAAGTGGCAACCACTCCCCTAAATATTGGAGGATCGCCCGTTGCGTTTTATTCGCCCCGAAAGAAAAATCAATGTATTGGGACGAGCTTGCCGACAAATGACAGGCGATCATTAAAGGCCTGCCTTTGCTAAATCTCCAATCACCTGAGCGGCATCTTGTAATGCAACAGATTTCATCCAATAACGAAGCTTTTTCGGCTTAATCAAATAAACCAAATTTGGCTGATAACAATACAAGACCCTATGATAGAGCACCGATCGCTTCTGATTAAAAACCAACGCTTTCAAATTTCCGTCGTTCAGCCCTGAAGGAATTTTTTCTGAACAGCCATTTTTACCATAAGCAAACGGCAAGCAAACAAATGATCGTGTCTCAATGACGCCATCAGGATGCGGCTGAAACTTTTCATCCCCTTCCTGATATAACGAATTTAAGTTCCGGCAAAACACGCGAGAAAATTCCTTCAAGTCCGTCTTTGATGCATCGCAACTGTTTGCTTTTGCTGACTCCCCTCTTGAATAAGCTTCAAGCCGGAATTTGAGAAAGTCATCAACAACAACCTTCTGATTTTCTGACAGGTCTAAATCGGATACATCTTCAGGAAAAGGCAATGCCATGAAATCTTTGTTTAAAAATATGGATAAAGACATCGTGATTCCAGATTGGCTGCTAAATGCTAATAAAAACGTCTTATACAACCGATAGTTTTTCTGAAGTACCGATTCAACTTCCTTCAATGTCTTAAAGTCATTGGGAGCATGGATTCCGATAATCTTATGCTTGAAAATTAAATTACGATCCAACACTTCCATCATAAACTTATAATTACCAACAACTTCCTTGACCAGAAGATGGGGCTTCTTAAAAATAGCTTTGTTTTTTTCTCTAGTTCCCTCGAACCATTCCTCATTTTCGGTTTTAGTATCCACGATTCCTTGTTCTGTAAATGCACTGGTCTCAACTAATAAATGGCCAGTTAAATGTGGTGCCTTTTTCGAACGATTCCCATAGTTATACCCCTCTCCAAAAGCCCATCCGGAATTTTTCTTTTGCTCCTTCAAGTATTCGCCAAATGAGCGTAGTCGCATCAAATAGGATATCAGCCGATATAACTCTCCGCCACCGAACAGGTTTGTTTTCCAAATAATGGGATCGGATTTAGCAATTTCCTGAGAAATCCAATGGAAGTCATAATGGTCAATTTCGAAACAAATTTGCTCTCTGGCAGGCTTCGAACGTCTCACCGTTATGTGTAAAACACGGTGGTCATCGGACGGCATTTTATTTTGAGCAAAAACAACCGCCGTTCCAGGGCTGGCCTCAAATAAATAATGCTTTTCACTCAACGCAGAAAAGTCAGCAACCTGTTGCACTGTGTACGTTTCAAAGAATTTTTTCTTAAACTTTGCTCCGGTTTGGTTGTAAAGAAACGGGCCGGATGGAATAACCAATCCCAACTGTCCGCCTTGCTTCAAAATACGCATCGACTGATCCAAAAACAGCATGGCAATCTGGTTTCGAGGTGGGGGACACAGCACATCAAGGTTATATTCTTTAATGCCTCTAGAAATATCGGACTTCTGATCCTCAAACGGAGGATTCCCTATCACTAAATCAAAATCTGCGAGAGGCTTGCTCCCCATATAGTTTTGAAAGGAGGTACATTTGAGGTTCTCATCGCGAAGATTGTCAAATTTCAGTTCATTCCATATCTGCATTGGAGTAAGCATGTCGCAAAGTGCGATGCTTAAGCTAAAAGCTGTTAACCGAACTGCGTCGTCTTCTACATCTATTCCGTAAAGAGAGTTTTTAATTATATTTTTAAGTACCGTCTGGCTGAGCGATTTGATCTCTTGAGTCTCTTCGTAACCCAGTTTCTGCCTCCACTGAACCAACCGCTTAAAGACTGTAACCAAAAAAACGCCGGAACCGCAGCTAGGATCAATTACTTTATAAGCTGCCCTCGCATCATCAACCGGCATGCACTCGTCAACTATGAATTTTGCCAGATGAACAGGCGTATAAACGGCATCTGTACGATTTGTTAAGAACTCTTCATAAATTCGACTAATCAGTTCCACTGGTAAAAAACCAAATTCATACAGTCGCCATAAAAACCCTTGCCCGTGTACATCCTGATCAGCATCTAAAAAAGCGGCAAGAGACGATAAATCCATATTTTTCAGAACTGTTTTGTCCTCGGCCGAAATCTCAAATATCTTCCCATTAAAATGTCGGCTCATCTCATCAAACAGGTCAATAAGCCTGCCATTTCGAATCACACCACAAAATCCAAGTTCTGAACCTTTGCAATATTTTGAGAAGAAATCGGGCTTATAGCCAGGATTCCCCTGCTCATCGCGCCGCTCTTCCAGATATTTAACAAGGATGCTTTGAACTAAAAGTTGATTGGCCAATGACCCCTGATTTTTCCCAAAGCTCTTCAAGAACTGTTCCTTGAATTTTTTGAGACCCTCAATTAGATATCGGCTCGAACTATTCTCATTCTTAAATTGCCCGCGGAACTCTTCCTGCTCCCAAAATGATCCGTTTACAAAAAGTTTAGCGGAAAATCGTTCATATTTCTTATGCGCCTCGGCAACTAGCTCGACAACATCCCCCAGCAGCATCGGTTTGAGTGTTTCTGCATCAACTGGTTTTTTTGCATCAAATACACGCAGGCTAGTTCTATCGAAAACGTAGTAAAGAGGCACCACACCGCTCGTCCAAACCTTTTTGTGAATTCCACCCAAGTCATCTTCAGAAATTTTCCCATTGGTGTTATCAAAGATAAAAAGCTGAGGCTGTGGGGCTTGGCTTTCAAACCTCCGGAAATAAACGGCAGTCGCCTTGTACCGAACAGCGTCTTTCAGAACCAATCGCTCACTAAAGGATATTTTTCCCCGCCCGTACGTCTTGCCTACAAAAAGCAACCCTGACTCTGGCGAATCAATATCGAAGTCTAAGAATTTAAGATTATTTTTTAGTTCTTTGGTGACACTCATCGCCCACATCTCCCGTGAAGTCGTACCCTCAACCCGTCGTCATGCCCACACAAAAATCAAGAGATGCTACACCATAGTCTCTTTTCCCGCCCGTTGGAAGATTTCTCCGACACAGTGGCAAACTGATTACTCATGGCGGAGTTTTTAGACTGTTTGCGCCCAAAGCAAAAGGCTTTTTCGAATTCCATTGCCCGTCCGAAGCTGTTAAAAAACCGCTATGCTCAAACAGAAAATTATCCTCAGCCTTGTGCGCTGCCTGATTGTCATTCTGCCCTGCGGCGTTTTGGCCGATCAGGTGCAGTTCAACCCGATCTATACCGACGCCGACGGCACCGGATTTTTTGATCCGACCTTCGGCACCGCCCGGCAAACGGCCTTTCAGTACGCCTGCGGCATCTGGTCCGGCTATCTGGGCACTTCGTACGCCGGAGAAACCATCAATATTTCCGCCTGCTTCA
>JBAZTQ010000019.1:0-36891 GCA_041661845.1 Kiritimatiellales bacterium | reverse complement strand
ACGGTTCGCGGATCGGCCCGGCCGACGGCGATTTCCGTTTCACTTCGGCGATCAGTCCGACCTGCCGCGCCGAAACCCCATCGTGAAGGCGGGTCGGCGCGGCTTTCAGCGCGGCGACAAAATCCGTCGCGGGTTCGCGCGCCGGTTTCCCGTCGCACTCGGTGCAGGAGGTTCCGACGTGCGGAAGATTTTCGACCACTTTTTCCAATGTTTGGAAATAGCCGGGCGTTTCGATTTCCCTCCGCTTATTGGCGATGATTTCCTCTAAAATATTCATAAAAGATCCGGATTAATGGATTGGCGGATGGCTGGATTTTTGGGCTGAAAACTGTCGGATGCCGTGGTGTAAATCTCGTTGGTTTCTTTGACAAGAAAAGTATCGCTCCACTCCTCCGGATTCTTTTCCTGAAGGCTTTCAACCAGTTTTTTCAGGCCGTTCTCAAGCTTCCATGTCAGTGCATCCATTTCATCGAACTCGGCCTGAGCAATGTGTCCTGCGGTCTCATAAACATCCAGCGATGAAGCCGATTCACCTAATGATCCCAGCGCAATATTCAAATGCTGGATATATTCCTTCAACGACCGTCGGCAGTAGCCTTCTGAAATATTCCGGTGCACCGAATCCACAGAGGCCAACTGCTGACTTCGAATGCGGGAAAGTTCTATCGGGAACTTTTTGAAAACCTTCCAGGTTAGAACATAAAGATCCTTCGCATCCTGCCAGACGCGAAGCTTTTTATATCCCCGCATCATTCCTTTGCGTTCTTCGCCCATTCTTTACCCGTCCTCTCAATCCAGCAATCCAATCATCCTTCTATCCTCTGCTCATCCCTCTTTCTGTTTCGTCTTGAGATAGGCTTCCATAAACATCCCCAGATTGCCGTCGAGCACGCTCTGTACGTTACCGCTCTGCGCATCGGTGCGGTGATCTTTTACCATCGTGTAAGGCTGCATGACGTAGGAACGGATCTGGTGGCCCCATGCGATTTCCCCTTTGGCGCCGTAAAACTGTTCCGCCGCCTGCTTTTGTTTATCGATCTCGTGCTCGTAGACTTTGGCGCGGAGCATCTTCATGGCCTTGTCGCGGTTCTTGTGCTGCGACCGCTCCGCCTGGCACTGCACGATGATGCCGGTCGGAATATGCACGATGCGCACGGCGGAATCGGTGGTGTTGACGTGCTGTCCGCCAGAGCCGCTGGAGCGGTAGGTGTCGATGCGTAAATCTTTTTCCTCAATCTCGACATTCACGTCGTCATCGATTTCGGCGGTGACATCGAGCGCGACGAACGAAGTGTGGCGGCGGGCGGCGGAGTCGAACGGGCTGATGCGCACCAGCCGGTGCACGCCGCGTTCACCTTTTAGATTGCCGTAGGCGTAGTCGCCGGAAACCTGAAAGGCGACGCTCTTAATGCCCGCTTCTTCGCCCGGCTGTATGTCGAGCACGTCTACGGTGAATCCGTTGCGTTCAGCATACCGGCGGTACATACGGTAAAGCATGTCGGCCCAGTCGCAGGACTCGGTACCGCCCGCGCCGGCGTGCAGACTGAGGTAAGCGTTTTTTGAATCCATCGGACCGCCGAGCAGCGACTGCATTTCCAATGCCCGGAAACTGCTTTCGCAATCGGAAAGCATCTGCTCGATTTCCTGTGCGGCCTGCTCCCGGCCGGCCTCGGCTTCTGTTTCGGCGAGTTCCAGCATCACGCCGGCGTCGCCAAGTGAGGCTTCGATTTTCTGAAAAGGTCCCAGGACGGCTTTAGCCACTTTGGTGGCGGAGATATTGGCGGCGGTTCGATTCGTATCGCTCCAGAAGCCGGGCGATGCCGTTTCCGCTTCGAGACGAGTGAGCTCGGCGATCTTTTCGTTGATGCCGAGGTAGCTGCGCATTTCTTCCATGCGCACGCGGACGGTTTCCATTTTTTCTTTTAGTTCTTCGAGCATGCGGGGCTTTTCTGTCGTTTGATCAAGAGAATGATAAATAACGCAACGCTTCCGGTCAGGCAAGCCTGCGCAAAGAGATCGCCGAAACGGACGTAGAATGTCGGCGCACGTGCAGGATCAGCCGGAGCTGTTTCCACGACTTGGAAACCTTCGGTGCGCGGTTTGAGCGTCTGCTGAATGCGTCCGAGCGGATCGATGGCGCACGTCATGCCGGTATTGGCGCAGCGCAGCATCGGCAGGCGGGTTTCGATACAGCGGAATACCGAATTGGCGAGATGCTGTGCCGAGCCGCAGTCCGGATCAAACCACGAATCGTTGGTCTGATTGATCAGCCATGCGGCCCCGGCGCGTGCCGCTTTGCGCGCGAGGTACGGCAGCGAATCCTCGAAACAGATCAGCACGCTGAAGCCGCGCTCGTCGCCATGCCGTTTAAAAAGTGTTGCGAAACGGCCCGGCGTGAAACTGGAGCCGATCGGCGTCAACGCATTGATCAGCGGAATCTTCCCTTCGAACGGAATATATTCACCGAAGAGCACGAGGTGCTGTTTGTAATAAGACCCGGACAGTTCGCCGCGCGTGTTGAACAGCATACTGGCGTTGTAATATTCCGGACGGCCGTTCGCCAGCCAGGTCATATCCATGCTGCCGGCCAGCAGCGGAACACCGTTCGTAACCATCTTTCTGACCAGCGCCGCACCGCGCTCGTTGTACCGGACAAAGTCGGGCAGCGCGGTTTCGGGCCAGATGATGAGATCAAGATCCGGCGTGCACTGCGCGAACGCAGTGAGTTTTTCAAGCCGCGTATAAACCACCTCCGGATCGGGAGTGTCCCAGTTTCCAACTTCCGGAATATTCGGCTGAATGAGGGCGACGCGGACCGGCGATCCGCCGGACGCCGGTTTGTGCAGCAGCTTCTGGATACCGAACGACCAGACGATAGCCACAGCCAGCAACCCGCACAGCATCTCCAGATGCATCCGGCCGGTGCGCCGCAGTCCCGACACGTATTGAAGAATCGTGACAGCAAAGGCCGCGTTGACGAAAACCATCAGCGCCGAAATGGCATAAACGCCGCCCCACTCCGCAATTTGAATGCACGGCAGCTGTTTGTACTGGCTGACGCCGAGCAGATTCCAAGGGAACCCCGTGGCAAAAACCGCGCGCAGATATTCGCCGGCAACCCAGACCGCCGCCGCACCAAGCATCCAGCCGATATTTTTTAACCCGCTGATGCTGCGCCACGCATCGCGTCGAAGCGCAATAAAAACAGCGAACGGGATAAAATAAAGCGCACAGTAAAAGGCCAAGCCGACCGTGCCGAGCCACGAAACGTGCCGCAGCCAGTAGAGCGAACTCAGAAAAAATACGGTTCCCGCCAGCCATCCGAGCAACGCGGCGCGGCGCGGCGCGGTTCCAGCGCAGGCAGCGAGCAGCGGAATCAGCGCAATCCAGCCGCAAAACGGAATTTCAAACGGAGGAAAACTCAGGAACAGGAGAATTCCGGCACAAATGGAACCTATGATGGGAAGCTGTTTTTTCACAGAAGAAACCTGATTGTTCACAAATCGAGCAGCAGTACGGCCGGCGCGACAGGCCAGCCGTTTTTTTGCGCGCGCAGCGCCAGCACATCGCGAATATGGCCGAGCAGCCGGTGCGACGCCGACCGTCCGCGGACAAATTGCGCCAGCCGGGAAAGCCCTTTAACGCCGAGCGTGCCGCGCCCTTCTGTTTTTTTCCAAACATTGGAAACTTTTTCCGTCAGCACGCGCACGGTCTGAAAGATAATCAGTTCGTGCCGGTCGGCCTCGGTCAGCCGGATCTGATCGAAGTCGAACACCCAGAGCGCCCCGGCGGAAGTCAGGCTCTGCGGACGCAAGGCGCGGGCGGAAAAAAGAGGATAGAGTTCGGGAAACGGATAGCCGGCCGAAAGCACTTCAATCCATGAATCGGCGTGTGAACGGTGTATGCGGTCGTGGCGAAGAATCCGTCCGGCGGCTTCGTCGTCGCCGGTGACGCAGAACGAACGCGCCATCAGCAGCGACAGAGCGTGTTCTGTCATGTGCGGATGATGCTGACAGAAAACCGCCAGGCTTTCCGTGATGTCCGGCGCGGCGACGCGACCGTCAATTTCCAGTGTTTGGAAAAGCTTCTGCACGTGACCGGACCAAAGCCCGCGTTCGGCAAGCCGGCGGCTCTGATGCGTATCGATCATTCGCGTCCGATCAGTCTTTCGGCTTCGTTCATGAACTGGTTGACGTCTTTGAAGCGGCGGTAGACGGAGGCGAAACGCACATAGGCGACTTCGTCGAGTTTCTCGAGCAGCGCCATGACTTTGGTGCCAAGCGCCGTGGAAGGAATTTCGCGTTCGTATTCGGCTTCGCTCTGCGCAATCACACTGGCGGTCATCTGTTCGATCTGCTGAATGCTGATCGGCCGCTTCTGACAGGCGACCACAATGCTCTGCATCAGTTTTTCGCGGGAAAGATCTTCGCGGCGTCCGTCGCGCTTGATGACCTGCAGGGCCGCGCGCAAAACCTCTTCGTAGGTCGTGAAGCGGTGTCCGCAATTAAGACAGAGGCGGCGGCGGCGGATAGCGGTGCCTTCCCGCACTTCGCGGCTGTCGATGACCTTATTTTCGCGATGCTCGCACTTCGGACATTTCATACGGCGCGTCCTGTTTCTGTTAAATTGGCGAGAGGATAGTCCGTGGTTTTTTCAAAGGAAACGAAAAACTGCGGATATAAAAAAACAGCCCCGGAAGCCGGGGCTGTCAGAATTAATCAGCCGGAGCTGTTATTTCTTTTTCGCGACTTTTTTCGCGACTTTTTTAGCCGGGGCTTTTTTCGCGACTTTCTTCGCTGCTTTTTTAGCCGGAGCTTTTTTCGCGACTTTCTTCGCGGCCTTCTTCGCTACTTTTTTAGCTGCCATTTCCTGTCTCCTTGTGACTTGGGTTAACCCTTCTCTTCCGGCTGCCGTCTGATGACTTTCGAACACGTTTCTATCATCTGCTGCACGTCAGCCTGTCCCTGTACGAACGAAGGTATATCGCTTAAAAATTTTTCTTGCAACTAGAGATTGTATAAAAACAAAAAAAAGTTACTACCGGTTGTGGTGTTCACGCGTAATAATTTTTTCGAGTTCATTCACCGCTTTTCCAAAATCATCATTGATGACGACGTGCTGATAGCTCGACTGATGTTTCATTTCTTCATGCGCATTGCGCATGCGCCGCTCAATCACTTCGTCGCTGTCGGTAGAACGTCCGCACAAACGTCGGCGCAGTTCTTCCATCGAAGGCGGCGCGATAAAAATATCAACGAAACTTTTTTTAATCACATCCGCATCAGACATCGCCGCGCATGCGCGGCGGATCTGCTGAGCGCCCTGCACATCAATATCCATAATGATGTCGCGGCCCTGCGCCAGTGCATCAACCACCGTTTGCTTCAATGTTCCGTAGCGGTTGCCGTGCACCAACGCGTGCTCCAGGAATTCTCCGGCGGCAATGCGCGCGCAAAATTCTGCGTCGGAAAGAAAATGATAATGCACGCCGTTCTGTTCGCTGCCGCGCGGTGCGCGAGTGGTGCATGAAACGGAATAAACCATCTCCGGAAATTTTCCGGTCAGCCGGTTGCACAGCGAAGATTTACCTGCGCCTGACGGTGCAGAAATTACCAGCAGCAGCGGTGTGTGCTTATTCGACATTTTGAATCTGCTCCCGGATGCGTTCGAGTTCGGTCTTAAACTGCACCGCCGTTTCCGTGATCTTCAGATCGTTTGCTTTGGAACTGATCGTGTTGATCTCGCGGAAAAATTCCTGCGCGAGAAAATCGAGCGGGCGTCCGGCCGGTTCGCCGCCGCGCAGTATTTTTTTGAACTGCTGGATGTGGCTCCTCAGCCGCGTGATCTCTTCGGATATATCGCTGCGCTCGGCGAACAGTGCGATCTCTTTGATGATCCGTTCATCCGCCGCGATATTTTTCAGTCCGGCGGCATCCAATCCCTGAAAAAGTTTATTGCGATAGTTTGACGCAATCTGCGGCGCGCGGTCGTTAATGCCAGCCAGCATCTGCTCCAGCAATTTCAGACGCGCCAGAAAATCTGTTTCAAGCGCTTTGCCTTCGCGCTGACGCATCGCATTCAGTTTTTTCAGCGCCGCGAGCAGCGCTTTTTCCACGGTCTGGAAAATTTCTTCCGGATTCTGTTCAACAGCCTGCATTTTCAGCAGACCGGGAATCTGCAGCAGCACACCGGCGCTCAAATCATCTTTGAGATTCAGTTTTTCTGCGGCACGGCGCAACGTGCCGATGGCTGCGGCAGCGCGCTTCTCATCGATTTGCATCACCGCGCCGCCGTTGGCGGCGTCCAACTGCACGGCACCGCTGATCCGTCCGCGCGAAATATGTTCCTGGATGATTTTCTGAACGCGCGATTCAAGCGCCGCGAGCTGCGGCGGCAGACGCAAAACGACATCAAGTTGTTTGCGGTTTACTGCACTCAGCTCAACCGTCACCTGCGCATTTTCCGCACGGGCCGAGGCCGCGCCGAAACCGGTCATACTTTTAACAGCCATAGCTACTCAGGGGTTGTGGACTTCGCCTTCTTCGTCGGAACAAACTTTTTTTTCGATCCGGGAAAGCTCGCGCGCCCAGAACACTTCGTCCGGCGCGATGCGTCCATAGTTGCAAACCTCTTCGTACACCGTCTCGCAGAGGCCGGAGCCGGCGGTCAGCCGGCAGACGTTGAAATGCAGAATCAGCGGATCATTCCCGTGGGCATGTATGGAAATCTCATGATGCACGCCGAGATGAACGAATTCGCCGGAACGCAGAATTTTTGCGGCGGCGGAAACCGGCAGGGCCTGCTGCTGCTTCCATCCGGCAATCTGCTGCACGTCCTTGTCGCCGCGACCGGAAACATTGATAATCACGATGTCATCTTGAGAAAACTGCTTCGCGTTTTTAATCACCCACGCAATGGCGTGTGAACTTTCGAGCGCCGGCAGGACGCCTTCCCACTGAGCCAGCTTGTCGAAGCCGTTGATAGCGTCGGCGTCTTCGATGTAGGTATATTCGGCGCGGCCGGTGTCGTGGAGCATGGCGTGTTCGGGGCCGACGGACGCGTAGTCGAGTCCGGCGCTGACGGAATGCGTCAGCAGAATCTGTCCGTCGTCATCCTGCAAGACGTAGCTCTTCGTCCCTTGCAGTACGCCGACCTTGCCGCCGGCGAAACGCGCGGCGTGTTTACCGGGTTCAATGCCGAGTCCGCCGGCTTCGACGCCGATCAGCCGGACGTTCTCGTCTTTTATAAAGGAGCTGAAAATGCCGATGGCATTGCTGCCGCCGCCGACGCAGGCGACGACGGCCGTCGGCAGACGTCCTTCGGCTTTGAGAATCTGTTTGCGCGCTTCGATACCGATGACGCTCTGGAAATCGCGCACAATCATCGGGTACGGATGCGGGCCGAAGGCGGTGCCGAGAACGTAATGGGTGTTCTTCAGATTGCTCACCCAGTCGCGCATCGCTTCGTTAATCGCTTCCTTGAGCGTCTGCTGTCCGGCGGTGACGGCGACAACCTTGGCACCGAGACTTTCCATGCGGAACACATTGAGCGCCTGGCGCTCCATATCCACCTTGCCCATGTAAACGACGCACTCCATGCCGAAGAGTGCGGCGGCGGTAGCGGTGGCGACGCCGTGCTGGCCCGCGCCGGTTTCGGCGATCAGCCGGGTTTTGCCGAGCCGCCGCGCCAGCAGCGTCTGGCCGATCACATTATTGATCTTGTGCGCGCCGGTGTGGTTGAGGTCTTCGCGCTTGAGATAAATTTTCGGTCCGCCGAGTTGTGCGGTCATCCGCTGAGCAAACCAGAGCGGCGACGGACGTCCGACGTATTCGCGCAGGTAGTAATCGAGTTCTTTCTTAAAAGAAGGATCTTTCCGCGCTGTTTTATAGATGCGTTCCAGCTCGCGGAGCGGCTCGATCAGCGTTTCGGGAACAAAGATGCCGCCGTACGGGCCGAAGTGCCCCTGCTTATCCGGTTGTGCCTGCTTCATTTCCGTACTTTCTCTATAAACTGCTTCACTTTGCGCAGGTCTTTGACGCCCGGTTCCTTTTCGACACCGGAACTGACATCCACGCCCCACGGGTCTACCGCAGCGATGGCGTCGCGTACATTTTCCGGACCGAGCCCGCCGGCCAGCATTACCGGTTTGCCGATTTCGGTTTTCAAGGTGATGGCACGCTCCCAGCTGCTGAGCTTGCCGGTTCCGCCGATCATTTTCGGATCGAAGGAATCGGCCAGCAGTACGGAAGGTTCCGGATCGACGGCGTTCAGGATATTCCGGCTGACTCCTTCGCCCATGCGCGGCGAGAGCCAGGTTTCCAAACCACGGAAAAGCGGGCGTTCCATTTTCCAGTCATTGGAAATCAGATGAATCTGAATAACGTCGAGACGGCAGGCGATGGCGACGGTTTCGACTTCGGCGGGCGGCGGCTCCACAAAGACCCCGACTTTTTTGATCTGTTCGGGAACGCTTTTCATCCAGCTGGCGACCTGTTCAGGACGCACGTAGCGCTTGGCGCGCGGCCAGAAAATAAAGCCGACGGCGTCGGGGCCCAAAGCACAAATCTGCTCCAGATCGTTTCTGGAGCAGATTCCGCAGATTTTAACAAACACGCTCATTGGTCTGAGATCAGCCCTTGGCGCCTTCCTCTGCGAGTTCCTCCGCCAGCTCTTCGGCGGCTTCAAACGCTGTTTCGCGGCGGGCTTCGCTGTCGTTAAAGAAAAGCGGGTTCTGGCCGTCGGCCCAGGCAATACGGATATCGGTGATGCCGATGAAACCGAAGGCGGCGCGCACCTGGCGGGTCAGCGCATCGCGGTCGTCGCCTTCCTTGTAAACGCCGCCGGAAGCGACCAGCAGAATGATGCTGGTGATGTTATGCAGCGGTTTCGGGCCGGCGGCGCTGATTTCAAAAGTCAGGCCGGGGGAAAGAATCTGATCCATCCACGCCTTCATGACGGCGGGAGCGCTGAAGTTCCACATCGGCATGGTGAGCACGAGCACGTCGGCCTGTTTGAAGGCTTCGGCCTGTTTCTGAGCATAGTTGGCGGCGGATTCTTCGGCTTTGGTCGGTTCGTAGGCTGCGTCGAAAACCGGCATCCAGCAGCGGCGGCAGAGATCGTTGGAGTAGTACGGCGGTTTGTCCTGATAGAGGTCGACATTGTTGAGTTCAACGTCGGGATTGAGTTCCATCAGTTTGCCGAAAAAGCGTGCGGCGAGCTGTTTAGAAACAGACTGCTCGATAGGCTTCGGATTGGCGCACACGTGCAAAATATTCATTCGCTGATACTCCTTGTTTCGTTCGGGTTATAAAATCAACGGCGGAACTGTAACAGCGGCGCGGGGCGCGGCACAAGCGTTTCTTTAGGTGCGCGGCGCTTTCCTCTGCGGAGTCTTGCCCCGCGCCGGTTTTTATCCTACGCTCCGGGTCTCTTTTCTTAACCAGCTACAAAGGAGCGCCCCGATGAAAAAGGATTACCGCGATTATCTGCAGAACACACCGGATGCGGAAGGCCGCTTTGGACAGTACGGCGGAGCCTATATTCCGCCGGAGCTCACCGGCCCGATGAAGGAAATCCACGAAGCTTACCTTAAGATAAGCCGCTCACACCGCTTCATTGAGGAGCTGCGCTCCATCCGGAAGCACTATCAGGGCCGCCCGACGCCGGTTTACCACGCCGCACGCCTCTCCGAAAAATGCGGCGGCGCCCAGATTTATCTCAAACGCGAAGACCTCAACCACACCGGCGCGCACAAGATCAACCATTGCATGGGCGAAGGGCTGCTCGCAAAATACATGGGCAAGAAAAAGCTCATCGCCGAAACCGGCGCGGGCCAGCACGGCGTCGCGCTCGCCACTGCCGCCGCCTATTTCGGCCTCGAATGCGAAATCCACATGGGCGAAGTCGACATCGCCAAAGAACATCCGAACGTCGTACGTATGAAACTGCTCGGTGCAAAGGTGGTGCCGGTTTCCCACGGACTCAAAACGCTGAAAGAAGCGGTCGATTCCGCGTTTCAGGCCTACCTCAAAGATCCCGCCACCTCAATTTATTGCATCGGCTCCGTCGTCGGCCCGCATCCGTTCCCGATGATGGTGCGCGACTTCCAGCGCGTCGTCGGCATCGAAGCGCGCGAACAGTTCTTCGAAATGACCGGCGGGCTGCCGAACGTCATCACCGCCTGCGTCGGCGGCGGCAGCAACGCCATGGGAATTTTCTCCGCGTTCCTGAACGACCCGTGTGAAATATGGGGTGTCGAACCGCTGGGCCGCGGACCGAAGACCGGCGACCATGCCGCCACCGCCACCTACGGCAAACCCGGCATCATCCACGGCTTCAAGTGCTACCTGCTGCAGGACGAAAAAGGCGAACCGTCGCCGGTTTACTCCATCGCCAGCGGACTCGACTATCCCGGCGTCGGCCCCGAACACAGCCACCTTAAAGACGAAGGCCGCATCCAGTACACCGCCATCGACGACAAGGAATGCCTCAACGGATTCTTCACGCTCTGCCGCAGCGAAGGAATTATTCCGGCGCTTGAAAGCGCGCACGCCGTGGCGTTTGCGATGAAAAAAGCCAAAGAGATGAAGCACGGCACGATTCTGGTCAACCTCTCCGGCCGCGGCGACAAAGACCTCGACTTCGTGGTGGATAACTACGGGTATGGAGATTAGGAAAAGGCCTGAGGCCGCAGACCTGAGGCTTCAGGTTCCAACCCTTGGAATTTTCTGCAGTCTATGGCTTTTTTACCGGCGGCCATTCGCTTTGCTGCTTTTTGGTTTGTCGGTCATAACAGGAGCCCTGTTTATCCCGTCCGGGTTTAGCAAACTCGGCGTGCTTCCGCTCCATCGGACAGCCATCCTCCTTCGCTCTTCGAGCTTCGGCGGACAGAGAAAGGCTGGACGGCTCGCAGTCCACGCTTTAGCGTGCAGCTCCTGTCCGTAGTCCACGTTTCAGTGTGCGAGCACAGCCCGGGCTCTTCAAAAACTCTGCAGCCGTTCTTTTTCTTCCGCAGCCACCCAACCTATTTAACGCTCAGAAGCCGGATCTACAGGCGGATACGCCCTAAGTTCCGGCTTTACCTTTTGCGGCGGGCTCCCGCTCTTGCCTTTCCGCCGGCACCGTTCCAATATTCTTTTGTTCCGGCATTCCAACTCAAAGGAGGTTTGTTATGAAAAAGGTGTTCTGGTTCGCTCTGCTGCTTCCCGCGCTGACAGTTCCCGCCGAAGAACCGGCCAAGACCGTGGTCTTCCGTACGTCACACAACTCACCGTCCTTTGAAGAAGACCGGTTTCAGGCCTGCGAAAGCCCCGGCAACCCCGGCTTTTTCTGGATCGATACCGTTACCGGCGACCTGTGGCGGCTCACGCCGCCCGGCATGGAATGGACGTTTCTCGGCAATCCGCGCGGTGCGGACAACGGACGCAAAGGAACCTATAAACTGCTGCCCGACCGGCGCGGCGCTATGTTTGTCCTCAACACCGACAACGGCGAAGGCTGGTGGACCGACGGCGCGACATGGAAAATTATCGGCGAACCTTCCCGCCGGATGAAAAAAACGGAATAGAGTTCCGGCGGCAGGAGTCAGGTAACAGCCTGCGCGATCCAAAACTCTTAAAGCGTGTGCGCCCTCGGCCAGGAGAGAACGCGTCCGGCAAAGCCGGTCTGCTCTTCCTTCCCGCCGTAAACCAGCGCACAGTCCGCCGGAGAAAGTCCGGCTTGTCCGCAGAACCAGCGTAATCCGTCAAACAGCCCGGAATTCAGAGTTTCTGCGGATTTGATTTCGACGGCTTGTATGGTCTGTCCTTTTTCAATGATCAGATCCACTTCATGCCCGCTTTGATCCCGCCAGAAATAGGCCGACGGACGGATTCCGGAATGGTACTGCTGTTTGATGTGTTCGGCGATTACGTAGTTTTCATAGATACTGCCGCGCAGATGATGCGATGCGAGGGCCTCCGCCGTCCGCAACCCCAGCAGCGAACAGAGCAGTCCGGTGTCGTAGAAAAACAGTTTGGGCTGTTTCACCACCCGTTTGTTCCAGTTGCGGTGATAGGGCCGAAGCTGAAAAACAATAAAGCTCGCCTCCAGCACCGAAAGCCATGCGCGGATCGTTTTATGATCCACGCCGACCTCATTGCCGAGGCTGGTCAGGTTGAGCAGTTGCCCGGCCCGTCCGGCGCACAGCAGAATAAATTTACGGAAGAGCGCCAAATCGCCGATATTCTTCATCGACCGCACGTCCCGCTCCAGACACGTCTCAATATAAGATGGATAAAAATCCGGCGGCGAAACCGGACGGTCGAACAGCGGCGGATACATTCCCTTGAAGAGAACCTCATCCAGAGACGGCGCAAGCAGCCCCGCCGCCTCAACTTCCGATGCGGAAAACGGCATCAGATGCAGAATGCCCGCCCGCCCGGCCAGCGACTGCGTAATTTTTTCAAGTAAAAGGAAATTCTGCGATCCGGTCAGAATATACCGGCCCATTTGACCGGAGGAATCGACCACACCTTGCAAATACGAAAACAGCTCCGGAACGCGCTGCGCTTCGTCAATGATGAGGCCGCTGGTTTGGTGCGGCGCAAGAAACCGGCGCGGATCCTCCTTGGCGGCGGTCATGGTGTCGATGTTTTCAAGACTCACATAGGCGTAATCGCCGAAAACGCTCTTCACCAGCGTCGTCTTGCCCGACTGTCTCGGCCCCGTCAGGCAGATCACGGGGAAGCCCTTCGCCAGCTCTGTCAGCTTGCCGGAAAGTTGCCGTGAAATCATATCCGCGCCCTCCATAATTCAGAACACCGCGGATAAGCTAACAAAATTCGCCGCACCGTCAATGTAAAACGGGGAATCAGATTCCCCGATCTGCGCCGTTTTTGGTAATGGGTTGGTGATCAACGCCTAAAACCAGCGATCTTCCTGCCGACCGAGCGGCGCGGCATGGAAAATCATCGGCGAACCTTCCCGCCGCGTGAAAAAAACGGAGTGAAAAGGTGGAGCGCGCGCTCCGGGCGCGCTTAAAAAACGCGCACGGAGTTCGCGTTCCACCTATTAATCATCCCGGCGGTTGCCGAGCACTCCGGCGCGAAAGAGATAATAAAGCAGGGTCAGTACGGCGGAGACCGCCGAGGCCACATAGGTCATAAACGCGGCGTTCAGCACGGCGGCGGCCTGCGGCTGTTCCTGCGGCGCGACAATCCGGGCCCGCACCATCAGCTCTTTGGCGCGGGCGCTGGCGTTCCATTCGACCGGCAGTGTCACCAGCGTAAAAATAACGGCCGCCGTAAACAGGATCAGCCCGGCCTGAATCAGAAACGGCGTCTGCAACAGGAAGCCGACCATCAGGATGATCGGCGCAAGCTGGCTGCCGATTTGCGTGGCGGGAACCAGCGTACTGCGCAACGCCAGCGGAGCATACTGATGCGCCTTTTGCAAAGCATGTCCGGCTTCGTGACAGGCGACGCCGATGGCGGAAAGCGAGGTGGAGCCGTACACATCCGGCGAAAGCCGCAGCGTGTTGGTGGTCGGATCGTAATGGTCGGAAAGAAATCCTTTCGTCTGCTCAATCGTCACATCGTGAACGCCCTCGGCCCGCAGCATGGCGTACGCGGCCTCGGCCCCGGTCATGCCGGACGCCGCCTGAACGCGGGAGTATTTGGAAAACGTGGAGCGGGTGATTCCGGATGCCGCCAGCGCGAGCACCAGACCGGGCAGCGCAAACAAAAGATAGATTGGATCGAAAAACATAGATGCCTCCGTTTAAAAAAGGGCTGCACTTATACCGCACCCCGTCCGGAAGTTCAAGATTCCTGCAAAAGGTAGGGACGGACCGCCGGGCCGTCCGCTTTCAGGAATATCGGCGCGCCCGGCGGTCGCGCCCTACCTTAGGAATAGACGCGTTCGTCGTTCGATTTCCGGCGGCAATTCGCTACGCTTCCTGCATGGATCACCTGACGCCAGAACAGCGCTCGTGGAATATGAGCCGGATCAAAGGCAAGGACACCAAACCGGAAGTTCTTGTCCGCTCGATGCTCCACCGCGCCGGATACCGCTTCCGGAAAAATGTCAGCACCCTGCCCGGCAAACCCGATATTGTTTTGCCGAAATATAAAACCGTCATCTTTGTCCACGGCTGTTTCTGGCACCGGCACAAAGGCTGTAAAGACGCCACGACACCCAAAAGCAACAAGGCTTTCTGGAAAAAGAAATTCGAGCGCAACACCGTCAACGACAAAAAACACGCCCGCGAACTGCGCAAACTCGGCTGGACGGTCATTACAGTCTGGAATTGTCGACTCAAGAGGCCGGGCCGTGTGCTACAAAAGCTAGAAATTGTATTGGTCGCAAGAAATAGCAACCGGAACAGATCAAACAAAAAATCCGGTTTTTAGCTGCTTTTATATGAACATGCGCAGAAAATCCGGCAAAAGTATTTCCGTGAAACACGGACTGTACTATACACAGCTACATAACTGGACACATTTGATATGGCGAAAAAAAACTCTACGGCCTTTCGTTTAGGCGAATTATTTTGCGGCCCCGGCGGTATTGCGCTCGGCGCACAACGTGCTCGAGTCAAAAAAGGCGCTTCTTGTTTCTCGATCGAACATGCCTGGGCTAATGATTTTGACAAGGATACTTGCGAAACCTACCGCTACAATATTTGTCCGGACGCCCCAGAAACTGTTCTTTGTAAAGACGTGCGAAAACTACAGTTTAGTCGGCTACAAAAGATATCTAGCATAGACGCCTTAGCCTTTGGATTCCCCTGTAACGACTTTAGTGTGGTCGGTGAACAAAAAGGTATGAATGGTGTTTATGGCCCTCTTTACGAATTTGGAATCAAGGCATTGAAGTTGTTCCAACCTCAGTGGTTTTTAGCAGAAAATGTTGGAGGATTGCGAAATTCTAATGACGGGAGATCCTTCGACCTCATCTTAGATGCCATGCATGATGCTGGATATAATGTGTATCCGAATTTGTATAAATTTGAAAAGTATGGTGTCCCACAAGCCCGACATCGGATTATTATCGTTGGCATTAGAAATGATTTGGATATTCCTTTCCGAATCCCAGCCCCTTCTTTGTACTCACAAGTTGATATCTCCACCAAAACCGCGCTTGAGGTTCCTCCAATTCCTGCCGATGCCTTTAACCACGAGTTAACAAATCAGGCTCCACAGGTTGTGGCGCGCTTAAAACATATCAAGCCGGGAGAAAATGCTTTCACAGCGAATTTACCGAAACATTTGCAGTTGAATGTCCAGGGAGCCAAAATTAGTCAGATTTACAAGCGCCTAGACTCTCAAAAACCGGCTTATACCATCACCGGAAGCGGCGGCGGCGGTACACACGTTTATCACTGGGAAGAAAACCGGGCGCTTACGAATCGAGAGAGGGCGCGATTACAAACTTTCCCGGATCATTTTAAATTCCTGGGATCAAAAGAAAGCGTACGTAAACAAATTGGCATGGCTGTCCCGCCAAAAGGGGTCGCCGTAATTTTCGAAGCCATTTTAAAATCGTTCGCCGGGATTGATTATCCTTATGCCCCTCCGAATCTAGAATCTCGAACCAGCGCGTATTACGAACAAATGATTCTTTTAGAAAAAGGAGAGTCCTATGTATGCAACGAACCTTTTTGATACAATTCTTCTGGATCCCATCACACAGGGCGCTGATAAACTCTGTGTCATTTCAGGATACGCCACTGCCGCTATGGCATTCCGTCATTTGCAACGCGCTTGTGATCTACGCCCATCAATCCATATCGAACTGATTGTCGGAATGTGTCCATCAGACGGCCTTTCCCTCGGAAATCATCGTGGATTTCAGAAGCTTGTTTCCCAAGACTATGCCGACAACCTGACGTGTAGCTATTTGGTTGAACCCCCTGCCGCACATTCTAAAACATATGTGTGGCTTAGAAACAATACTCCCGTAAATGCTTTTCTAGGCTCTGCAAACTATACACAAACTGCATTTCTAGGAGCACAACGAGAAGCTATGTGTGCTTGTTCGCCAGAATTGGCGTATTCGTATTTTACCTCTTTTATATCGGACTCCATTTATTGCACACATTCCGACGCTGAAGCTTTGGTCGAGATTTATAAAGACCGGGATTTTCGGAAACAGCGGTATTATGGGGAAGATCGCTCCGACATCACTTTTGACGCTAGTGCTGGGCTTCCATTAGTGCGCGTAAGCCTGCTCGATAAAAATGGAAACCTGCCGCCGCGATCGGGGTTGAATTGGGGCCAGAGGCCAGAGGTTCGCCGTGAACCCAATCAGGCGTATATCCGTTTACCGGCGGAGGTCTATCGTTCTGGGTTTTTTCCGGGAATCGGCATCCAATTCACCGTATTAACAGACGATGGAAAAATATTGATCTGTTCCCGTGCGCAGCAAAACGGAAAAGCAATTCATACGCCGCACAACAACAGCCTTATCGGCGAATACTTTAGAAATCGGCTAGAAGTACCGTCAGGTGCACTTGTAACAAGTGGCCATTTAAGAAACTACGGTCGATCAGACGTTACGTTTCTAAAAATTGATGATGAAACCTACTATTTAGACTTCTCTACATCCTAAAAATGTTTGTCTCGTAGGCTATGTGTTGCTGAAACGCGTCCTCGATGTCTCTGCGAAACTCTTCCGATGGCTATAGGGCTTATTCGGCCACACTCCGTCTGGCCTCGCGGGCACGGACGGCCTTAAGCGCCCGTTCGCGGCGGGCTTCGGCATCGAGTTTTGTCTGCCCGCCGGTCAGCCGCCCCAACATGGCGGCAACCTTTGACCGGAGTTTTTCGGAACGCTCAATGTGCCGGAGGATTTCTTTTTCCGGGATGTCGTACTGATTCAGACACTTCGGGCAGGTGGTTTTCATGGATCGACATGGTAGCTTGTGCATCCTCTTTCGCAAGTCATGTCTTTGCCGAAAAATGCCCGCCAAGCTTCATTTTCTGACCGAGAAATGGCGCGCACCTTCTGCCCAGAACGGTCTCGTCCGGTGTACAGCGCCGAATCCCCTGCGCATTTTTGACAGATGCGCTCCCCGTTGTCGCCGGAGTAAATCACATCGTCTTTCAAAACCGGCTTCGGTTCCTTGAATGGCTTGCGGGCCTTGTATCCGCCCGACATGATCCATTCGTCAATTCCGCCTTTGAAAATCCGGATTTTGCTTTGCAGTTCATCGTTCCAGTTATACAGCCCGAACGCCACCGGTTCGCTCATGGTCTGCGGCGCGGACGGGTCGTCTGCTTTGGTGAGCCGCTGAATAATTCCGTCCGGCGCGCGAATCAGCGCCGAACAGCCCCCGCCCGTATCTTCTGTCTGCCAGCCTTCCCTCTCGCACCATGCGGCCAGCTGGGCATTTTCCAAGGCAACCGCCTCAACCTCTTCCCAACGGCTTTCGTCGAGGGGCTCTCTATCCGCCCGGTCCAAAGCGGTAATTTGATCCGGATAGGTGTGTGCATCACCGCCCGTGTAAATCACGGCGGTATAATCGTATTCAACCTCTTTGTATTCGACCGATCCCGTGAACTGCTGCTTCATTTTCCCGCTCCTTATCCGGCTGTCTATGGCCTGCCGGTTTGCCGGTTCCAATTATCTACGGCCTAGATGAAAGATCAAGCTCTTTGTGCGGTTCTCGAGCGCGATCAGGACGGGATTCTTTTTCATGCGGGGCATGATGCCCGCTTCATGGACGATAAGTCCACGGACGATAAGTCAAGTTGTGCGGCGCAGCGGACAGAAACTGTTACCTCAGCCCGGCGGCGGGATGCCGCTTCCACGCTGACCCGGCATGGCACTTTCGCGCCTTGCGAGGAATCGTTCTTCCAAGGTTAGGAAAATCGTGTCCTTCCGTGTAATCTGTGGTTAAAGCTTCCGGGATTTCCCCCGTTGCGCCGTCGCGGCTTTGCGAGAGATTTTCTTTCGCTGCCCGGATTTCAAGGCCGCCGGGACGGCGGCGGTACGCTTTCTGTTCGCGTCCATTCGTGTTCATTTGCGGTTAACGGCTTTTTTTTCCGTGTAATCTGCGCGTTCTGCGGGTAACTTCTCCCCCTCTTTTCAGGAGACATTATGATCAATGCAGTTTTGAAGAAAATTTTCGGGTCGAAGAACGACCGCGACATTAAGAAGATGCGGCCGCTGGTGGCGAAGATTAGCGAGCTCGAAACGGAGTACCAGAAACTCTCCGACGACCGGCTGAAGGCAAAGACCGCCGAGTTCAAAGAACGGCTCGCCAGAGGCGAAACGCCGGATGACATTCTTTGCGAAGCGTTTGCGACCGTAAAGAACGCCTGCCGCCGCCTGTGCGGCACGACGGTTCACGTTTCCGGCCATGATCTGACATGGGACATGGTGCCGTTCGATGTACAGCTGATCGGCGGGATGACGCTTCATCACGGAAAAATCGCGGAAATGGCGACCGGTGAAGGTAAGACGCTGGTGGCGACGCTGCCGGTTTATCTCAATGCGCTGGCCGGCCGCGGCGTTCATGTGGTGACAACCAACGACTTTCTGGCCGAACGCGACTCGACCTGGATGGGCACGGTTTACCAGTATCTCGGCCTGACGGTTGGCTGCCTGAAAGGGCAGATGCCGCCGCCGGACCGCCGCGCGCAGTACGACTGCGACATCACCTACGGCACCAACAGCGAGTTCGGCTTCGACTATCTGCGCGACAATATGGCAATGCGCCCCGAAGACATGGTGCAGCAGCGCGGCCACGCTTACGCGATCATCGACGAAATCGACTCGATCCTGATCGATGAGGCGCGCACACCGCTGATTATTTCCGGCCCCGCGCCCTACTCGGCGGACGAACAGTACCGCGCGCTGAACGGCACGGTGCAGAAACTGGTCCGCCGTCAGCAGGAACTCTGCACCAGGCTGATCGACGAAGCGCAGGAACTGCTCACCAAAGGCGAAAAGGACGACGCCCAGCGCAAGCTTTATCAGGTTCATCAGGGCATGCCGAAGAATAAGCTGCTTTCGAAAATGATCGAGGAGCCCGCCACCCGCCGCCTGCTGGAACAGGTGAACAACATGATGATCACCGACTCGTATAAGGAAGAAGCGCGCGAACTCCGCGAGGAGCTTTTCTTTACGGTGGACGAAAAAGGGCATGATGCCGGTCTGACCGACCAGGGCTGCGAAACGCTCAGCCCCGAAGATCCGGAAAGCTTCCTGATGCCCGACCTGGCCACCGCGCTTTCCGAACTCGAAGGCCGTATCGGTCTGGCACCGCAGGAAAAACTGGTGATCCGCCAGAAGCTGCAGGACGATTTTACCAACCGCAGCGAACGTATTCACGCAGTGAATCAGCTGATCCGCGCCTACTGCATCTATGAAAAGGATGTGGAATATGTGGTGCAGAACAATCAGGTGATTATCGTGGACACGTTCACCGGCCGCCTGATGGAAGGCCGCCGCTGGAGCGACGGTCTGCATCAGGCCGTCGAAGCCAAAGAAGGCGCGAAGATCGAGCGCGAAACACAGACGCTGGCGACGATCACCATTCAGAACTATTTCCGCATGTACAAAAAACTCGCCGGGATGACCGGTACCGCCGACACCGAGGCGGGCGAGTTTCACGAAATCTACAAACTCGACGTCGTGGTGATTCCCACCAACCGGCCGATCCGCCGCGTAGACATCAACGACCAGATTTACAAAACCAAGCGCGAAAAATTCCACGCCGTAATCGAGCAGATCAAAGAATGCCACAGCAAAAAACAGCCGGTGCTGGTCGGTACCGCCACGGTGGAAACTTCCGAGGTGATCAGCCGTATGCTCGACCGTCAGGGCATTCCGCATAACGTGCTCAACGCCAAGAACCACGCCCGCGAAGCGGAAATCGTTTCGCTGGCCGGTCAGCCCGGCGCCATCACCATCGCCACCAACATGGCGGGCCGCGGTACCGACATTAAGCTCGGCCCGGGCGTGGTCTGGGTGCCGCGCGAACAGATCTGTTCGCAGATTTCACTCAGCGATAAACCCGCAGGCGAAACGCAGACGCTGCGCAAACTGCTGACGGAAAAACCGTGCGGTCTTTACGTGATCGGCTCCGAACGCCACGAAGCGCGCCGCATCGACCGCCAGCTCCGCGGACGCTGCGCGCGTCAGGGCGACCCCGGCCTTTCCCGTTTCTATGTTTCGCTCGAAGACGACCTGATGCGCCTGTTCGGTTCCGACCGCATCGCCAGCATCATGGAAAAACTCGGCATCGAAGAAGGCGAAGTGCTCGAACATCCGTGGCTGAATAAATCCATCGAGAAAGCGCAGCAGCGTGTCGAGCAGATGAACTTCGGCATCCGCAAAAACACCTTGCGCTACGACGACGTGATGAACCAGCAGCGCACCGTAATTTACGGTTTCCGCCAGACGGTTCTGCGCAGCGAAAATCCGCGCGATCAGCTCTACGATGTCATCAGCGACATCCTCGACGAAAAAGCCGACGCGCCGGTCGAGGAGTTCGTCGCCTGGGCCAACACCACCTTCCCGATCGGCCTGCGTGTCGAAGATATTCCCGCGGATTCCAACGCCGAAGCGAAGGCCGACCTGGTGTTCGCGAAAGTCAAAGAAGCTTACGAGCTGAAAATCACGCACGAAGATCCGGCCCGCATCAAGGGCATCGAGCAGATGATCATCCTGCAGTCGGTGGACGAACACTGGCAGGAATATCTGCGCAACATGGACAGCCTGCGCGAAGGGATCGGCCTGCGCGCCTACGGCCAGCGCGATCCGCTCGTCGAATACAAACGCGAGGCGTTCAACCTGTTCGGCGACCTGATGGATCGCATCAAAAACGAAATCGGGCAGAATATTTTCCGCACCGGCTCTTCGATGGAAGCGCTGCAAGGTTTCTGGCAGTCGATCAACAAGATGATGGTGAGCAACCGGGAACAGCAGCAGGCCTCCGCCATGGCCGCCGCCCGGCAGGCGCAGCTCGGCCACGGCGCACCGCCCGTCGAAGCGCCGGCACCGCAGCCGATCCGTCATACCGGACGGGAAATCGGCCGCAACGATCCCTGCCCGTGCGGCAGCGGCAAAAAATATAAGAAGTGCTGCGGGGTGTAAGCGCGACTGCGGCGCAATACACAATATTCAATTCTCAATATTCGATGTTCATTTGCGGAACACTGTCCTTGAACATTGGATATTGAGTGTTGTCTGTTGAGCATTATTCGATAATCATCCCCGCATGATCACAGACTGGTTTGTCGGACTGCATCCGGTTGTTCAGGCGCTGCTGGCCACGCTTTTTACGTGGGGCGTCACGGCGCTCGGCGCGGCGATGGTCTTCTTTTTCAAAACGATCAACCGGCGGGTGCTCGACGCCATGCTCGGTTTCGCGGCCGGAGTGATGATCGCCGCCAGCTTCTGGTCGCTGCTGGCTCCGTGCATTGAAATGGCGAAGGAAAATCCGGCGGTTCCGCCGTGGGTTCCCGCCGTGGTCGGGTTTCTGCTCGGCGGGCTTTTCCTGCGCGGTATGGATCTGATTCTGCCGCACCTTCATCTCGGCGAGCCGATCGAAAATGCCGAGGGGATTCACACCTCATGGCGGCGCAGTGTCTTGCTGGTGCTGGCCATCACGCTGCACAACATTCCGGAAGGACTGGCCGTCGGTGTCGCTTTCGGTGCGGTGGCTTTCCACCTTCCGTCTGCCACGCTGGCGGGCGCGATTGCGCTGGCGATCGGTATCGGCATTCAAAATTTTCCCGAAGGCGCGGCGGTGTCCATACCGCTCCGCCGTGAAGGGATGTCGCGCCGCAAATGCTTCTGGTACGGACAGCTTTCGGGCGTTGTCGAGCCGGTCGCCGGGGTCATCGGCGCGGCGACCGTTCTGCTGATGCGCCCGGTTCTGCCCTACGCCCTCTCCTTCGCCGCGGGCGCGATGATTTTTGTGGTGGTGGAAGAACTCATTCCCGAATCGCAGTCGAATAAAAACACCGACATCGCCACTATGGGTGCCATGCTCGGCTTCGCCATCATGATGATCCTCGACGTCGCGCTGGGATAAGCAGGAGACGAACAACCGGATCGGTTTCACAGGCCTTTTTGAACTCGGCGCTCCGACGAACCTCTTGCAGCGGCACAGATAAATGGTTCTTTTGTCAAAAAGGTCGCCAAAAGCCTTTCGTCTTTTTGAGATTTAATACAGTATGCTAAAAATTACGTCCACCCATTCCAAGTGTTGGACAGCTAGTTGGGCTGCATAAAACATAAATAGTTGGAGACCTGCGGATCATGCCAGAAACATTCGCCAGTTATTTGGAGAAGTGGCTCAAACAATCGACAGCGCAGGGTCTAACCAATCCATTGGTCAAAATGCCTGTGAAACGATTCCGGCTTTTACAACCAGATGAATTTGGTTCTCTTACCAACGGCGGCTCGTTGGTTATCGGCACGACATCCGAGCCCGTCGCACGCAACCTCCACAAAAATTATCAGACACGTATTCGTGAGCGTGGGGAGCATTGTGCATTCATTTGCTCTGGCTCAATCGAAATGATTGTTGCTGGTACAACAGAAGGGAAGCAGCGTAAACAGCTTTTCCCGGTTTGCCTTAAACGTGCTTCACTTGAAACCACCGGCGATAAAATCAAGGCCGTTGTTTCCCCTGACGATGCTTGGCAGTTCAATCCGGTGTTGCAGGCGCATCTTCGAGCAATGAATATCCCGGCAGTTCCAACAACAGCCGCAGACCATCCGGTGCATGCAACAAGCTGGGTCAAAGCGCAATTGGGAAATCGCGCATCACAGGTAACGAGTGACTGCTATGTAGGACTTTTTAGCAGCCAACAGATGGTTGTACAGAATCGCTTATCTGATCCGCCGCTGAGACAGGCGTTGGCAAAAAATCCGGTTGTCCAAGCAAAAATTGCTGGCGGTAAAATTGAAGCGGTTGATTTTGGGGAAATCACGGACGACGGATTGGAAGAGCTTGGGCTTTCGTTGCCGTGCGATGACAGTCAGTTGCGCGTCGTTCAGCTTTCACACGGTGGACATTGCCTGCAAGTTGAAGGACCTCCAGGCACCGGCAAATCGCAGACCATTGCCAATATCATCAGTAACGCGCTTTACCATGGGCGCAATGTGCTTTTGGTCTGCGACAAGAAGGCGGCAATAGTTCAGGTCGAGGAACGACTATCGAATGTCGGTCTTAAGCCTGCCTTGCTGAATCTTCATGACGAAGATCTAGACAAAAGGGAGTTTCTAAAGCAAGCAACAGACAAATTCCCTGCCCGGAAAAGCGCCCGCGTTTATCCGTTCTCTCAATTGAAGGAATCACGGCAGACGCTGAATGATCGCGTGCGGTTTGGGCGAGAAGTTGCTCACCCTTCTTTGCAGGTTACGAAACGTGAAGCCTTGGCAGGATTGATTCAGCTAAAAAAAGAATTAAAGAATGTCCCAAATATTCCAATTACCAATTGGCAATCGCTTTCAAAAGAGCGGCTCACGAAGTTGCTCGGCTGTTTGGGAGAATGGCCGGAACTCGCGGTTGTTCTAACGGACAACGACAACATCTGGAACGACGTTCGCGTCGAGGCGTTTGAAGACAATCTAAATGTCGCGAATGAACTTCAAACCACGATACAGAGAATCCTTTTACAACTGGAATCCCTAGAAGAAGCAAAAGAGTGGGCGGCCTCTATTGGAATAGAGCACCCGCTGAATTCAGATACGAACGCAACAGACATGCTTGCGCTTATAACAACAGTGTTAAGCAAACCGCATTGTCACCTAAAGCTGACCGGGAATCTGTCAATCAGCCTTTCGGAATTGACGGAGTTGAAGTCGCAATGGAACCGACGCGATAAAATCATTGCCTCTCGCCATCCGGTTGTTCTGGCAGAGAAATGTGCGGATGAAACGGATCGGGGGTTCGGACCTTCAGAGCAGATGGCAAAGGAATTATTGATATCTGAGGGTGCAAAAACTTGGGATGATCTTTCCAGACGAGAGTCCTATCACGCGGACATGTGCCAGAAAATTCAAACAAGCCAGAAAACATACCGCCGACTCTGCGACCAACTTGGCTTGGTTTATTCGCCACTGCTCAAAGTCCGAAGGGCGCAATTGCAGAACGTTTTAGCTTTGGCCACTCAGGGAACAACGGTTCCTCGCGGTTGGTGGCAATCAGACTCTACGCCGGTTCTCACGGTCGCTGGGTGGAAAGCCCATCTCCAAGCATGCTTTGCTCACGCCGCGAACGCTCCGCTACCTTTGCATTTTGTCGCACTGGAGCGCGTGGCGACAACTCACTGGCAACACGTCGAGGCGAAAGCGGAGCACGGCTTTAATCTCGTCAGTTATTGCATGCATTTCGTGAATGACCGTAAGTGCAAGTATGCGCTCCGGCAAGTTTTCCCCACTATTCCATTGCACCGCTTCAAACAGTGGCAGGCGGTCACTCTTCATGCGGTCACGGCTTTGCACACAGTTCGGTCGTTACGGTCGGCGGCAGAGACGCACGTTGTTTTAAAGCAGTTGTCTTCGGCATATCTAGCGGTGGCTCACGAAAACTCGGGCCACACCGATAGTTATCTTTCGCAAGAAAAAGTGCAGTCGCTCGAAAAAACAGCCGCAATAGCCGAGCAGATGCGCGAGAGAAATGACTTGTTTGAAGTCGCGAGCGTTCACTGGCAAACATTTTGGGAATCCACCAGTGCCAGCTTGCTGGCAAGTGTAAAAACAGCGTTGTCAGATTTCGACACACTGGCTTTCTCAGACGAACAACTATCCGACAATCTAGAAGACTCTCAAAGCTTCTACGAAGCCTCGCGGCAACGAATCCGCAAATTCCTTCAAGACTACGAACAACAAGAAGGTGACCGCACTAATTCTGTTATGGCTACGTTTGCGGCTCAAAGAGATTTTGCCGACTGCCAACAGAAGCTTGTTCCGATCTCAAAGTATCTGGAATTGCAGAACACGGATCCGAGCCATCCGAATTGGAATTGGCTACACGAAGTCATTGCCTGGCGGGATTTGTTTGAAAAACTTCGTGGACAGCAAAAACTGGATATTGACAGCGGGATTTGGGTGAAACTGCGCGACCGGTTAAAAGAACACCAGATTGTCATGGAAACGGCATACAAAGAACTCGAAAACCTCTTTGAACACCCTTGCGCCAAGCTTATTGACTATTCCGCGCTTGTGGCTCTCATGGCGGAAATCCAGAATGAATTATCCCTTTTCCCTCGGTGGCTTGAAAAAAAACGGTGGCAAGGAAAAATCCCCGCGTTTCCAGAAATCAAATCTCTTTGGGACAAGATACTTGATGCCTCAGTAACGCCGGAACAGGGGCAACGCCTTTTTTGTTTTAATCTTCTTCGCCTATGTAAGCCGGCATCAAAACCGCATGGTTCTGAGTTTAATCAGGTGCTGAACAATTTCATTGAGCATGATGAGAAGCTAACGTCGTGGGTGGTTGACCATCTAAAAGTTAATTTGTGTAAGAAGACGGATATTGCGTCTCTGGAATTTGCCGAGAGCGAATCCGAGTTGCGAATGATTGCCGGGCTGACGAGACCCAGAGGCACGGTGCGCCAAATTGTGAACGCACATCAGGACTATCTACTTGCTTCCAAGCCTTGCTGGCTCATGAGTCCAACATCTCTGGCCAACCTAATTGACTCAAAGATTTTTGAGGAATACGGAGCTCCTTTCGACTTGGTAATCTTCGATGAGGCCTCGCAAATTCGTGTGCTTGACGGCTTACTATCCATGTCTTTTGGAAAACAGGTCATAATCGTTGGAGACAAAAACCAACTTCCCCCTTCAGATTTCTTTGCGGGGTTTTCTGGGCCAGAAACCGAGGCAGATGATTTTGGTACCAGTGAAAGTCTGCTGGAGGAATTTGGTGGCGTGTTTGAGGAAGATAGAACCCAAGTAATGTTGATGGCCCATTATCGTAGTGAAACGCCCGATCTCATTAGCTTTTCCAACAATTGGTTTTATGGTGGAAAACTAGAAATGTATCCACCGGCGCACATCAGCGGAATCGGCCGACGACTGCATTACCTTCCAAATGCCATTTATTCGGAATCCGGTCACCGCAACAACTCGGCGGAAGCTCTGGAGGTCGTCAAGCTTATCGAGTTACACGTTCGCGAGCACTCCGACAAGTCTCTCGGCGTCGTCACTATGAACATTCCACAGATGGAGCTAATTGATGAGCAACTAATTTTTTCTTCAGATCAAGTGCGGATCTTTTGTGCCGACGAATCAAAATTCTTTCTGCGAAATCTTGAAACCGTGCAAGGTGATGAAATGGATCGGATCATTTTGAGCCTGACCTACGGCAAAAACTCTAGCGGACAATTCAATGCATCCGTACTAGGTCCTTTGAACAAAAGTGGTGGTGAGCGCCGCTTGAACGTGGCCATCACACGTTCTCGTAGCGGGCTGACCGTTGTTTCATCGTTGAAAGTCGCTGACTTAGAGGCGACCGGTGCACAAAACCGGGGATTTCGCTGCCTAAAAGATTTCCTTGCGGAATTGGAAAACACCGAACAGGCCCGTACATTCGGAATCGGCAGCAAGAAATTTGAGCGCAAAAACGATGGCGTTTCAAATGTTGTCTATTGCGAGTCGCCTTTTGAAGAACAAGTCGTGGAGTTTTTGGAAAACGAAGGCTACGACATCGAATGTCAATACGGGGCCGGCAAATTCCGGCTCGATATTATTATCAAGGAGCGCGGGAAAAACCTTCTCGCCATCGAGTGCGACGGGGCGGCCTATCACAGTTCTCTGGTCGCACGAACCCGAGACCGTGCAAGGCAACGCGTTTTGGAAAAACTCGGCTGGCGATTTTACCGCATCTGGAGCACAAACTGGTGGCATTTCGAGCAACAGGAAAAAGAATCGCTGATAGCGGCTATTACTTCGGCGAGACAACAGTATTCGCATTGATCAATTCAAGGATTCAAAACGCTTTCCTCTGCATTTCCAAAACGGGGAGCCAAGCGATCAGAAATCTTTTTCTTGCGGCCTCTCGCACCATAGAGAGAGGGGAGCGGCCCCGTCACCATGTTGCCCTCTTACAGCGACAGCAGTTCCTGAACATCGTTCCAGGTAAGCGCCTGCATGAATTCGCCTTCTTTTTCGAGGGTGGCGGCGATGACGCCCTGTTTGCGTTGCTGCATCTGAAGAACTTTTTCTTCGACGGTGTCTTTGGTGATGAGCTTGACGCTGTACACCGTTTTTTTCTGTCCGATACGGTGCGCGCGATCGGTCGCCTGATCTTCGACCGCCGGGTTCCACCAAGGGTCGTAATGGATGACCATGTCGGCACCGGTGAGGTTGAGTCCGCTTCCGCCGGCTTTCAGGCTGATGAGGAAAACCGGAATGGAACGGTCGGTATTGAACTCGCGAACCATCGCCTGCCGGTTTTTCGTGGCCCCGTCGAGATAGCAGTACTTGAGTTCGCGCGCTTCGAGTTCGCGCCGCAGTATGGCGAGCATCGAAGTGAACTGACTGAAAACCAGAATGCGGTGGCGCGCGTCGAGCGCTTCGTCCACCAGTTCGAAAAAGAGTTCCATTTTCGCCGACGGAAACTCGCTCTTGAGATTCGGCAGTTTGAGCAGGTCGAGATGGCAGCAGGTCTGGCGGAGGCGCAGCAGCGTTTTGAAAATCTGCATGCGCGACCGGTTGAAGCCCTGCGCGGCGACCATGTCGCTGATTTTGCGTCTCGAACTTTCGAGCAGTTCCTTGTAGACCAAATACTGGTCTTTGCTGAGCGTGGCGTGGGCGACGCGCTGAATTTTTTCCGGCAGGTCTTTGGCCACTTCGCGCTTCAGGCGGCGCAGCAGAAACGGATGCAGTTTGCGGCGCAGTTTCAGCTGCGCCAGTTCGGCGTCGGGGCCGCCGCGGCTGATCGGCAGTTCGTAGTGTTCGCGGAACGCCTTGTGATTGCTGAGATAGCCGGGCATCAGGAAGTCCATGATCGACCAGAGGTCGGCGACGCTGTTTTCAATCGGCGTACCGGTGAGTACCAGCTTGTGCATCGCGCGGATTTTTTTGGCGGCCACCGCATTTTGTGTCGTGCGGTTTTTGATGTGCTGGGCTTCGTCCAGCACCGCCACGGAAAATTCGTGCTTCAAATATTCGTCGAGATCGCGCCGCAGCAAAGCGTAGGAAGTGATAACCAGGTCGCTTCCGCTCACCTGTTCCCAAAAGTCGTGACGCTCCGCACCGTGCATTTTCAGCACCTTCAGTTGCGGAGTAAATTTCTCGGCTTCTTCCGCCCAGTTGTCGACCAGACTGGTCGGGCAGACGATCAGCGCCGGTTTGCCGCGCGCCTTTTCGTTATGGCGTTCCAGCTGAAGCCAGACGAGGGCCTGAAGCGTTTTACCCAAACCCATTTCGTCGGCCAGAAGTCCGCAGAAGCCGCTGCGCTCAAGGAGGCGGAGCCAATAGACGCCGTCTTTCTGATAGGAGCGCAAGGTATTTTCCAGTTTGTCGCCGAGCGGTTCGGGCTCGATTTTCTGCGTGCGGTTTTGCGTCTGCGCCTTTTTCATCCAGTCGGGCGACGCTTCCACGTCTACGCCGTCGAGCGAATGGAGCGAAGACTGCACATAAGCGGCATAGATATCGTTCATCCGGAACGTGCCCGCCGCGCCGCCAGCACCGAAGGCGCAGTCACTGAAAACTTCGCGGGCGGTTTCGATAGCGTCGATGTCGAGCAGGATGGTGCTCCCGTTCTTTTCGACAAACGCCTCGCCCATGTTGAGAGCGCGCTGAATTTCGGTTTCGCTCAGACTCTGCCCGCCGCTGTTTTCATACGCGTAACCGACGTCAAAAAATCCGTTGGCGGAGGCTTCGTTGATCCGGATAACCGGCGTGGTGAATTCCGCTTCGTCCATGAACGGCGCCACGCGTCCTTCCAGCTCGACGCGCCAGCCGAAGCGGCGCAGACGCGGAATGGCGCCGCCGAGAAAATTCAATACTTCGCGCGGACCGACAATGGAGGAGAGCAGATCGCCGCGATGTCCGCGGAATCCGGTCGGCGCGAGTTTGTCGAGCGCCTGTTTTTCGGCGTCGAGGTTGCGCACGCCGTATTCGAGAATATCGTCCGGCGACGGAAGAGCAAAACTGCCCGCCGCTTCATCGCGTCCGGCAATGAGAACGATGTCGCCGTACTCGGCGTAGAGTTTGGCGGCGAGCGACGCGGGACTGCCGCTGACGACGAGGCGGAACCGCGGCTCGGCGGGCGTCAGCGTAAAGAGATCGGGCGAAACCTCCGTGTCCACCGGGATGAGGCTTCCAAGGGTTGGAAGTTCGTGGTTCAGAAAATGCGGCACGGCGGGCCGGGCGATACGCGTCGGATTGTGGTAAATGCTGCGCAGCGGGCCGGGCAGCAGCTCGTTCAGCTTCCGGAAGGTGTTCCGCTCGAAAACCCAGCCCTCGCGCGCACCGATGATGAACAGCGGTTTTTCGTTTTGCGCCGGATGTTCGGTGTGCATGGAAAGGTTGAGTTCTCCGCTCGCTTCGTCGAGCTCCATCCGCAGCCGTGTGCCGGCGGTTTCGGACGAGACGGTCAGCGGTTCGGTTGCGCCCTGTTCATTAAGCGGCTTGTTGAAGAAAAGCTGCAGCAGGTTGATGAAGTCAGCCTCGCGGGCGACCAGACGGCCCTTGGCCGGGCCTTCGGAAATATCTTCGAGCACGAACAGGAGATTTTCGTCGCGCGGCGTGAACGACAGCGGAACTCCGGCGGGAACTTCGTTGAGCAGAACACACCGCCCCTGATAGTCGGCGACGCAGCGCAGCGGGAAGCGCCCGCCGAGCGCCTGCTCGCGCCAGTTCTGTTCGAGCATAATGCGCAGCACGGCAGAAATCGCTTTCGGGTGTCCGGACGGAACGCGCGTGATGTATTGAGACTCGTCGAGCTGTTCAAGGCGTTCGGCGCGCCGCTTTTCTTTCAGGGCTTTTTCCTGCCGCAGCGGATCGCTGTACTGCTTGATGGCTTCAAGCGCGAGTGCGACGAGGTGGGCACAAATAAGCCCGCGCTCCTGATTGTCGCGGCACGGACAGTGGTTATCAACCAGACCGTCGGGCAGGAGTTCGAATTTGGTGCGCATGCCGCGGATACCGACGGCCAGCTCGCCGGAAATAAACGGGTGGTTGTATTCCATCTTTTCGACCACGCCGCGCTCAAACAGGATTTTGCCGTCGCGGAACGACTTCCATCCGGCCCAGTCCTGCAGAATTTTCTGTGTAAACGGTAATGCCATTCCCTGTCTTCCATTGTTTGGAAAAATGGAATCCATTCTTTCCAAACACCGGAAAATAGCGAGAAAAAACAGCGTTCCGGGCAGACTTCAATACGGATTGCCTGGATCCATCTGCCGGGCGTTCCCCGGCCGCACTTTCGCTGCGAAGGCTGTCATTGGCAGGCAGTTAGCCGAACGTTTCATCGGATCGCCTTAGCTTTTTTGAGGATTATCCGTCCACGATTTCTTGAAGGATGTTTTCGAAGCGCCGCATGCCGCCTTCAAGAGAGTGTTTCTTTTCGACGAGCTCGCGGGCGGAACGAACCATTCGCGCAGCCAGCGCACGGTCGGTGAGGAGCCATTCTACACTCTGTATGAAAAGTTCCGGCGTGTCGGCAACAAGGCAGTTTACGCCGGTCTGTGCTTCGATGCCGGCCATGCCGAGAGATGTTGATACTATCGGCAGTCCGCCCGCCATCGCTTCGAGCACTTTGGTCCGCATGCCGGAGCCAAGCCGGACCGGTGAAACAAAAACGCGCGCGCGGTTCCGGTACGGCCGCATATCTTTGACGGCACCGGTGACAACGATCCGGCGGTCTTTCTGTGCAATCTGCCGGATCCGCCGTCCAGGCGACGCACCGACAATATAAAATTTCACTTCGGGATGCCTCTCGCGGAGCCGGGGCCAAACGTGATGGTAAAACCACAGCACGCCGTCTTCGTTGGCTGGATCGCTCATGAAGCCGGTCAGCAGAACGATCGGTTCTTTTGGAACGGGAGGATGTGCCTGCAGGTACCGGATATCCACGCCGGCGGGCGCGACGGAGATAGCAAGATCCTGCGCATAATATTGCATGGTGAAGCGATCCTGCGGCGTAAGGACGAGGATTCGGTCGGCACTGCGATACATATTGAACTCGTATTTTTGAAGTCCGCGCAACTGCGGTATACTCTTCAGGTGCAGTCTCAGGTTTACTTCGCCCAGCGCAATGTACTTTTCATACGAGGCGGTCACGCACCGGTGACAGGAAATAACCTTATGAACAGCCGACAGGTACGGGTTTTTGTGCAGGTATTGTCCCATTTCAGAAAATTCGGCTATAACAAGATCATATTTTCCGTTTTCGGCGATTTCTCCCACCGCCTTCATCATATCATCCGAGTAACTTTTCCAGAAAACCGCCGGACGGCTTAAGGAAAGGTAATCATGAAAAGCGCGGACAAAAATATTTCTTTTTGGATGAGGTAAGGTATGCAGGCCGGTTAAAAAAGGACGCAAAGAATCTATCTTTTCTTTTTTTTCGTCCTGTATGAATGTCAGCAATCCAACCTGATGGCCATGTTCATATAAGTACCGGATTCGCTGATAAATAATCCGGTGCCCTCCGGCCACTTCGTCATGAGGAAGTTTATTGGTGATAAAAAGTATCTTCATGCCGGAGCCTGTATCAGTACAACTCCTGAAACATCTTTAAAAATTCTTCTGGGGAATAGTCACTCAGCACCCGCCCGGATGCTTTAATGGATTCATCGATCCGGCGGCAGATATTCTGCAACTCTGTATGCGTTTCTCCGGAACCCATAAGTACGTGATAAACATCTGATTGAGTGACCCGAATATGTCCGTCTTCTGTGTCAAATCCGACACCTAGCAGCCCGACCACCCGGCTCTGTCCCCGCTCTCTCATTTCTTTTATCTATTCCCTACTTGCACTCAGCGCAAATCTCTGGCTTATTTTCCGTTCTTCTGCCCGATTGTGTAATGGTAGCACAGCAGACTCTGAATCTGCTTGTCTAGGTTCAAATCCTAGTCGGGCAACCAATCTCTCTTTATGAGACTCTGATCGGCATCAGTACATAAAGGAACGGTACGCCGGTCTTAATAACGCCCGGACTCAGTTCATCCGACAGTTCGAAAAAGATTTCGTCTGAATCCAGATGCCGCAACGGTGCCATCAGAAAGCCCGGATTAAACGCAATTGAAATCTCTTTGCCTTCATACTTAACAGGAATGGTTTCCCGCGCTTCGCCGATTTCCGGGCTGTTACTGACCAGTTCGAGTTTGTTTTTGCCGAAGTTGAGGCGGATAGAGGCTGTCTGGTCGTCTGTGAGCAATGATACGCGGCGAACAGCGTTCAGTATGGTTTCACGGTCGATCGCTATTCTTTCCTCACACTGAGCCGGAATAACCTGCTGAAAGTTCGGGTATGTTCCTTCGATCAGTTTGGAAATAATCAGAATCCGGTCAAAATCAAAAGCCACCTGCGTATTGGACACGCGGATTTTAAGCACACCCTCATCACCAAGCGTTTTAATTAATTCATTCAGGGTTTTTGTTGGAACAACCAGATTAGCCTGCGCGTCTTCCGAAAATTCCACTTCCTGCTCAACCAGCGCAAGACGGCGGCCATCCGTAGCTACAACGGTCAACTTCTCATCTTTAAAGCTGAGGAGAGATCCGTTCAGGATGTAGCGGGTTTCGTCGGTGGAAGAAGCGTAAACCACTTTCTGAAGCATCTCTTTGAAAATATTCTGATCAATCGTGTAGACGGCACTCTCCGTGAATTCAGGAAGCGGCGGGAACTCATCTTCTGACAGTCCTACCAGTTTGAAAAAGGACGGCCCGCAGCGGATCGTGGCAACATCTTTTGCATCCACTTCGATTTCAACCTGTCCACTGGGCAGTTCGCGGCAGATACTGAAAAAACGGCGGGCCGGCAGTGTGGTTCCGCCGTTTTCATCGATCTCAGCCGGCGCACTGGTCTTAACACAGACCTCCATATCGGTGGTGGTAAAAGAAACGGTTTCTCCTTCCGCTTTCAAAAGAACGTTGGAAAGAATCGGAAGCGTACTGCGCTGTCCGACGATTGATTGAACTTTTTGCAGCGCTTCAAGCAGGACATTTTTTTCAATTGTGAGTTTCATCAACACCCCTCTGGAATTAATAGGATTATAATTTATATAAACCGTATTATTATTAGTACTGTAAATAGATTGTTGCGTCAGCCTATTTTTTGTTTTAACCCCGTCTAATTAACGTACTTAGCACTGTGGATATCTCTGTGTAAAAATCGAGCAGAAATCTGTTTCGTTTTAATCAACCTGAAGTTGTTGTTTTTATACCCATCTTATCCACAGGGTATTGTGAATGTTATTCAAGAGGCTTGTCCGGTCTTCTGCGAGCTGTGTGAGACGCGCTGACGAAGCAAAGCAAGGGTTTGTCTCAGCTTTAAATCTTCAGTTTGACGCTGCTCCACAAGCTGGCAGGCGTGAACAATCGTAGCATGGTTGCGGCTGAAGGCGTCGCCGATTACCGGAAAAGAGGAATCCGTCATGGTTCGGGACAGGTACATGGCGACTTGCCGCGGCCAGGCTATATTTTGAGGACGTTTGGGCCCCACCAGATCACCGAGGCGGATATCAAAATGCTCTGCAACAGCCTTTTGGATTCCTTCTATACTGACAGCATGCTTCTTTTCCTGATCCAGCGTATCGCGCAACAGATATTCCAGCTTAGAGCGATCCAGACTCTGCCCCGTCATCGAAACATAAGAGGCAACGCGGATCAGCGCGCCTTCCAGACGCCGGATATTGGAAGAAATCCGTTCGGCTATATAAAAAAGAAGGCTTTGATCTATTACCAAATTAAGCTGGGCGCATTTTTTACGAAGGATAGCCACCCGTGTTTCGAGATCCGGACTTTCTAATTCGACGACCAGACCCCACTCAAAGCGCGATACCAGACGCGGTGCCAGACCGGAAAGCTCGCCGGCCGGCCGGTCTGAGGTCATCACAATCTGCTTATGATTTTCAAAAATCGCGTTAAAGGTGTGGAAAAACTCTTCCTGCATCCGGTCCTTGCCGGCGAGGAAATGAATATCGTCGATCAGCAGCGCGTCCACCGTCCGGTATTTTTTACGGAACTTGGCCAGCGCATTGGTCTGCAGCGCCTCGATGTATTCATTGATAAAAGCTTCGCTGGTGGTGTAGCACACCTTGCCGCGCAAATTTTTTGAGTGGATGAAATTACCAATCGCCTGCATCAGGTGGGTTTTGCCCAGACCGACATCGCCATGAATGAAAAGCGGATTATAGGCCCGCGACGGCGCCTGGGCCGCCGCAATAGATGCCGCGTGCGCAAACTGGTTTGACGGGCCGACCACAAAGGCATCGAACGTGTAATTTTTGTTGAGATTGTTTTCCGCCGGTTTCTTTACCGGCACCGGAGCGCAACTCTTTTCATTCTTTTCTTCCGGCGGTTCCGCAACGAGAGAGTAATCCACGGTCAGGTCGATTTGCATCTCATGTCCCGAAACCACCACCAGCGCTTTCCGGATGAGCGGCAGGTAGTGCTCCTCAAGCCACGATTGATAGAAATCATTCGCGACGACAAGGATGACCTTTGTTTCTTCGATGCTGCGGCACTGAATGACGGCTATCCACTTCTCGAAAATATCTTTCGGCAGAGTCTCTTCCAGATGGCGGCACGCCTCTTTCCAAAGCTCATCTTTATCTTTGCGCATAGGGCTCCAAATCGGCACAGTTTAAAAACAATTAACAAAACAAGAGGAGATATCGACAAGTTATCCACAAGCAAATATCCCCTGCGCTTTCGCGACGAAAACAAGCTAATAAACTCAGCGCAGATGCCCAAGGGCAAAGCCCGTCGCCAAAGAAAAAATCTTGCCGCACACAACATGTAGGTTGAAAAAAACGAAGTCACACAACATACCCTTCGAAATTCGGAAAAATAAAAACTCACAAACCGCACGTTTTTTTTGTAAACAGGCCTCTAACAGAACCTTTACGAATATGAAAAAAGTACCACCCGTCCAAATACTTATCAGCAGCGGCAAAAGCACCGCAGACATCCGCTATCTATGCGGAGTGGAACCGCCTGAAACCGCGGTGCTTATCCAAACCGGTCACCGTGGAACACTCATCGTTTCCGAGATGGAGTACAGCCGGCTGCGCCGAACCGTCAAACGCGGCATCACCGTTTTGTATCCGGAGATGGTCGGTTCCTCTTGGAAAAACGGCGCAGCGGACTGGATAAAAAAGTGCGCTGAGAAAAAAAATCTGACTGTTATCGCCGACTTTCCGCTCGGCCTCGCCGAGAAATTGCGCCGCGCCGGATTCCGGCTGATCGTTTCCGTCGAACCGGTCTGCCCGCAGCGCGAAATAAAAACCGCTGACGAAATTTCCGCCGTTAAAAATTCCCAGCGCGCCGCGGTCGCCGCCATGAACGCGGCAATCAAACAGATTGCTTCCTCGGAAATCGGCAAAGACGGAATTCTGCGCTGCGGTAAAACTGTTCTGACGTCAGAATTGGTTCGCGCCACCATCTGCCATACTTTGCTCGACCATGACTGCATTGCACTCGAAACCATCGTCGCTGGCGGACCGCACTCCGCCGACCCGCACGAGCGCGGTTCCGGCCCGCTCCGCGCCGGACAACCCATCGTTCTCGATATATTTCCGCGCTCGACCGTAACCGGTTATTGGGGTGACCTCACACGCACCGTCTGCCGCGGCCCGGCTCTGGCGGAGCTGAAGAAAATGTACAACGCGGTAAAAGCCGCACAAGCTGCCGCGCTTAAAGCGGTAAAAGCCGGAGCCTGGACTGATGATGTCCACAGCGCCGCCGCTGAAGAACTGGTTCGGCGCGGATTCAAAACCGAAACCATCGACGGTGTACCGCAGGGTTTTATTCACGGAACCGGCCATGGCGTCGGACTTGAAATCCACGAAGCGCCGCGTGTTTCCTCGGCAGTACATAAAAAACTGCGCGCCGGAAACATCATCACCATCGAACCCGGCCTTTATTATCCGCACATCGGCGGCATCCGCATCGAAGATACCGTCCTCGTCACCAAAGACGGTTATGAGATGCTCGCACTGTGCCCCAAGCGGCTGGTGATATAATTGTAGGGTGCGAATGGTTAAAACCTTCGCGCCAAAAAGCGGCGGCAACGTCTGCGACCGTTGCCGCCCTGCAATATCGGCGATCACGTTCGATCCATGATGAAAATCGAAAGAGTATGTAAAGAATTAGAAATAAACCAGTTCCGGATTGCCTCCCCTAAAACGCCGCATTAGATTCAAGCCGTTGTGAATCGAACCCTTCAAAAACGAAGTAGGGCTAATAACACCGTTGGATCAGTAATATGAAGAAGATGATGTTTGTGTTGTTCTTGCTTCCACTTCTTACCGGTTGCGGCACATTCTTTATGAGAACCGGATGGAGAAATGAATTGAGCGACGTCCCGCGCTTCTACCCGGCCTCGTACATGGATGGGGTTCTTTTGATAGCGCCATGCAATCCAAACTTCGCAGAGAAGTCGATGCCCAGCAGACTTGGCATGACCTGCATCGGCCTAGTGGATTTGCCGATTTCAATCGTAACAGATACTTTGTGTATACCGCTTGATATTTGGGTGTATGAATCAAGAAAATAGCAGATCAAACACGGCATCGCATGGTATGGCGCTATTGCGCCGCCCACGACAACATTACTGATCACTTTTCACGCACAATATCAGCACCGAGGGCGCGGAGGCGTTCGTCGATGGCTTCGTAGCCGCGGTCAATGACCTGCGCGTTGTCGATGACGCTGCGGCCTTCGGCGCAGCAGGCGGCGATCAGCATGGCTATACCGGCGCGGATA
>JBAZTQ010000018.1:0-36969 GCA_041661845.1 Kiritimatiellales bacterium | reverse complement strand
CTGTGTGCCGAGTCCGTCATAGATTTTGACGTTGCCGTAGGCGTCGTAGCGGTAGCTTTCGGCAACGCTTCCTGCGGGATTGAGCAGGACGGCGACGCTGCCGCGCTGGTCATGGACGGAAACATAGCGGTTCGTGCCCAGTTCAACAGCAACCGCCGCATCGGTCGCGGCGCAATGAAAGGTTGAACCGGCTTTGCTGCCGCCCTATGCTCCGGCTCTGAAAATCGTGAAGGAAGCTCTTCCATTTAAACGGCGCAGAAGCCGGCTGGCGTTTGTGTTCAGCTGTCTGCTGCACATTGCGGCCGGAGCACTGGTTTTTTTTGCGGCGCGGAAATGTACGGTCGATCAGTGGCCGTCGATGGGGCCGAAAGAGGCCGGTCTGAATATCATGCAGATCGAATTGCAGCCCGCCGCCGCTTCTTCACCGGCGCAACCGGTATCGCCGCCTTCGGCACCGCTGCCTCCTGAGCCGGCAGAAGTACCGCTGAAAGAGCCCGAAAAAGTTCCGGAATCGCAACCTGAACCCAAACCAGAGCCTGCCGTGACGAGACCGGCTGAAGTGGCCCCGGCGCAGGTTTCTTCTGCGGCGCAAACGGCGCAGACGGCGCAGCAGGCTTCCGCGCCGGCGGCGCAGGTGGCGGCGGCTGAACCACTGGCTGGTCAGAATTGGACGGGGGCGGTTAACTGGCGGGATCTGGCGATTGCAAAGCTCCGGGTGATGGTTGAGCGTGAAAAATATTATCCGCCGTCGGCGCAGAAAGCCGGTTACACCGGCCGGTTCCGTGTACGCATCCGCCTTGAGCCGGACGGTACGGTTTCCGGCTGTGAAATTGCCGAGCGGCACGGGCACCCGCTGCTCGGCAAAGCCGTCGAAACAACGCTGGAAAAAATCAAGGGCAGAACTCTCGGCATGACGCTGCCGGAGCGGTTTGATATTCTGCTGCCGATCGAATTTGAGCTGAACTGATTCCAAGGGTTGGAAGAATTTACAAAGGCAGCGGATGAACTGGGATGCGATCAGAGTTTGGACGGCGGTTATTCTGCTGCTGGATGCGGCGTTCGGGCTTTGGAACCACGAACGGGTTCAGAAGCTGGCTCCGCAGATCAACATAGTACGCATGGCACTGATTGAGGCGGGTGCGGCGCTGGTTTTGGTTCTGCTCGGTTTATGGCGGTGATTGCCTTTGCATCGCCTTCTATGCTTAAATTTCCCGTTTGTGAGGCTGCTCTTTTTCAGTTTCGGCAGTTTCCCGGCGTTAATGTGCGGAGTGATTTAGATGGGTAATTCCATATTTTTACGGGCGCTCAGTGTATTTCTCTTTTTGAGCGTCCTGTCTTTTCCGTCCGCGGGGCGCGGCGCGGAGGGTGACCCGGAGTGGCCGCCGTTGACGCAAGTCGCGCTTGCACGCGGCGCGTTTGATGTCCGGCTTTATGCGCCGCCGGGCAACGATCCGCGGGCACTGGTTGTTTTCGGGTCGGGTGACGGCGGCTGGAGCGCGTGGGAACATGTGGTCGCCACCAGGCTGCAAGAGGCCAATCTGGCAGTTGTCGCTTTTGATTTTGAAAAATATTCAGCCGCGGATTTCGACCAGCCGACCCTCGTCAGGGATATGGCGGACGCGGCGGCTTTTGCGGCCAAGCGGCTGCATGCCGAAGGGCTTCCGGTTCTTTACGGCGGCTGGAGTATGGGTGCTGCCCAGGCGATTGCCGCGGCCAGAGGAACAAACCGGCCGCCGGAACTTGCCGGGCTGCTGCTGATGAGCCTGGACAGCCGCGGCCGCTACGGAATCCGCGCGCCGGATCTGGTCGGCATCACGCCGGCCGGTCCGGGGACGTTCGATCTGAATGAGTTCAATCCCGATCTGCGTGATCTCAGAGTGGTGCAGTACCACGGCACGGCCGACTTTATGGCCCAGACAACCTGGATCCGTTTTTTAAAATCACCGCATCAGCTTTATCTGCTGAAGGGGATGAATCACGGATTTGACGGGCTGTCGCCTGAGTTTACTCCCGTTCTTCTGCAAGGCGCGGCCTGGGCGCTGGGCGACGATTCCGCCGCGGCTCCGCCGGAAAAAGGCCGGCATTTGCGCCCGGTACGGATGATCATATACGGAAGTCTTCTGCTTATGCTGCTGGCCGGAATGGTTTCCCGCCGGGCCGCGCTGATGCTCCTTCCGGCTTCGGTGGCCCTGTGCGGATTCTCGAACATTCTCGACTCCATCATTCCGTCATCATCCGCGATTATTGATAAAATACAGGAATGGATTCCGCTGGAGGTCAGTCAGCACGGGCGGTTTATTCTGTTTCTGTCCGGGGCGATGCTGCTCGCTCTGGCCTGCGGATTACGGCGGCGTAAACGGGTTGCATGGAATATGGCGGCCGTTATTCTGTCGGTATCTGCGGTGCTGGATTTCACACAGACCTTTAACTGGAACCGTTCTGCGGTCGCTTTGGTGATACTGGCGGCGCTGTTCCGGCGGCGCAAGCTGTTTGATGCCCGGTCCGATGTGCCTTCCTTCCGGCTTGGCATCGCTGCGGCCGGAGTAATGTTTCTGCTGCTCGCGGGTTATGGCACCGCAGCCATTCACGGACTGGGCGTGCGCGGAGTTTTCGGTGATCCGCTGTCATGGGCCGGGTCGTTTCGCGGAGCGGTCTTTACCGCCCTGCAGATCAAAACAGAGCTTAATGAACTTGCCGGCCGGGAAGCTTCTCATCTTTTGCATACCATCCGGCTTCAGGGGCTGTTTATCGGATTTTTTACGCTGATTATGGTTTTGCGGCCGGTGATTCTCAGAAGGCGCGCGCACAGTCCGGCGGATTTTGAAAACGTCAACCGGCTGGTGGAGACCTATTCCGACGATCCGATGGCGGTGTTCGCGCTGCTTCCGGACAAACATTATTATTTTGAAGAAGGCGTCGAAGGGGTCGTTGCCTATGCGCTTTGGTGGAATATTGCCGTGGTACTGGCCGATCCGATCTGCAGGCCGGACTGCCGGGAAAAACTGGTGCACGGCTTTATCCGCCACTGCCGGAGCTGCGACTGGAAGCCGGTATTTTACTGTCTCAACCATGTTCATCGCGACATCTATGAGCGGGTCGGCTTTCAGCTGATCCGGATTGCCGAGGAAGCCCGGCTCCGGCTGGCGGATTTCAAACTGGACGGAGCCCGGTTCCAGAATTTACGAACCGCCCGGAACAAGGCCCGTAAAAACGGGCTGGTGTTTGGATGGTATGGCGGCGAAGGCGTTGCGCCGGATGAACAACTGGAGCGGCAGCTTCTGGAGCTGTCCAAAGAGTGGCTGGCGCGGAAGCGCGGCGGAGAAATGGGTTTTGATCTCAGCTCTTTCAACCCGCAAGCCGTTCGCGAAAAGGGAGCGGCGGTCGTTCGCTCGCCGTCCGGACGTCTGGAGGCTTTTGCCACATGGCACTCCTATGCCCATGGCAGAGGCCGGTGTCTCGACCTCATGCGCAGTCATGCCGAAGCCCGGGATGTTATGGACTTCCTGATTTTGGAAGCCATCCAGTCGTTCCGGGATCAGGGAATTGAAGAAATCTGTTTCGGCAGTGCGCCGCTGGCGAACACTTCTGATCCAAGCGAGCACAGCATGTATGACCGGTCCGTCCGGTTTGTCTTCGAAAATCTGGAACGTTTCTACGGCTATAAGCGGTTGTTCTTCTTCAAGCAGAAATACCAGCCGTGCTGGGAGGCGCGTTACCTTGCCTATCCCTGCGGCACCTCGCTGCTGCTGGTCGGTGTGGCGATTGCCGGCGTTCATCTCACGCACGGATTCCGGAGCCTGCTTCGCGGTTCCGACCATTCCGGCCGGCTGAAAAAGGCATGAGGCTTTACAGATAGAGCGCGGTTTTCGGCTTGCTCTCGAGAATGTTGTATTGCCGCAGAGCGGTCATCCACCACGGTGCGAGTTTTTCAGACGGCAGCAGCCAAATCTGCTCATGAAGCCAGGCCATGCATTCCGGATTGAGCAGCAGGGCCATCTGTTCGCGGCGGCTGAGGACGTCGGGACCTTCCGTAACGACACGGTTCTGCAGCTGCGTGAAGTAGGCGCTGTCCAGCCGGCGGTGCTTGTTGCGCCGCCGCAGGAGAGAGATGTGGATGGCGTTGACGTAAGGATCGATGACGACCTGCATGAATCCGTAGTTTTTCCGGAGAGGTTCCAGCGGCGGGATGTGCTGTTTACAGGCGTCAAGGTTGGCCTGCAATTCGGCCAGTTCGAGCGGCGGGTTGCTTTCCTGCGGGGTCACGAACAGTCCCATGCGGCGCAAGGTCGTTCCTGCGGATGTTTTACTGAGCATTACGGAAAGGGGAATGGAGCAGACGAGTCCGATGAAAACAGGGCTCATCCACCAGAAGAAAGCGGGATTAATCCACCAAGCTAAAACACCCCAGATGGATCCGATAAGGACATGGCCCCAGTGCGCTTCAATGGCTTCGCCCCATTCGATGCCGTCATCGCCGCCGCGCCGCTGGGAACCCCAGCCGACTTCCTGTCCGGCCAGTACGCCCAGGACAAAGCGGGAATGGAACAGCATAAGCACCGGGGTGATCAGCATGGAGAACAGGTGCTCAATCAAAACGCTGACGGTTGCGCGCAAGCGTCCGCCAAAGGGTCTGGCCGTCTGTTTCCTGAGCAGAATGAGAGCAAGCCCCAGCATTTTCGGCAGAAAGAGCAGGGAAATGGTGGCGGCGAAAAGGATGACCGCCAGCCGGTTGCCGCCGATGTCGAGGAAGGAGGAAAGTCCTACGTCGTAGTCGAAGGTGCGTTCTGTGAAGCGGGAGGCGATAACGAATTGCAGGGTTCCCAGCAGCATGAAGAAAAGCCAAAGCGGCGAGGAGAGGTAGCTCATGATGCCGAGTGTGAGGTGCAGCCGGTTGATCGGGCGGACGTGCGGCGAAAGCATGAGCCAGCTGTGCTGGAAGTTGCCGCGGCACCAGCGGCGGTCGCGTTTGGCCATGTCGGTCAGGGTCGGCGGGCCTCCTTCGTAGCTGCCGCCGAGGCCGTAGGCCAGCCAGACTTCGTAGCCGGCCCGGCGCATCAGAGCGGCTTCAACGTAGTCGTGGCTCATGTATTTGGCGCGGGGTGTTTTGCTGGCGGGCAGGTCGGGCAGAGCGCAGTGTTCGATGAACGGTGCCAGACGGATGATGGCGTTATGGCCCCAGTAGTTGCCTTCATCGGCCTGCCAGAAATTGAGTCCGGCCTGAAAGATGGGTCCGTAGAGCGTTCCGGCGAATTGCATGAGGCGGCCGAAGAGACTTTCGCTCATGGCCTGAACCGGTGCAGCCTGAATAATTCCGGCCTTCGGGTGCTGTTCCATAAGCTGTGCGAGTTTAACGAGGCAGTCGCCGGTCATGACGCTGTCGGCATCGAGGATGACCATGTAGCGGTATTTGCCGCCCCAGCGCCGGCAGAAGTCGCTGATGTTTCCGCTTTTGCGGTTCAGGGCGATTTTGCGTTTGCGGTAGAAGATGCGTCCAAATCCGTGTACCTGTTTGCAAAGTTCCGCCCACGCCATTTCTTCTTCGATCCATTTGTTCGGATCGTTGGAATCGCTGAGGATGAAAAAGTCAAAGCGGGCGAGGCTGCCGGTTTTTTCGACGGAACGGTAGATGGCCCGCAGTCCTTCATAAACGCGGCTGACATCTTCGTTGAAAATCGGCAGGACGACGGCAGTGACGGGAAGCTCTGCGGATGGCGGTGTGTGTTCGAGAAGGGAAAGCAGGCGGGCCGGGTCGCGGCGGCGCAAGAGAATGACGAATCCTGTCAGAGCCTGAACGACGCCGAAGGAAACCGGCAGGAAAAGTACAGTGAACAGAATCAGAATGGCGATTTCGCAGCTGTTCATGCCTCCGCGCCAGAGAATGTCAGCCATAACCCAGGCGGCCAGAGTGGTGAGCAGCAGCACCAGCGAAAAAAAAAGGATTCGCCGGCGCACTTTCTGCGCGCCCGATAGAAGTTTTTCAGCCGTCATCGTGTCATCCAGAAAAGGTACGTTAGAATAGTCAGAAAAATGAGCCAGCCGATGAGCGCTTTGATAATCGGCATGCGGTTCAAAGTGTCCATGGCATCATCGGCGAAGGCCGGGATCATGCCCAGATCGATCGGGCGGGGCACCATGTTGCTGACCTGCAGTTCGGGTCCGGCCCGCATAAGGCTTTTGCGCATAGCGGTTTTCAGATCATCCGGAATCTGCTGGGCAGCCAGAAAGGCGTAGGGCCAGCGCAGCGGACCGTCGCAGAGAAACAAAGCAACGCGCCCGTCGGCGGCGGTGAAGCTGGTGTCGGCTCCGGCGGGCAGATCCATGATGCGGGTGAACCATTCACTGAGCAGGCGGTTGGCCTCTTCAACAACCAAGGTAGCAAGAGGTGCGGGCGGATTTTTTCCCTGCCAGCGGCGGCTGACACGGCGCAGGATCATGGTGGTGATGTGCGCCCGGTGCAGATGACTGTCCACCTCGTGAGCCCTCAGGTAGCTCTCGAGTTTTTCGTAGGCACTGTTCCATTCCTCCGGGCTGCCCCAGGTAGGAACGAAGGGTTCTATGGGTTCCAGAAGTAAGTCCACGTTTCGCTCCGCGGCAGTCCGCCCGATTGCAGGAAACAGCGCATTTCAACCGGTTTAGTCCGGTCAGCCGGTTCGACATCAAAAAAGACACGCCAGGCGTTGCCGGGGTCATTGCGCTGAAGATGTTTGCCTTTCAGATTTCCGTTGGTGAGGGATACAACCGGCACGACACTGTCCGGATTATTCCGGTCAAGGCCCGGGGCGTTGCTGAAATCGAGAACAAATTTTTTGGAGCCGGGATATTCCGTGGCGTTGCCGATACGGGCGGCCAGTGTCCGCGCAAGCGGCGGCAGAGCCGGGTCGTCCTTAAACCAGTGCAGTTTGTATGAAAACTCGAGCGGCTTTTCGGGGGTAAGCGGCTTCGCCGGTTTCCAGAAGGCCACGATGTTGTCGAAATATTCCTCGCCGTACGGCAGCTCGACAAGCCGGACTTCGCCGCAGCCCCAATTCGTTCCCGGTTCAACCCAGGTGCTCGGGCGGTTGTGATAGAAGGTTTCGAGGTCTTCGTAGCTTGAGAAGTTCCGGTCACGCTGGAGCAGTCCGAAACCGCGCGGAGCTTTGTCGGCAAAGCAGGAAACCCGTACGTCGCCTTCTTTGCAAAGCGGGCGCCAGAGCCATTCGTCGGCACCGGTATGAATGAGCAGGCCGTCGGAATCATGCACTTCGGGCCGGAAATCGCCGTGGCGGGAAGTGGAACCTTCACCGAACCAGAACATGCTGGTCAGGGGCGCCAGACCGAGTTCGCTGACCGGCTGACGGGCAAAGAGTGTCGCTTTAATTTCCATGACGGTGTCCACGCCGGGAATCAGAAGCATTTCGTAAGCTCCGGCGAGGCTCGGGCTGTTCATCAAAACATATATTTTGATGCGGTCTGCCCGGCTGTCGGGCTTTTCAATCCAGAACTCGGTGAACTCCGGAAATTCTTCGGGGCCCTGGCCTGCCACATTAATCGCCAGTCCGCGCGCCGAGAGACCGTAGTGCAATCCTTTCCCGGGCACCCGGAAATATGACGCCCCCTGAAAGGCAATGATCTCGTCGAGATACTCCATGGAATTGAGAGGATAGTGGATGCGGAAGCCGTTGAAGCCCAGATCGTCCGGAAGGCGGCCGTTTATTTTTGCCTGGGAATAGTTAAAAAGGTTCTTTGAAAAAGGAATCGGACCGACCCGTCCGTCCTCGACAGAGTTGACGGTAATGCGGCCGTTTTGCGATCCGCCGCGGTGAACAAACTGAAGCTGGAAGGGGAGCCGTTCCATACGCCAGATGGCGGATTTCGGATCAAACCGCATATTCCGCATATCGTCGTAATTCAAGCGGCTCAATTCTTCAGGCAGAGTCCTGTCCGAGGCTTGATAAGGTGCGGCGGCCAGATTCTGAGCCCGGTTTTTGAGCGCATTGTAATCGAAACCGGAACCTTCATTTTGCGCGGCACCGTCAAGCGCTGCACAGAACAGTACAATTGATACGAAGCTGTATTTATTCACGCGCGGAGCATATTCAAAGTGTATGTAAATGCACGAAAAAAAAAGAGAGGGCCGGTGAATTACCGGGCCGGGAGTGTTTTGGACGGGCAGTGATCTTCATTTCCCGTTTTAATTTGACAACGATGGGGGCTCTTTTTATGGTTCGACGCTTCTCTCGGGAGGGAGAGGTGTTTTTTTTGGCATTAAACGGGCTGCCCGATAGTGTAATGGTAGCACACAAGATTTTGATTCTTGGCGTCTAGGTTCAAATCCTAGTCGGGCAAATCCACCGCGAGGGCGGATCAACCGGCTTAAGAGAACACATATTAATAAGGGACGAAGAAACTGTGAAAATTCTATCAGGAACAGCTCATCGGGATCTGGCGGAGCGTATTGCCGCCAAAGCCGGCGAGAAGCTCTGTGATGTGCAGATCAGCCGCTTTCCGGATGGCGAAATCTTTATGAAGATTGCCGAAAACGTCCGGGGGCGCGATGTGTACATTATTCAGCCGACCTCTTATCCGCCGAACGAAAACCTGATGGAGCTGCTGATTATGATTGATGCGGCCAAGCGCGCTTCCGCTTCGCGCATTACCGCCGTGCTTCCGTTCTACGGCTATGCCCGGCAGGATCGCAAAGATCAGCCGCGCGTTCCGATCACGGCCAAGCTGGTGGCCAATTTGCTGGTGGCTGCCGGAACCAACCGCCTGCTGACGATGGATTTGCATGCGCAGCAGATTCAGGGCTTTTTTGATATACCGGTTGATCATCTCTATGCCGCGCCGGTTTTTGTGAAGTATCTGCGCGAGCAGAAGATGAAAGATCTTGTGGTGGTGGCTCCGGATACCGGCGGCATGAAGCTGGCGGCGGCATATGCGGATATGCTGGACGCCGGTGTTGCCGTGGTCGGCAAGGAACGTAAAAGCGCAGAACGGGTTGAGGCAACTCATCTGGTGGGCGATGTGAGAGGTTGTAATGCGGTGCTGGTAGACGATATGACGTCAACAGCCGGTACACTGACGGCCGCCGCCAAACTGCTGGAACACGCCGGCGCGGCTTCCATCCGCGCGGCGGTAACCCATTCGCTGCTGAACTGCAAAGGGGTTGAAAAGCTGAATGAGTCGCCGATCATTGAGCTGGTTACGACGGACAGTGTCCCGGCACGCTGTGATATCGGCAAAAAGGTAAAGGTTCTTTCCGTGGCGGAATTGCTGGCCGAGGCGATCTGCCGTATACATGACAATAATTCGGTGACATCACTTTTCAGAATAACTTGAGGAGAAAAGAGCTATGGACGCAAAGATTACAGTGAAGAGCAGGGATGATAAAGGTTCGGCCAATGCGCGCCGTCTGCGCCGCGACGGCTGGGTGCCGGGCGTAATTTACAGTGACGGCGGTGCCGCCCGTGCGGTTTCATTGCCGAAGCATGAGTTCGAACAGATGCTGCGCCACCATGCAAGCGAGCATGTGATGATTAAGATCCAGATCGAAGGCGGCGCGGAAGAATCCGTGCTGCTGAAAGAAGTGCAGCACGATGCGCTGTCCGGCAGTGTGGTTCATGTGGACATGCAGAAGGTGGACATGAACAAGAAACTGCGTGTCGAAGTTCCGGTCGAGCTGGTCGGCGAAGCCGAAGGCGTTCGCAACCAGGGCGGTGTGCTGGATCATCTGCTGCACCACGTTCAAATCGAATGTTTCCCGGCGGATATTCCCGAGGAAATCAGTGTGGATGTGACCGGCCTGAAGCTCGGCGAAACGCTTGCGATCAAAGATATAAAGATCGACGCGGCGAAATATACGATTTTGATGGATGCCGATGTCGGCGTGGCTTCGGTTACTCTGCCGAAGGTGGTCGAAGAGCCGGTCGCCGGAGAAGCCGGTGCGGCAGCGGCTGAGCCGGAAGTGCTCCGCGAGAAGAAACCGGAAGAAAAGGCAGAGTAATTCTGTCCTTTGCGGAGACCGTTTGAGTGAAGGTTATTGTCGGGCTGGGGAATCCGGGACGGGAATACGAAATGACCCGCCACAATATCGGGTTTCTCGTGCTGGACGAACTGGCGGCCCGGCAGAATATTTCCTTCCGCCGGAACTGGTGGCTTCCGCAGCAGACGGCGAACGGCCTCATCGGGCGTGAAAAAGTGCGGCTGGTAAAACCGCAAACATTCATGAACCGCAGCGGCCGGACGGTCGGACCGGTGCTCCGCAAAGAAGGCGGAAAGACCGGGGACCTGCTGGTGGTTTTTGACGATGTGGCGCTGGGCTGGGGTCAGTTGCGCGTGCGGGCGCAAGGTTCGGCGGGCGGGCACAACGGAGTACAGTCCATCCTGGAGGCATTGGGGGACGGCGCTTTCGGCAGGATTCGGATTGGCATTGGCCCGAAACCTGATAGTGTGCCGCTTTCAAATTATGTTCTCGGGCCGTTTTCGGATGCCGAGCGGCAGAGTTTGAAGGATGTGGTCAGCCGTGCCGCAGATGCGGTGGAGATGGTCTGTACCGCAGGGGTTGAGCAGGCCATGAACTGCTTTAACAGAGTATAGGAGCAAGGAGAGAGAAATTGAAAACATCGTATGAGGGACTTTTTATTTTCCCGGAAACACTCGAAGAAGCGCAACTGGATCTGGCTGTCGAAGCCGTAAAGGTCGAGCTGGAAAAACTGGGCGGCTCACTGGAAAGTTCGACGCGGCTTGGAAAACGGTCGTTTGCCCGTCCGCTCAGAAAGAAAAAAAACGGTATTTATGTGGTGATCATGTTCCGTCTTGAAGGCGGGCAGATTGATGCCTTCAAGCATCGCCTGAAACTGGCCACCAATGTATTTCGTGCGCAGTTCATGCAGAAAAAAGACGGGGCGGTCGCAGCGCAGGAGGCATAAGATGTCGACCCTGAATCGAGTGTTCCTCATGGGCAACCTGACCCGCGATCCCGAAGTGCGCTATACGCCGTCGGGAACGGCGGTTGGCGATCTGGGACTGGCGATCAACGAAAGCTACAAAAACAAAGCCGGCGAAACCGTCGAAAGCACGGTGTTTGTGGATGTGGAAGTCTGGGCCCGGCAGGCGGAAACCTGCGTGGAGTATCTTTTCAAAGGATCGCCGGTTTTTGTTGAAGGCCGTTTGAAGCTCGATCAGTGGACGAATCAGCAGGGGGAAAAGCGAAGCAAGTTAAGGGTCCGTGCGGACCGGGTTCAATTTCTCGGGGCTCCCCGTCGCGGAGCCGAAACCGCCGACGCTCCCCAAAACAGCATGCCGCCGCCGGCAGATTTTGAAGCACCGGCTGCGGATGATGACGACATTCCGTTTTGATAAGGAAAGGTATAGATCATGGCATATATTGAAAATAAAGAGGAAAAGGGCGGCCGGCTTCTGGAAGGCGTGACCGTAATTGATTACAAGGACGCGGAACTGCTCCGCAAGTTCATGACCGAGCGCGGGAAAATTCTTCCGCAGCGTTATACCGGCGTGACCTCCAAGCAGCAGCGGGAAGTCAAGCGGGCTATCCGTCAGGCGCGTGTAATGGGACTTTTGCGCTAAAGCGCAAACAGAGGAGAATCAGAAATGGCTGTAGAAGTTTTATTGATGGATGCGGTGCCCGGACTGGGAATTGAAGGCGACGTGGTGCGTGTGGCTGAAGGCTACGCCCGGAACTACCTTCTTCCGAACGGACTGGCTTCGGATGTGACCGAAGGCAAAAAACGCCAGATTGAAAAGAAGCGTATTGAACGCCTTGAACTGCTGCGCAAAGAGCAGACTGCCGCGGAAGAGCTCGCGAAGAAATTCGAAAGCATCTCCTGCACGATTGCCGTGAAAACGGCTGAAGGCGGCAAAATGTTCGGCTCAGTCGGCGTGGCTCAGATTGTTGAAAAGCTCGCTGAACAGGGACTTACTCTTGAGCGCGGTCAGATCAAACTGGACTCGCCGTTCCACGAACTCGGCGTATTTGATGTGACTGTCACCCTCCATCCCGAAGTGAAAACTGTGCTGAAGGTATGGATCGTTGAAGAATGAGTTCTATCGATCAGAGCGGGCGCCGTCTTCCGCCCTATAGTGAGGAAGCCGAACGCGGCGTTCTCGGCTCCGCTCTGATCGAATCAACCCGGGTTATCGAACTCTGTTCCATCAAATCGCTTTCAGCCGATTCGTTTTATGTTCCTGCGCACCGGCTGCTCTTTGAGCAGCTGATGGGAATGTATCAGCGCGCGCTCGCCATCGACCTGCTGACGGTCGGCGAAGATCTTAAAAAAGGCGGGCGGCTTGAGCAGACCGGCGGTTACGCTTTTCTCGAGGGGCTGATCGACAGCACGCCGACCTCCGCGCACGCTGAATACTACATAGAGATCGTTCAGCAGAAGCATCTGCTGCGGCGCATCATCGGTCAGGCTGCCGAAGCCATCGACCACTGCTACACGGATGAAGACGCGGAAGAACTGCTCAGCCGAACCGAGCAGGCCTTCTTCGAGCTAAACGATAAAAAGACCGCCTCTTCCGAGGATTGGAAAAATGTCGTTTATAAAACGTGCGGCCAGATCATCGATGGCAATATTCTGGACAGCGGCGTGCCGACCGGGTTTATCGATCTCGATAAAGAGCTGCGCGGACTTCACCGGACCGACATGATCGTGCTGGCGGCGCGTCCTTCCATGGGGAAAACCTCGCTGGCCATGAATATCGCGGAAAACGCCGCGCTCGGGCGGGGTGCCGGCGGCAAAAAACATGCGGTCGGCGTGTTCAGTCTTGAAATGTCGCAGGAGCAACTCGTCCGCCGTATGCTTTACAGCAAAGCCGGCGTGCCCGCCTGGAAAGATTTTTTTTCCGAAGGCGACCGTACCCGGATTTCGTCGGCCGCCGACCAGCTCGGGAAAGCCTCGATTATCGTGGATGACTCTGCCGGTCTGGATGTCATGGATTTGCGCGCCCGCGCCCGCCGGATGAAACGGATTTATAATATCGATCTGATCGTAATCGACTATTTGCAGCTGCTGGCCGATAAACGCCGTTCGCGCGAAGGGCGCCAGCAGGAGACCGCGGCCATTTCGAACAACATCAAAGCGATGGCCAAGGAGCTGGACGTGCCGGTGCTCATTCTCAGTCAGCTCAGCCGTGCGCCGGAGCAGGGCACCCGCGACGGAAAACCGAGGCTTTCTGACTTGCGCGACTCCGGTGCGATTGAGCAGGATGCCGACGTCGTATTGTTGCTCCAGCGCCCGTCTTATTATAATAAAGAGCAGGATGCCGCTTCCGGAGAGGATACGCTGGCGATTGTCGATATTGCCAAGCACCGCAACGGGCCGACGGGCGAGGTGAAGCTGAACTTTTTCAGAGAATATACACGGTTTGAAGATCGCGATACACGGCACGGGGTTGACGGCGCGGCGGAGTAAAAAACATGATGGAAAAAACAAAAAAACTTCTGGGTGTTCTGATACTGGCCTTCGGACTGGCAGCCTCCGGTTTTTCCGCTCTGGTGCTCAGCGAAATCCGCATAGAAAACGTCGAGAAGGCTGTGCTGGATGAGTCTTTTGTACGGGCCTACACCTCCCTGCGGGCCGGACAGGAGGTTGCAAGCGAAATCGAGCTGAATGCGGCCGTCGCCCATGACGTTGATAATCTGCGCAAATCCGAACGGTTTTCTTATGTGCGCGCAGTTGTTGAGCAGTCCGGCGACAAGTTCACGCTGGTTTACAAGGTCGCCAGCCGCCTGCGGCTGCGCCAGATTGAAATTACCGGCGCGGACGGCATCGGCAACCGCAAGATCAAGAAGGAGCTTGGGCTTGAGCTGGGCGATTATGTTGATAAGGCGCTGGTCGGCGAGAAAACCCGCAAGGTGGAAGCATATTGCCGGAAGAATAAATATCCTGACGCCACGATCACCTGGGAGCTTAAAGCCGACGACAAAGCCGGTACGGCAGATCTGGCGATGAAGGTGAATGAAGGTGAAAAGCTGCGGGTTAAAAGGATCGTTTTTGAGGGCGGAAATATCGCGAGCGACAGTTTGTGCCGCCGGATGACGCCGAATATTTTTCCGTCCCGTCAACCCTCAGACCGGTTTAATCCCTGGGATTTGCGGAAGGTGATGCAGCAGAAGAAGACCTGGTGGATAACCCCCTGGTTCGGTGCCTATAAACCGGAAATGAAAGAGGCCGATCTGGCGGCCATCCGGAAGGTTTTTCAGGATCGCGGTTTTCTTGATGTAAAAGTTGACGGCCCCGATCTTAAGCCGCTGGGTGACGGGAAGCTGGAGCTGGTCTACCACGTGCAGGAAAATGTTAAATACCAGATCGGCACAATCGAATTCGACGGCAACACGCTGTTTGAGCGTTCTGAACTTGAGAAGCAGGTGAAGATAGTGTCCGGCGCTGTTGCGTCCCGCAAGGCGATTGACGATGCCGCTTCTGCTGTGAACCATTATTACGGTAATCGCGGATATATCCGCAACGACGTTCAGCCGGTGATCAGCACGGATCCGCAAACGAAGATCGCCAGCATCCGCTTCAGTGTGCATGAAGGTTCGCTGGCAAATATTAACGAGATTGATATCCGCGGGAATGAAAAGACGCGTGACGAAGTGATGCGCCGGGAGCTGGCCGTTTATCCCGGAGAGCTTTTTCATCAGGGCAAGGTGGAAACCAGCGAGAGCCGCCTGAAGAATCTCGGCTATTTCGAGACCGTCAGCAGCTCATACGCTCCGGCGGAAGGCACCAATACCTATGACCTCACTTTCAAGGTGAAGGAAAAAGCCATGGGCAGCTTCCTGATCGGCGCCGGTTTTTCCAGTGTGGATGACCTGGTCGGATTCGCTGAACTTTCCCACGGAAACTTTGATATGCAGCGCTGGCCGCCGGTCGGTGACGGACAGAAGGTGAAGGTTCGCGTGCAGGCGGGTACGAAGCGCAGCGACTTGGAACTTTCTTTTATCGAGCCGTGGTTTATGGATCGCAAGCTGGCGCTGGGTCAGGATTTGTATTACCGCAACGCCAGCTATTACAGCGACCAGTTCGACTTGCAAACGCTGGGCAGCAAAACTTCGCTCACGAAACCGCTCGGCACATTCACACGCGGCACTTTGAGCTACTCGCTGGAGCAATTTACCGTTGATAGTATTGATTCGAGTGTACCAACGAATGCGTTCATTCGGGGTGACGAAGGCGCCACGCTGAAATCAACGGTCGGAACCGGCATTTCGCGTGACACGCGCGACCAGTTTTTTATTCCCACCAAAGGGAACCTCAGTTCGGCCGGTGTAGAAGTGTCCGGCGGCCCGCTTGCCGGTGACGAGAACATCTACGCGCTGGAGGCTAAATCTTCACAGTTCTGGCCGGTGCTCGACGATCATGTGTTTAATATCAAAGGCGAGGTTCGCACGGTTGACAGTTATGGCGACTCAAGCCACGTTCCGATTTTCGACCGTCTTTTTCTCGGCGGCCCGCGTAACATCCGCGGTTTTAAATACCGGGATGTGAGTCCGCGCGACCCGAACGACGGCGGTGAACCGATCGGGGGCTTGAGCAGCTGGTACGGTACCGCAGAATACACTGTTCCGCTCTGGAGCAAGATCCGCGCAGCGGCGTTCTATGATATCGGCGCCGTTTCGGAATCTTCCTTTGACCTGTCTACTGCCGATATCAATTCCAGTTACGGTGTCGGTGTGCGAATAGACCTGCCGATGTTTCCGTTGCGTTTGGACTATGCGATCCCGCATCTTATGGATAAAAATAATGAAGGTGCCAGCGGACGGTTCAGCTTTCTGCTGGGGTATTCATTCTAACGGAGTGAGCGTTTAATATGAAAAAATTCGTACAACTTGGCATGATCCTCTTTTTACTGGCCGGCGCTGCCGGCGCTGCAGAGAAGATTGTCTTTATTGACCTCGAGAAGGTCTTTGACGGGTTCTACAAAACCCAGCTGGCAAAATCAAAAGTCGAAGTGCAGCAGCAGGATATCGAAAAAGAAAAAAAGGTGATGGCGGAGGAAATGGCTGTTGTCAGCGGCGAAGTTGATTCTCTCAAGAAAGAAGCGCGTGACACCACGCTGACTGAAGAAATCCGCGACAGCAAGCGGTTGCTGTACGAAGAGCGCCTGCTTGTACTAAGGGCTAAACAAAAAGAAATCGAAGATTTTACCGCGAGACGGCAACAGCAGCTCCAGGTTCAGGTTACCCGCATGAGCCAGACCATTATGGATGAAATCCGTCAGACCGTTGTGGAGTATGCAAAAAATGAAGGACTTCAGGCCGTTGTCGACAATTCGTCCCGCCGCGCAGCTATCGGGGTCTTTATTTATACTCACCCCGATCTGGAGATCACAGATGCTATTTTAAATGTACTGAACAGCAAACGTCCCGATGTGATGAAAGAAGGCGAGCTGTTTGATGATGGAAAAAAACCGGAAAATAAACCTGCGGAGGCTGGCAGCAAGTCATGAAACTTTCCGAAGTGGCTGAAAAGGTCGGCGGTAGATTCGAAGGAAACGGCGACACTGACATTCGCGGCGTGGCGGGTATCACCGAGGCGGGTGACGGGGACATAAGTTTTATCGCTAATCCGCGGTATGCACCCGAGGCTGCAGCCACGAAAGCCGCTGCTGTTATTGTACCCGAAGACTGGAGCAGCTCCTGTTCAGCGCCGCTGATTCGCACGAAAAATCCGGACGAAGCTTTTGCAAAAGCCGCCGCACTTTTTTATACACCGCCGCCGCGTCCGGCGACCGGAATTCATCCGACGGCCGTGGTAGCTCCGGATGCGCAGATCGGTGACAAGGTCTCTATCGGTGCCCTGTGCGTAATTGAATCCGGTGCAAAGATCGGCGCCGGTACCGTTATTTTTCCGCAGTGCTACATCGGTCGGCAGTCGATCCTCGGCGAAGATTGCTGGCTTTATCCTCAGGTGTCTCTGCGCGAAGCCGTCAGAATCGGCAGCCGGACTATTGTGCATAACGGCACCGTTATTGGAAGCGACGGGTTCGGCTATTCAGTTGACGGGCAGGGTGTCCGCACTAAAATTTTACAGACTGGGATTGTTGAAATAGGAGATGATGTCGAAATCGGCGCAAACGTAACAATTGACCGCGCCCGGTTCGGCAAAACCGTCATCGGTCATGGAGTGAAAATAGACAACCTTGTACAGATTGCCCACAATGTTGTAATTGGCGATCACACCGTTCTTGTTGCGCAGGCGGCTATAGCAGGAAGTACGCATATTGGCAGTAAAGTTATTATAGCAGGGCAGGCCGGTATTGCCGGACACCTTCATATAGGAAATGGCGCTGTGATCGGGGCGAAAGGAGCGGTGACTAAAGACGTTGAACCCGGTGCATATATGATTGGTGTTCCCGCCATGCCGGCTGCAAAATTTAAAAGAACCCAGGCCGGGATAATATTACTGCCCAAGCTGAAAGAGCGTGTTGCGGAACTTGAAGCCAGAATACATAAATTAGAAAAACAAGGATAGTTCCGACATATTTGCAACCCAAGCGCGGAAAGACGGACAAAAACGTATTATAATTCGAATGACGTTTTGCCGGTTAAGTGAGCAGTATAATTCACAACATGCTAACTAAAAACATGTTGCATCCTGATAAATAACGAAAGTTTATTTTGGAATAGTTTTTGCTTTTTCAAAGCGGTAATTTTTTGGCTCGTTGACGGGAAAATTTGTTTTTCAAATAGCATAACAAGGAGAAATAGAATGGCTAATCCGACAGATCTGTTTGGCGAAAATGTATTCAGCATGAAGGTAATGCGCGAGCATCTTTCTGAAGCGACAGTAAAGTCGCTTGAGGCAACAATCAAAACCGGAAAGAGCCTCGACGCCGGCATTGCAGATGAAGTTGCTGAAGCGATGAAAGAGTGGGCGATGTCCAAAGGAGCCACGCACTACACGCACTGGTTCCAGCCGTTGACAGGTTCCACCGCTGAGAAGCACGACTCCTTTATTGTTCCGGACGGCGAAGGCTCTGTAGTTTGTAAATTCTCCGGTGCGGAGCTGATTCAGGGCGAGCCGGATGCCTCCAGTTTTCCGTCCGGCGGTTTGCGCGCCACGTTTGAAGCCCGCGGTTATACCGGCTGGGATCCGAGCAGTCCGGCGTTTATTAAAGACAATACCCTCTGCATACCGACTGTTTTCTGCGGATACCACGGCGAGGCGCTTGATAAAAAAACTCCGCTGTTGCGCTCCATGAAGGCGCTGAGTGTGCAGGCTGACCGTTTGGCCAAGCTGTTTGGAGTCCCGATCAAGCAGGCGGCGTATGCCACACTGGGTGCCGAGCAGGAATACTTTCTGATCGACGAAGAACTTTATAATGCACGTCTTGATTTGCAGCAGACCGGACGCACTCTCTTTGGCAGCAAGCCCGCCAAGCACCAGCAGATGGAAGACCATTACTTTGGCGCCATTAAACCCCGCATTCTGGCTTTCATGCAGGATCTGGACGCGGAACTCTGGCGTATGGGCGTGCCGGCCAAAACCCGTCATAATGAAGTTGCTCCGGCACAGTTCGAAATAGCTCCGGTTTTCGAAGAGCTCAATCTGGCTGTCGACCACAACATGCTCGCGATGGAAGTCATGCGCAAGACGGCCGGCATGCACGGTCTGGTTTGTCTGTTGCACGAAAAACCCTTCGCCGGCGTCAACGGTTCCGGCAAGCACAATAACTGGGCGCTTTGCGGCCCGGACGGAAAGAACTGGCTGTCGCCCGGCGACAACCCGCACGAAAATGCCAAATTCATGACGATGATTTGTGCGCTGATGAAAGCGGTTGATACGCACGCTGACATCCTCCGCGCTACCGTCGCGACCGCCGGCAATGACCACCGTTTGGGTGCTAATGAAGCACCGCCGGCCATTATCTCGATCTTCCTTGGCGATCAGCTCACCGATGTTGTAGAGCAGATCGAAAAAGGCGGAGCCAAGAGCTCCAAGGCTGGCGGGCATATTCATCTGGGTGTGGACACCCTGCCGGCGCTGCCGCGCGGCAACACCGACCGCAACCGCACATCTCCGTTTGCCTTTACCGGCAACAAGTTTGAGTTCCGTGCTGTCGGCTCCAACCAGAGCTGCGCCGGATCCAACGTGGCGATCAACACGATCGTGGCGGAAGCGCTTGATGAAATCTGCACGAAACTTGAAGCTGACGTAAAAGCCGGCAAGAATTTCAACGAAGCTCTTCAGAAGTTGCTCGCCGGCATTATCAAGAAGCACAAGCGCATCTTGTTCAACGGCGACAACTATACTGAAGCCTGGGCTAAAGAAGCTGCAAAGCGCGGCCTGCCGAATGTCAAAAAAACGCCGGACTCTCTGAAATCTTTCAATACCGAAAAGGCCAAGAAACTTTTCAGTAAATACGGTGTGCTGACCGAAAAGGAACTGCACTCCCGTTTCGACATTTACAACGAAACGTACGAAAAGATTATCGAGATCGAAGCCGGCGTGGCCGTGACCATGGCCAAAACCATGATCATCCCGGCTGTTATGACCGCTCAAGGCGAACTGGCCGCCTCTATCAAGGCCGTCACCGTTGCCGGCGGTGTGGCGACCGGTGCCAAGGCGGAGCTTAAGGCTATGTGTGCAGAAACCGAAAAACTGTACAAAGCTGTTGCCGCGCTCGAAAAGGCGCACGGCGCTGAAAAAATGATCGCGGCTATGGGCAAGATCCGTGCTTCGGCAGACGCTCTCGAAAAGATGGTTCCCGACGACATCTGGCCGATCCCGACTTATGTCGAGATGCTGTTCATGATGTAATCACACGACGCATCAAAACAGGAAAAAGACTCCCTGTGAAGGGAGTCTCAGGCTGCTGATAAAGGTAAAAAGCTCCGGGAAATTCCCGGAGCTTTTATTGTCACAGGACGACCGAAGTATACAGCTGAAGCTCGTGCGTCCGGCCAAGAAGATGGCTTATTGAGCGGCTTAAAACACGCTAAGCTTCGCCGGCAGTTTTGCGGCGATAGGCGGAGGCGGTCATTTTCTCTTCGCGGGCAAAGGCCCGGCAAAATGAAACCACCCCTGCAAATCCGCAGGCGGGCGCGATTTCGTTGATATCCATCTCGGTATGTTTGAGAAGATCTTTTGCCTTGTTGAGGCGGCAGCGGGTGATTTCTTTAGCGATAGAGCACCCGATGGCTTTGTCGAACTCCTGATAAACAAAAGAACGCGACATGCCGGTTTGTGCAATAACGGTTTCCACATCGATCTGCTGATCGAAATTGTCCCATATGAACCGGATGGCTTTGGCGATACAGGGAATTTCCACCGCCGGGATGTCTGTTGAGCGGCGCAGTGCGACCCCTTTAGGCGGAGTGCGTATCAGTGACTGAACCGGCTTTCTGCCCTGCATGATGTCATTCAGCAGTTTGGCGGATGTGTACCCGAGTGTGTGCAGGTCGCAGTCGACGCTGGACAGCGGAATCGGGGCGAAGTCGCAGATGAGCGGGTTGTTGTCTGCGCCGAGCACGGCGACTTCTTCGGGCACAGAGATGCCGGCATCGATACAGGCGTACAGAATCAGTATGGCGGAATCGTCGTTCTGCGCCATAATGGCCAGCGGTTTTGCGGCGCTTCGCAAGTGGCTCACCAGCCAGTCGCGCATATCCCCGTAGGAGCGGACTTTATTTCTTTTTTTATTTTTCCATTTAGCCAGTTTAAACGGTTTGCCGCTTTCCTGCAGAGCGGCTTCGAACCCGTCGCACCGTTCCTTTTCCAAAGCACCGTTGTCAAAAAAGACAAAGGCAAAGTTGCGGAAGTTGCGGTTCAGAAAATGTTCCGCGCCCAGTGCGCCGGTTTTTGCGTTATCACTGAGCACGACGGGATGATGTTCCTGGAGTGCATAGCCGATTCCAACGGTGGGCAGATTGAGGGATTTAATATACGGCAGATAATGGGAGTCCTCTTCGTTGAGCAGGGTGATGACCCCGTCGCCCTCCCAGTGTTCCGGCATAGTATTCATGCGGGCCATGCTGGCATCCAATATCCATCCGGCCTCACCGGCGTACTGAGCAATTCCTTCGTGAATTTTGGCGTCATACCACTCCAGAGCCATTAATACGCGAGGACGGGCTGAAAAGGCGCATTTGCTGTTTCGTTTTTTGACCGCAATTTGACTGTTCATAGCAGGCTTTTTCCAATGATTTTTGAGAGGGCGCTGACGGTATGTCCTCTTGCCGTCCTATTCAATTAAATTAACAATTCGGTTTTAAAATACACCGGTAATTTAACCGGTTTATTTTCGTGAGGAGACGGGCTGTCTTAATAATTTTTACTGCGGTTTGAAAAACCGGGTGATGCGCCCGGGCGGGAAACCGTAGACTTTTTTGAAAACCTTAGAGAGGTGGTAGGCATCGCAGAAGCCTGTTTTTTCCGCCGTTTCTTTGACGCTCAGCCGTTCGTTCTGGATCAGCAGAAAGGCGCGTTTAGCCCGCTCGAAGTGCAGCAGAGCGGTTGGGCTGGTGCCGAGTTCGGTTTTGAACAGATGATTGATGTGCTGCGGAGAAATGTGGAACTGCTTCGCCAGTACGCTGCGTGTGACCGGCTCATCAATGTGCCCGCGGATGTAAGAAACCATTTCTGCGACGCGCTCCGAGACAGGCGGAGGGAAGGCTTCCGGGCCGTCCGGATACAGGCGGATCAGCAGTTCTTTCAGAATAATATGCAGCAGCTCGATTCTTCGCGGCGAAGGATGCAGAAAAACTTCGGCGCAGCGCCGGAAAGTTTCTTTAACTTCCGGATCGGAAACAAGGTGTATGCGCGGCAGGGCTTCTTTTGCCGGTAAATCGCAATGGATGCAGCTGATGACTCCGGATTTCTGCAGGTTCCGGAAACAGTGGCGCTCGCCCGGTAAAATGACCAACAGCTGTCTTTCTTCTGCCTGTATGGTCTGGCTGGTCAGCTCAAGAGTGAAAGTTCCTGAATGGATAAGAATCAGTTCTGTGTCGGGAATGGTACGCGGCCCCCAGCACTCAAACGGTTTGGCCGTCAGCCGGTAATTGGCAATATTTACGCAGGGAATCAGTGCCGCTGTTGCTGATTTTTTCATCTTACTTTCATACATTATTATCAGCGGTTCGTCTATTTTGTTAATTGGTTTACAGGCGTATAAACGTCTAAATCAATAGGCAGGGAGGCCGCGTGAATAACAGAGAGTGTGTTAAGTCGATCTTACATTATGAATCCTACGGGCGGATGCCGGTTGTGCATTTCGGTTACTGGTCTGAGACGCTGGAAAAGTGGTATGCCGAAGGGCATCTGACCGAGGCGGAGTCGCGGACCGGCTACGAAGGCTGTGTTTCGATTAATGAAAAGCTCGGATTTGATTTCAACTGGTTCAGCACGTTTTTCTATCACGGTTCGCTGTATCCGATGTTTGAACGCAAAGTGCTCGAAGAGATGCCCGACGGATCGAAGAAGGTGTTAAATGCCGCCGGTGTGGTGGAGATGGAAAAGCCGGGCGCGGGCAGCATCCCGATGGAGTTTGCTCACACGCTGGTAGATCGTGCTTCGTGGGAGGAACATTACCTTCCGCGCCTGCAGTTTTCTGAAGAACGCATCTTGCAGTCATGGGTGATGAATGCCGATGACGGCAGTTACAAAGTATTTTCTCAAGGCGGGCTGGATGTTCTGAAAGATCAGACGCGGTCGCAGCATTACGGCCTGTATTGCGGAAGTCTGCTCGGCGATCTCCGTACCTGGCTGGGGATGGTCAATCTGAGCTATCTGCAGGTGGATGACGAAGATCTGTTTCTGGAAATGGTTCAGACCATCGCGGATCTGGATTATCAGAATACAGAATACATTCTAAAAACCGGTGCCAAGTTCGACTTTGCCCATTTCTGGGAGGACATTTGTTTCAAAAACGGTCCACTGGTTGCTCCGTCGGTATTTCATGAAGTGGCCGGTCCGTACTACAAAAAGATTACGTCGCTCTGCAACCGGTACGGCATCGACATTATTTCGGTGGACTGCGACGGCTGGATCGATTCACTGATTCCGACCTGGCTTGAAAACGGCGTGAACACCATGTTCCCGATTGAAGTGGGAACCTGGGATGCGTCGATTGCGCCGTGGCGCGAAAAATACGGGCGTGAACTGCGCGGCGTCGGCGGCATGAACAAAACCGTTTTTTCCAAAGACCGTTCGGCGATTGACCGCGAGATCGAACGGCTCAAGCCGCTGATCGATTTGGGCGGATATATTCCATGTCCCGACCACCGCATTCCGCCGGATGCGAAGTGGGATAACGTCCGCTACTATTGCGACCGGATGCATAAAACATTTCAGAGGTAAGCCGTATGACCGCCGAGAACCTGCGTTGTGAATACCAAATGAATCCGCTTTGTGTTGATGCGGAGCGTCCGCGTTTGAGCTGGACGCTGTCTTCACAGGAACGGAATAAACATCAGACGGCTTTTCATATTCTTGTCGCCTCGTCGGCGGAACTGCTGGCTCGGGATTCGGGCGATCTCTGGGATTCCGGCCGTGTCGAGTCGGCGCAGGCCGCACAGGTGGAATACGGCGGAGTTCCAATGGAAAGCTTCTGCCGGTATTTCTGGAAGGTGCGGGTTTGGGATGAGCGCGGATACGTCGGTGACTGGAGTGAAATCGCGGAATGGGGCGCCGGCATTCTGCGCGAAGAAGACTGGGGCGGAGCCTGGATGGCTTCTCAGCGCAGGCTGCTGACTGCCGGCCCTCTGGAGCGCTACCGCAAACCGTTTGTCACCGATAAGCCGGTCCGCCGCGCCGTGGTCTATTCGACCTCGGCCGGATTCCATGAAGTTTTTCTGAACGGGCGCAAGGCGGGCGACGCGGTACTGGCACCTCACTGGACGAATTTCCGCAGGACGATCTACTATGTTGCCAACGAGGTTACGGAGCTGCTTCGTGACGGTGAGAATGTGATTGCGGGGGAATTGGCCAACGGGTTCTACAGCGTTCCCGGCGGGCGTTATACCAAATACACGGCCTCCTTCGGCACGCCTGAAATGCGGATCATGCTGCGGATTGAACACACCGACGGTTCGGTTTCGGTGGTCGGTTCCGATCATCTGTGGCGGGTGAAAGAAGGCCCGATAACTTTTTCCTGCATCTACGGCGGAGAGGATTTTGATGCCCGGCGCGATGAGTCCGGCTGGAGCGAACCGGGCTTTGACGACTCTTCCTGGGCTCAGGCCGGTTATTACGGCGCGCCGACAGATTGCCGTCCCGGCGGAAAGCTTCTCGCGCAAATAGCGCCGCCGCTGAAAGTGATGCAGCGTTTTCAGGGAGTGGAAATTTCGCGGCTTGAGCCCGGAAAGTACATTTATGATTTCGGACAGAATTTTGCCGGCTGGCCACGGCTGAGGGTTCGCGGGAAAGCTGGCGCCACCATCCGGATTAAGCCGGGCGAATTGCTGGATGCGGATGGGCGCCTCAATCAGCAGACTTCGGTGGGAATCAGTAAAACGGAAATTTATTTCAGCTATACTCTCAAGGGCAACGGCGTGGAAGAGTGGCATCCGCGTTATTCCTACACCGGGTTCCGGTATGCGGAAGTGACGGTTTCGGGTGAGGCGGAAATTATTTCCCTGGAAGGTGAATTTGTCCATTCATCGACCGCGCGAGCCGGTGCTGTTTCTTTTTCCAATGAACTGCTCAACCGGATCGACCGTCTGGTTGACTGTTCGGTGCGCAGTAACTTTCAGGCCGTTCTCACCGACTGTCCGCACCGCGAAAAGCTGGGCTGGCTTGAGGTGGCGCACCTGATGGGCCCGTCCATCCTCTACAACTACGACGCGGCTCCGTTCTACGCCAAGGTGACGCGCGATATGGCTGACGCCCAGCAGGACAGCGGGCTGGTGCCTGATATCGCTCCGGAATACACGGTTTTTCAGGGCGGATTCCGCGACTCTCCGGAATGGGGCAGTGCGATGGTTCTTGTTCCCTGGATGCTTTATCGCTGGTTTGGCGACACCCGTGTGCTGGCTGAAAACTATTCCGGGATGACGCGTTATGCCGGCTATCTCGCGAGTGCTGCGGTGGACGGCGTGCTCTATCAGGGGCTTGGCGACTGGTACGACATCGGGTCTGGCGCTCCCGGACCTTCCAAGCTGACGCCTGCCGGAGTGATGCCGACGGCCTTCTATTATCAAAATCTGCTGGTTCTTGAACGCACAGCAACGCTGCTCGGGAAGACGGATGATGCGGATCGCTTTGCAAAAGCTGCGGCGCAGGTTCGCGTGCGGTTCCACGAAACATTTTTTCAGGCCGATAAAGGATACTACGCTACAGGAAGTCAGGCGGCTCAGGCGATCGCGCTGGTGTATGATCTGGTTCCGGAAAAATTCCGTGCCGGTGTGATCAAGCAGCTGGTGCATGATGTGGAGTCGCGCGGGAATAAGCAGACGGCCGGCGACGTCGGCTACCGGTATCTGATCCGTGCTTTGATTGACGCCGGACGATCGGACATTCTCTACCGGATGAACACCCGCACCGACAATCCCAGCTACGGCTATCAGCTCAGTCAGGGCGTTACCAGTCTGGCGGAAGCGTGGGATGCCACGCCGGCGACTTCACAGAACCACTGTATGCTCGGGCACGTTCAGGAGTGGTTCATGTCGGGACTTGCGGGCATCGGGCAGGAAACCGACTCCGCGGGTTTTGAGCGGATTGTCATCCGTCCGGACGTTCCGGCTGGACTGGAAAAAGTTTCTGCGCACTATGATTCAATTCGCGGGCGGATCGAAAGCGAGTGGTTTGTGGAAAGCGGGAGGCTGAACCTGCGGGTGAAGATTCCGGCGAACTGCACCGCCCGGATTTTTATTCCTTCTTTGGATGGCGCGGCAGAGGAGGGCGGCCTGCCTGTGCGGGAAGCGGCGGGCGTGAAAGCCGTCGAATGCCGCGAAGGTTACTGTGTGGTCGCTGCCGGCTCCGGCGAATATCAGTTTTGCTCCGGTGCATACCGGAAATAGAAAAATGAAATGGAGATGACCTGATGAAAAAAGACACTTGGTACCTGAACGCAGTTTTCTATCAGATTTATCCGCAGACATTCTGCGACAGCGACGGCGACGGAATCGGCGATCTGAACGGGATAATCAGCAAGCTGGATTATCTGAAAGAGCTGGGCGTGGACGCGCTCTGGCTGAATCCGATTTTCGAATCGCCGATGCTGGACGCCGGTTATGACGTAACCAACTATTACAAGATTCATAAACGGTACGGCACGCTGGCGGATTTTAAACGGCTGCTCAAGGAAGCGCACCGGCGGGGGATGAAGATCACGCTCGATTTGGCGCTGAACCACACTTCGATTTTCCATCCGTGGTTTCAGGAATCGCGTAAGTTCAAGAAGAACAAATATTCCAACTGGTACGTCTGGAACGAAAACGAATGGTTTCCGAAGCTTCCCGGAAAATGGCTGACCAACCATCACGGTCGGCACGAGTCGGCGTTCTCCACCTTTCATCAGGAGCAGGTGGACTTGAACTTCGGTCTGGCCATACTCGCACCGAATTGCGGGAACACGCCGAAAGATCCCGGCGTGAAAGCGCTCTGGGAGGAAATGCGCAACGTGATCCGCTACTGGCTGGATATGGGCGTGGACGGTTTCCGCTGCGACGTTCCGGATGCGGTCGGCGTGAAAGCGTTCACCAATCAGCCGGAACTTTCCGCCGCGTTCTGGCAGTACATCCGCAAGGCCGTTGATGAATACGGTGACCGGATGATGGTGGCGGAACACTGGGACGACGACTCACACGCGATCAACGATTTGAACTTCCATTTGCAGTTCACCAAAAACTTCTGCCTGCTCTCGACGCACAAGGACACGCTCTTCAGCGAAAACCGGCAGTATATTTGCGGCGGCAAAGTTCATGATCCGGTCGGATTTGAGGAACGCATTACGCAGCAGAACGGCAGTGTCCGGCGGAAAAATGCGGCCATTGCCATGCAGACGAGCAATCACGACCTGCCGCGTCCGAGTACCGGCAGCGAAGGCGACGACGATCTCACCGTTCTCGCGCTCGCCGTCAGCCTGACGCACAACACGGTGCCGTTCATCTACTACGGCGACGAACTCGGAATGAAGGTTAATCCGGAAGCGCCGTCAGTGGAAGGTGCTGCGTTTAAGGCGCAGTACCGCACGCCGATGCAGTGGAGTTCCGGGAAGAATGCCGGGTTCAGCACGGCACCGAAGAACAAAATTTATCTGCCGCTGAATCCCGACTGCAAACAGCGCAATGTTGAAAAACAGCTGAAGGATCCCGGTTCGGTACTGAACGAAGTGAAACGACTGCTTGCTCTGCGAAAGAGCCATCCGGCGTTCGCGGTGACGGCTGAAAAGATCACCGTGCTGGCGGAAAAAGGAAATCCGGTTTACGCCTACGTCCGGAAAGCGTCCGGCAAAGTTGCGCTTATGGTCGTCAATCCGGCGGAACAGGCGAAGACAGTCAAGCTCGACCTGAGCGCGGCGATTGCTGAGCGCAAGAAACCGTATCGCGCGGTTCCGCTGCTGAGCAGAGAAGGGAAAGTTTTCAGTGCGCTGGATTTGTCCGGGCGCAGTCTGGAACTGACTTTGCCGGCGCGCAGTTACGTCATTATGAAATTGAGGTAGATCGTGAGAAACCGGGTTAAGATCGCAGGTGCATGTTGCGGACTGATTGCGGGGTTTAGTAGCGCCGCAACGGTTCAGACCGGACAGACGTTTACATATAAGCCAACACCTGCCGGCGGTTCCGAAATGGTCTGGTATCTCGTGGACTGGGGCGACGGCACGGTGACGCCGACCTGGCACGGTCTGGCCTATTGCTCGCCTGAAATGTCCAAAGTCTGGAACCGTCCCGGAACTTTCAAAATTCAGCCGCAGGCCATCACCGTTTCCGGTCGGCGGATTCCGTTGACCGGCAGTCCGATCACCGTCTCTGGTTCGGTCATGAAAGAATCCGTGCCGCTTCCGGCAAAGAGCTCCGGCGCTCCGCAAGCAACGGATGAATCGCGTCAGCCCCAAAGTTACACGATTCACTTCGACCGGATTGAAGCGGTGGACCGGCTGGAGCTGGCGAAAGAGAACGGCGCGGCTTTTCCCGATAACTTTTGTGTAGAGGTCTCCACCGACGGCGGCAAAGTCTGGAACGATATTCCGGCGGCGGTTTATCGCCACTTTCCGGATCCCGGCAATAAGAAGGTTTGTATTCCGCTGCACGGGCTGTCGGCCAGCGATTTGCGCGTGACTTCCTATAGTCCGCCAAAGAACGTTTCCGGAAAGTATGAATTACGAATGAAGGATCCGGTGGCGTTTGGCGGCGGGAAGCTTTTCTGTATGGACGCCGATCCAATGGCCGAAGCGGACTGGAATAATATGTGGCTGACCTACGGCTCTGCTGCCAACGAAGTCCTGCATAATTTTGATCCGTGGTGGCCGACGACCCGTCCGGATGAGGGCGGCCTGCTGGGTATCGGCAGTACGATTTGGTCTCACTGGAATGCGATGAAGGGTTCCTGGCTGAATGACCCGGCTTCCAGAAAATATTACGAAGAGTGCGTTAATTCGTATCCTCAGGATGAACGCGGTCTAATGGGTGTGGCACCGGGAACGTTCTATCATTTGGATCACTCCAAGCATCCTGTCGCGACGGCTCTTTTCGTTTCCGGTGTTTCGCAATGGTATTTGATGAATCGCGATCCGGCATTCCTGCAGACCAAAGACGCAAAGACCGGCGTTGTGCTGATTGAAAAGGTCCGCAAGGCGATGAAGTTTCTGCTGGAAGATATGGACGGTAAAACCGGCCTGCTGACCAATCATGATCCGAAGAGCGACGGAACCGTAAAAGGATTTGGCAGCAATTACTGGGACGCATGGCGCTTCGGCTACCGGTCGGCTTACGACGCCACGGAATTTTACATTTCGCTCTATTGGATGGCACAGCTGGAAACGGCGCTCGGCAATGCGGATAAGGCGGCGGAGTACATGGCGTTGCGTCCGCTGGTGAAGCAGCGGTTCAATGAGGTTTTCTGGAACGAAGAAACCGGGCGCTTTATCGGCTGTGAGGGAAAAGACGGAAGCCGGCACGACTATGGGTTTACGTTTGTTAATTTGCAGGCGGTGGCTGCCGGCCTCGCCACGCCCGAACACGCAGAAAAAATTCTGCAGTGGCTGGATGGCGAACGGATCGTGAAAGGCGACACCTCGACCGGTGCGGATATCTACTTTTGGAAGGTTTCTCCCCGCTGCAACACGCTGGCGGCCGAGGCGATCAAACCTTCTTTCTGGGATGACTGGAATACGGAGGTCGGTCCGGGTGCCACTGGAGAGTATGAGAGACAGGTTCAGAACGGCGGACATATTTTCTATGTATCGCATTATGATCTGATGAGCCGTTTGCGCGTAAAAGGAACTGATGCGGCGATGAAGCGGATGGATGTGATTCTGGGCGAATTTCATAAAGATCAGCTGCACCGCAAACCGTCCAACAAGTTCGGCATCACCCATGTGGAAGGTATTCTGTGTGAATTCCCTGAGTCAGGGCTTGTTCCGCTGTTCATGCTGACGGGGATTATGGGGATCGAACCGGAGGCTGCCGGTCTGCGCATCGAACCGTCGCTGCCGACAGCCTGGAAGTATGCCGCTGTGACGGAATATTGGTACGCCGGACATAAATACAGCATTCGCGCCGAGCGCGGACTTCAGCAGCCGGAAGTGAATGGAACGTCAATCAAAGTTCCGGCGGAAGGCCGTTGGCTTCTCAAGCCGGGAGGAGATGTAATCAAATGGTAAACACATACAGACTTTTTGTGACCGGGGCTTTGTTGCTGGCGGCCGGATTCTGCGGAGCCGAGCCGGAGTCTCCGGCCTATTTCAATTATTTCGGGGCCCCGGTCCGTCCGGATCGCTTTACCCGCAACATGCTCGGTCTGGTATCCAGCCGGGTTGTCGATGAACCGTCGCGCGACGGCGGGCGCTCGCTGGAAATGAGCTTTGCTTTTCCAGAGATGGGCCAGCTGGTTTGGGATATTCCCGTGATGAAAATTTCCCGCATCCGGTTCAGTGTCTATAATCCCAATCCTGAGGCGCAGGTAATCCGGCTGTCCCCGGTGCTGCTGGACACCGCGGATCGGAGCTGGAATCTGGTGAAGAGCGGAATCCCGCTGAAATCCGGCGAATGGACAACGGTTGATCTCAAGCTGGCGGATGCGGCCGAGGTGATAAAAGGAAAAGAAACGTTCAAGCCGTCAGAAATGAAAGATCCCGTATTTTTCGTAATATTTTTACAGTTTGAAACCGGAAGCGACTTTAAGGGGACTGGTCAGCCGCTCAAGCTCTACCTTGACGGCATGGAATGTTACTGAGAAACGGGGGCGGCATGCAGGAAAAGAAGCCGGGAAAAAAGAATTCTGACGGACATATATCGCTCTGGAAGAAGATCGCCTACGGCTTCGGCGCGCTGAGCGGCAACTTCATGCTCAACGTGCCGTGGGCATTCATCAATCCGATTTATAATGTGGCGCTGAAACTCGATCCGGTTCTTATCGGAATCGCCACGGCCATTCCGCGTCTGCTCGATGCCATCAGTGATCCGTGGATCGGAAACCTTTCCGACAATACATACAGCCGGTTCGGGCGGCGTATGCCGTATCTGTTTTCTGCGGCACTGCTTACAGCGGTTCTCTTGCCGATTATGTGGATGCCGCCGGCGCATTCGACCTGGATGCTCTTTTCTTTTCTGACGGTCACCGCCTCGCTGTTCGCCGTCAGTCTTGCGTTTTATCTTATTCCGTACACGGCGCTCGGATATGAGCTGACGAGCGACTACAACGAACGAACCCGGCTGCTGGCCTGGCCGAACTATATCGGACTGCTGGGCACGTTTGTCATCATGTGGGTTCCTAATCTTTTGTACCGCTGGACGGCGAATCCTGAAGTTCCCAAAAAGCTGGTTCTTTTTTCGAGCGAGCTGGTGGCGGCCCGCTGGATCAGTGTCGGGGTGGGAATTATGATTCTGATCTTCGGATGGATACCGGTCTTTTTCCTCAAAGAGCCGCATGTGGCGCACCGGCAGCCGCCGGTAAAAATTCTGGATGCGCTGAAGTACACCCTCCAGAATCGTTCCTATATGGTTCTGCTGGGAACCATGCTGATCATTTGCGGCGGGCTCACGACCATCGGTGTTTTCGGATTTTATGTGAACACCTATCTGGTCTTTGGCGGCGACAAAAACATGGGGACGGAAATCACCGCCGTCGGCGGGAATCTTTACACCATCAGCGCCTATGTTGGTGTTTTTCTGATGACAAAGATTGCTACTTCGGTCGGCAAGAAAGTGGCGCTGCTCAGCGGACTTTTTATCGCTGCCATCGGATCGGCCTCCGCCTGGTGGACGCTTTCCGGCGAGCGTTTTTCTTTCTGGGGCCTGCCGGAATATTCCTGGCTGCCGCTGATTCCTCCGCTCATTATCGGGCTCGGACTTCAAGGCTGCTGGATGCTCATTGTTTCCATGACCGGCGATGTATGTGATGATGATGAGTTGAAAACCGGCCTGCGCCGTGAAGGAATGTACAGCGCTATGGCCGGGTTTGCGCAAAAAGTGGCGGCGGCTTTTGCCGGACTCATCGGCGGACTCGTTCTGAAGGGCGTTGGATTCGACGCCACGATCGCGGAAACGTCCGGAGTTGCGCCGGAGGTGCTGATTAAAATGAAAAACTTTTTTGTTTTCGGACAGACCGGGGTTTTTCTGCTGGCTTTCGCAATGGCTCTGTTTATTCCGATTACGAAAAAGCGGGCGCTGGAAACCCGCCGCATTCTGGATGAGCGAAGGGCCGCGAAAACAAATACATAATGACCTGTGCAGATGCAGGGATTTTCAGGTAAGCATCAGGAGTCTCTATGGCTGTTGCAAACAGAAAGCTTCGTATTGGCGTGGTTCTGAATCTGGTATCTCCTTCTTTATCCCAACTGGTTGGAGGAGTGATTGATTACCGCAGAAAAAAAAACAGAAACTGGCGGATCGAGACTGCTAACGTGGAATCGTTGCGCGATCCGTCCGCGCTGGTGCCGTCTTTCGACGGTGCGGTCGTCACGCCGCCGCTTAATGTCGTGATGAATCAGTCCCGGTTCCCGTTTGTATTGATTCAAGGCGACACTCCCTTTCAGAATCTGAATGTACCGACGGTTGAAATCAGTCATGCCGCCTTAATAGAAATGGCGGTCAGGTATTTGCGCTTAAAAGGGTTTAAACGTATCGGTCTGGTCAGTTATCCGCACAGCGCCGGGGTCGGCTGGATTAACCGGCGGGAAGAGGTCTTTCTGGAGCAATGCCGCCATCGCAAAATAGAGGCCTCTGTCTTTTCCCCCTCGCCCGAAACGGAAGGAAACTATACGCAGCTGCATCTCGAGATGAAGGACTGGCTGAAAGGATTCCAATTTCCGGCGGCCATTCTGGCGATCAACGACCTGCGGGCGCTGGATGTGCAAACGTGCTGCTGGCAGAACGGTCTGCTCATTCCGGAAGACATCGCGCTGATGGGAATTGACAACAATCCGGCCGTTTGTCCGTTCATGAATCCGCCGCTAACCAGTATAGAACTGAACTACCGTTCCATCGGCTGGCACGCTGCCGCCGTGCTGGACTCTCTCCTCACCGGCGGAACAACGAAACCGTCCATCCTGAAATTCCGCGATTTTACGCTGCTGGAAAGAGCTTCCACCGACATCCTTGTTCCGAAAAATGAACTGGTTGAAAAAGCCCTTCAATATATCAGCGATCACTGCAATAAGCCGATTCAGGCCGCCGATGTTTTTTCAGCCCTCAAAACCAGTCATACCACGCTTGCGCGACACTTTAAAAATGAAACAGGCGCCACCGTTCATGACAGTATCCTTCAAATACGGCTGAGCCGGGCCAAAGAACTGCTGGCCGATCCAGATATGCGACTCAAAGAAATCGCCGGAGACTGCGGCTTTTCAAACCCTCAGTACTTTTCGACCGTTTTCAAAAAACAAGAGGGCGTCACTCCGGCTCAATATCGCGTTTATTTGCAGGCCGATCTGGACTCAATGCACTGATCGGCGGAGGGCGCTGCTTCAGAAAACGGACGAATCCGCCACCCTCCGTTACGTCAGCTCACTTTCAATCCAAGCTGCGGATTTTTTCTTTCCGGGCAGGGCGGGAGAACCCCGCCCGGAGTTTTCCGGCTATCTGGTTTCGAAGACCATCCAGCCGACTGTTTCCGCTCCGTGGGCTCCATTCGGATCATCCACATTCGGATCATCCACCTTCACGGCAATGTTGGTTTTGGTTATGCTGTATAAGTTGTACCGCAGTGTACAGGGATCGCTGTCGTTGAACGTCTGCACGCTTCCGGCGAATCCGGCGTTCGGCCACCCGCCCGCACTAACAAATGATAACGACGGTGGTGGTACGGGCCAACTCCCCGTTACGCCGGTCGTCCGCCCAACTTCAAAGTACGGGCAAGTCCCGGGATCAATGGCTATGAAGTCAACTGCTTCAGAGCTGTGTGTTCCGCTTTGACTCTGAATCTTTATCTGGAACGAGGTGGCGGTAACATTCGTAATCCGGGTGCAGACTGTAGCCGGGCCGAGGCACGAGGTGCACTGTGCGAAGACGACTGGCGGTGCTGCGAAAGGAACTTCGAAGGGGCGGGTTGTCCACCCCGTGCCCACGCCGGGGATCGTGCCCGCTTCGACTTTCCGGCCTTTGTAATCGTATCTCCCTTTTTGCATGGCGATATAGGTCAACTCCTCATCAGAATGGCTGGTGTTGTCCTTGCTTTCCCAATCCTGGGTTTGGAGCCAGAAGCTGGTTGTGGTCACATTCGTGACCCGCACGGTCAGCGGCCAGGCATTAGCCGAACCGCCCAGACTCGCGAAAACCGCCGGGGCATGCTCAAAATGCTTTTCGAACCGAACCTCACGCCAGCTGTTGTTGGGCACATTAAGCGACTTCCGTTCCATTCCCATAATAAGGTCATAGGCCAGAATCATTTCCCATTTGTTGGTGTCACCTACCACTGTAGAGTTGCAGTTAACCTCATTGCCAGCACGGGTCAAGTAGGCTGTCCCTTGAGTGTTTTTGAGGGTATAGTAATCGTCCGCCTGCTTCCAGATATACCACTGAGTGCTCGTATCATTGACGGTTCCGCTGCATTCCACATCAGTTCCGTTTCGTTTGAGCATCTTGCCCACTTTCTTATTCGTCAGCAGATACTGGTTCGACAGGCGGTCATAAACAACGTTCCAGAGCACATCATCACCGATGTTTGTTTCGACACAGGTCGTACTGCTTGCCGAGGTATTTGTGGCGGTGAGGTATTTACCGCTCGCCTTGTTTCTGATCAGGTAGTCCTCTCCGATTAGACCGTTCAACTCATACGCACGCGTACACTCCGAGACCGGGCCGGCTTCATCAGCGATATCAGTCCGGGTAAACCGGTTAAAGCGCAACTTCGGGCCGATCCATCCGGCGTCGCTGTAAATGGACGCTGCTCCGCACTCGGCAAAGAGATTTCCGTAAACAATCACATCGGTATTTGCCGTTCCGGCCAGCCAGATGGCCCGCCGATCCATATTGTATCCGTAAGCCACCCCTCCGTGGCCTCCCGCATTAAAATGATTGTTCCGTATCCTGACGTTTTTGCACGAGGCAAGCCGCATGTCTGCACGTCCTGCACCGCGGTTAAAGTCGTGATTGAGTGTCAGGCTGTTCACCCACGAGACGCCGCCAGCGGCGTTGGTAATATCCGCATTCCGCTCAATGCAGTTCATATGCGCCCCGTCCACGGCGAACCGTCCTCCTCCCGCGTTGATTTTTGCGTTGGTTACCGCGCCAAGACCGAACTCCATGCTGCTTTTTATTAAGATGTCACCGCCGAGAGAGTTCATAATATCCAGCCCGACCCCCAGTTGACCGGCAAGGGTCGAATGTTCGCAGGAAAACCCTTTTCCTCCTGTTATTTTTACCCCCGTTGCATTTGAAAAATCGCCGTTCAGCATCTCGATGCGGACTTTTTGGAAAAACGGATCACAAAGGTTTTCCAGCTGTATGGACGGGTTGAAATAATTAGCGCCCCCTCTGTTGGCAATAAGGATGTTATGCATATACAACGACGGTCCGCTCGCTGGTATGCGCGATGCCTTCACATAGATACCGGTTCCGGCATTCGCGTACCGCGCAACCAGCATGAGGTTATGGATATCGACGCGAACTGTTGAAGGAACGATTACATTGAACACCCCTGTCGGAGTAGTGCCCGGATACCGCTCAATGACGCTCACACCCATTCCGTCACCGTAGATCATCAGATTGGTTGCGCATCCGGTGTTAAGGACGAGATCGATTCGTTGGTTCAGCTTATAGGTGCCCGCCGGAAAATAGAGAACCGCCTTACAACCGTTGTTAAGATATGTCACAGCCTGAGCCGCTGCCTTCTTGATAAAAGTCGTGTCATCATCATAGCCGTTGCCTGTCGCACCGAAGCTTTTCACGTTGCACACTGTGCCTTGAATGCCGCCCCACGAAAAATTTTCGTTATCTCCTGCGGCGGCAGGGGAAACGAACGGATCGGGAGCGCCCGCCACAAACCGGGTGCCGATGCTGTTATCGACATACGCCGTTGCCGTGTTGAGGGTATTGCTGAAGATCATCGTCTCGACCATGTTCGCGCCGACCGAAACTCCGGTTCCGATCGTTCCGCCGACCCCGAAGATGTTGTCAGAAATCAAGGTTTGTGCGCCGCAATAACGAGATACGACTTTCAGACTCAGCAGGCTGACGCCCGTCCGGGCCGTGCCTCCTCCCTGGAACCGGTTGCCCGTGACAAACACCTCGCTGCACCCGGTCAGCTCAACGTTGGTAGAAGCTCCGGCACCGGCTTCGGAGTAAAAGTCATTATTGGAGATGAAAAAATCATTTCGAGCCTTGATCTTTGCACCGTACTGTTTTGCCGAAATCGAGCTGTTGAGAATTTTTCCGTCGGACAGGGACATATAAAAGTTCCATGGATCGTAGTCCTGACAAACACCGATGTTGACGTTAGTGAAGGTGCAGCGGTTGACCAAGCCCCCTTCGCCGCCGACGACGTGCCGCAGGCCGTAATTTGCACCGTCAACGGTACAATCGATCATGTTGTACGCATAACTTTCGTTAATCTGAAATCCGGCATCGCAAGTCTGGCTTGAATAGACCCGTACGTTATCGAACATCGCTCTGTTCGTGCTCTTAAGTTTAATGCCGTAAGTATAAGAGTTCGCAGTAGTGGTTCTGTTAATGTGAAGGTTTCGCAGCATTGGACGGATTCCTAAAGTCATGCCGGTTCCATCAGGCTCAATCTCAATCGCAGGGCCGGCCGACGAAGAGTTGGCAAATAATTTGATATCTTCGATCTGCAGACGGAGGAACTTATTTGCTGTACGCTGTCCTCCCAGTTTAAAACAGAAGGCACCCTTGCTTCCTTTGGATTGGATGACGGTTTGAAGTGTATCCACGCCGCGAATTGTGATCCCGCCGCCTTGCAGCGGGAAATTCGCGGTGGTCATGGTTAGGCGGTTGGTAATCAAATACGTTCCCGCCGGGAAGACCACGGCGACGCCGGAATAGCCTGCAGCATCGGGACTATTGAAAGCCGCTGCGGCTACGTCTAGCACCGCTTGAACACTGGCAGTGTCATCAAGTCCTGGGCCTCTGGGGGGGGGCACACTGAACACCCGCTCGGCAACAGCTGCAAAGCAGGGCTGCGCCGCAAGAATGACTGCAAAGGCAGCCGTGATGAGAAACTTCCTCGTTATTTCCAGTTTGAACCGAATACGCATGATGAACCCTTCTGTTTTTTGTTTCCCCGATTCTTAACACCTCTTCGTCAATTTTGGCAGACTGATGAAAAGATAAACCCGTGCTTCTCGTCACTTATTTTGACGAACCTCGTTCAGGTGCTCAAAAGGTTAATATTATAACTTCGGCAAACTGTT
>JBAZTQ010000017.1:0-39120 GCA_041661845.1 Kiritimatiellales bacterium | reverse complement strand
ATCTGGAAGACGTCGAAAAAATCGACTATATCGTCTGCAACCACACCGAGCAGGATCACTCCGGTTCCATTCCTGAAGTGCTCGGAAAATATCCGGAAGCCAAAATCCTCTGTCTCCAGAAAACCAAGGAGATGCTGCAAGACCTGATGACCGTTGAAGACCGCTGTTTCCAGATTGTTACCGACGGCGAAGAGATTTCCATCGGCAACAAGACGCTGCGCTTTATGCATCTGCCGTGGGTGCACTGGCCGGAAACCACCGCCACCTACATTCCCGAAGACAAGATTCTCTTCAGTTGCGACTTCTTCGGCTCGCACTATTCCTTCGGCGACAATCTGTTCGCCGGCAGCAACCCGGTCGTTTACAAAGAGGCCAAGGAATACTATGCCGAAATCATGATGCTCTACGCCAAAATGAGCGCCAAGCACCTCGACCGCGTCGGCGCGCTTGAACTCGACTACATCTGCACCAGCCACGGCCCGGTCTACGATCAGCCGCAGCGGATTCTCGACCTTTACGACGACTGGATGCGCGGCGAACCGAAAAACCTCGCGCTGGTTGCCTTCGTTTCCACCCACGGCAGCACCCGCATCATGGCCGAACACCTTGCCGCCGCCATCGCAAAGCAGGGCGTGGATGTAAAACTCTTTGACCTCGTCGGCCTGCCGCTCAACGACATCTCCAGCGCGCTGGTCGATGCCGCCACCATCGTGCTCGGCTCGTCTGTCGTCATGGGCGCGTTGCATCCGTACGCCGTCAACGCCGCTTTCCTGATCGACCGGCTGAAGCCGAAGGCGAAGTTTGCCGCTGTTTTCGGTTCCTACGGCTGGGGCCCGACGCCGCTCAAAGAAGCGGCCAAACTGCTGCCGTCACTGAAAGTAGAACTGCTCGGTACCGTCATCGCCAAAGGCCACCCGAAAGGCGAGGTCTTTACTGAGCTCGACACGCTGGCCGGAACTATCGCTGAGAAACACCGCGCCGCCGGATTGCTGTAGAAGAGCGTTTCTCGCAAAGCCGCCAAGCACGCGGAGAGGTTCCAAACATTGGAAGCTTCGCGACTCTGCGCCTTGGCGAGAGAAAATTATTATTGCGGCATAGAGACGCGGTAATAGCGATTGGGATAATTGCTCCAGGCCGGATCGCTGAACTGAGCCGAACCGCCGGTCAGCGTATTGGTTTCAACCGGCACCCAAACGCCTTCGGCCAGATTCGTGCAGGCTTCCACCACGACGGTAAAGTCATTGGTTCCGGTAATATTAAACCCAAACCGATTCGACTGTACACCAAAGTTAGCATCGCCGGTTTGAACTTTTGGATTCCACACTACTGTTGGGCGACCGCCGAATGTTGCACCCCAGCCCGTAGTTCCTGATAAATAATAAATGGTCAGATTGGTTGTGTTTTGAAATACAGATGATCCAAGGCTTGGGGCGTTTCCTTGGAAATACAGCCCTGCTAAACGAGTGCAGCTGCCGAACGCATTACTCATAAAATTGGTGATGCTACCGGGAATTTTAACCGTGGTAAGGTTGTTACAGGCATAGAACCCCCAGAGACCAATGTAAGATACGCTGTTGGGCATCTTGACCTTGGTTAGGTTGCTGCAACCATAAAACAACTGATCATCAATAGCAGAAATTCCGTTTGGAAGCGTTATGCTAACGAGTTTTGAACACTCACGAAACGCCGCGACCCCAATGAGGGTAACGCTGTCTGGGATCGTAATATCGGTTAGCTCCGTGCAAGTGGAGAACGCACGATCCCCAATATTCGTGATGCTGTTAGGAACCGTATAGATTCCGGTTTTACCTCTTGGATATTGGAAAAGTGTTGTCTGGTTTTTGTTAAATAGAACGCCATCTGCGCTGCTGAATGAGGTGCTATTGATATCCGTTATTATTGCAGTCAAGCCAGAGCAGTATTGGAATGCGGAGATCGAAACCTTTGTGACATTAGTAGGGATTACGTAGCCGTTTCCAAGTTTTGCTGGAGGGTACACAATGAGCGTGGTTTGGCTCTTATTGAACAAAACCCCATCATAACTGCTGAACGATGTATTGTCCGTATCCACGACTATCGCAGACAGGTTCGTACAACGGTTGAACGCAAAATCAATGATGCTAGACACACCTTTTCCTATTATTGCATTCGTCAGGCTATAACAATATTGAAACGCTGAACCCCCGATATCGGTGACACTGTCGGGGATTGTGATGGTGGTCAGTTTACACGAAACAAAGGCCAGAGTCCCGATGCTGGTGACGTTAGTGCCGATCGTGACATCGGTTAGCTTGGTGCAACTTTGGAACGCATAGTTTCCGATGTTCGTGACACTATTGGGGATTATGACGCTTATCAGGCTGCTTTTTGATTGGAACGCATTGGTTCCAATGCTGGTGACTGGCAAACCATTGGTTGTATCAGGAAGAATTACCGCACCGCCAGAGCCGGTGTAGCCGGTGATGGTGATGGTGTTGTCGGCATTGGTTATGTAGGTGAAATCGTCGGCTGGTACGGCGACGGGAAGGGTCAAAACCAGCAGCCCGGCAATCTTTATCCATTTTTTCATCGGCGGAACCTCCTTTATCGGAATGCGATGCTCTTGCAACACGGAGCTGAAAATAGCTGTTCGCCCCGGTTCTTGACAGCAGTTTTTGATGAGAAATTGGTGGAGCACGATCTCCGAGCGTGCTTAAAACGTGCCCGGCGGTCGCGTTCCACCTTTTCCTTAGAATTTAAACAAGACAAACCGCCGGCGGCGCAATATGCTGGCGGCGAAAACAGGGAGGGCTCAATGGAAACGAATGCGGTGCAGAGTGCAGTGAGTGGTATGCAGCAGCTGTTTAGCAGTTCTCCGGAATGGATGAAGACAGCGGAGACGATGCTGACGGCGTTCGGCTTGAAACTGATCGCGGCGGTTCTGATTTTTGTCATCGGACGCTGGATCGCGAAGATGGTTCAGAACGGCCTCGAAAAGGGGATGCTGAAGGCCAAAGTTGATCCGGTGCTGGTGACGTTCACGGTGAACATGGCGTATGCCGCGCTGATGGTTTTTATAGTGCTGGCTGCGCTGGGGCAGCTCGGTGTGCAGACAACCTCGTTCATCGCCGTGCTGGGTGCCGCCGGCCTGGCCGTCGGTCTGGCTTTGCAGGGTTCGCTGTCCAATTTCGCGGCGGGCGTGATGATCATTATTTTCCGCCCGTTCAAAATCGGCGACTACGTGGAGGGCGGCGGCACGGGCGGCGCGGTGAAGTCGATTCATATTTTCACAACGACGCTGACGACCCCGGATAATAAGCGGGTGATCGTGCCGAACTCGAAGATGATGGGCGACAACATCACCAACTATTCCGCCGAAGGCACCCGCCGTCTCGATCTGACGGCGAGCATCAGCTACGGCGACAGCATCGATAAAGCCAAGGCCGTGCTGATGGATCTGTTGGCGAAAGATCCGCGTGTGCTGAAAGATCCTGCGCCGTTTATCGGCGTTTCCGCACTGGCGGAAAGCAGCGTCGATTTCGCCGTGCGTCCGTGGGTCAAGGCGGAAGATTACTGGGCGGTTTCCTTCGCGCTGACCGAGGCGATCAAGAAGCGGTTTGATGCCGACGGACTTTCGATTCCGTTTCCGCAGCGCGACGTTCATCTCTACAAGCACGAAGCTTAATGCCACAGCCTCCCTGCGGGAAGGCTGTCCTGCAAGAGCAGGGTGGTTTGTGTCTGTTATTGCAGGGCGGGCTTCTCTGGTATTCCGGAGAGCCTGCGCTAAGGAACGAGAACATTCAGCGCCCGTTGCTGCACGGTGATTTTCACTTCCGCCGGGGCCGAGAGCAGTTCGCCGTCGAGCTGCATCGGCCCCGCTTCTTTACGCCGGACGGTCAGCGTACGGAAAGGCTTGGTGTGTATTCCGCCCAACCGGTCGATGGTGCCGTCGAAGAGTTTCCCCACCATCATCAAGACCACCGGCATGTCGCGTTTCCGGACGGTGACCAGCAGGAGCTGGCCGTCGTCGGCCTTGGCGCCGGGCGCAATCTGCGCGCCGCCGCCGTATTGGGATAGATTTGCGGCGGTGCAAACCTGCGGATCGTCGATGGTGAATTCCTCGCCGTCATCAATGCAGAAAGTGAACGGCTGCGGGGTGTAGTCGAAGAATTGGTAAACGCCGGCAAAAACATAGGGCAGTACGCCGCGCACCGGCGATTTATCAAAGATGTCCACCAGCGCGGCATCCCACGCCAATGAGCAGGTGACAAAGAAGGGCCTTCCGTCCGCGTAGCCGACGTCAATGCGCTGCACCGAGGCTGTAGCCAGCGCTTCGGTGGCTTTGACGAGATCGAGCGGGATGTTGAAGTGGCGGGCAAAGCCGTTGCCGCTTCCGGCGGGGATGACGCCCAGCGCGGTGTCGGTGCCGATCAGCACGCTGCCGATGGAGTTGACCATGCCGTCACCGCCGATGACCAGCAACCGGCCGACGCCGTCTTCCACAGCGCGGCGCGCTTTGTCCTGTCCGTCTTCTTTGGAGGTGCTGAACTGAATCGACAGGTCGTTGCCGGGCAGATCCCAGTGTTTGATGAGCGCATCGCGAATGCGGTCGAGAGCGAATCCCATTCCGGAGTTTGGATTGATCAGGATGCGGACTTTGTTTCCGGCGGTTGTGCTCATTTGAATACCACGTCAATTCCCATGGCCTGCTTTTGCGCAAACGCCGGGATATGCCGTTTGCGGATCAGCGGATAAATCAGTTTCAGGCCGTGCAGAGTCAGAAAACGGTCAAACAGCCGGTAGCCGCGCTGCTGGCGGAAAAACAGCGCGGTGAAAAACCGCAGGTGCAGCTTTTTTATATTGCCGGGCGCGGCATTAAACTGGATGTCGTACGGAACTTTGTTGGCGGCCTCGTATTCTTTCTTCATGTTCTCGATCTGCTGAATCAGTTCGGCGGTGACCGGACGGAAGCAGTATTCGCGGGCGACGGCGAGGAACCGGAAGGTGTTGTACTGGAAGTCGATTCCGCTCACCGGCAGGCCGAGTTCTTCCGCCAGCCGGCGCATCAGTTTGATTTTTTCGAGCGCAGCATAACCTTCGACCACCGCTTCCTCGCGGTGGCGGACATGCAGACGCAGCATCAGCCGGACGATGTTGTTGATGAAGATGCGGTCCCACAGCGCCCAGATCAGCGGCGGGACGCGCAGCCGCCGGAAGAAAATTTTGCTGCGCGAAAATTCTTCGAGGTACAGCAGTTCCTTGATGACTTCGTCCGACAGCCGCAGCAGCTGAAGCAGGTGAAGCCAGTCGCTTTTTTTGAGGTGCCGCCCGGCCCAGTGCTCGACCGCTTTTTCGGTAGTCCAGCCGTTTTTGAAAATGTTCAGGATGACTTCGGTATTAATCTCGTTCCAGACGGAGGAGTTTTCGACCCAGGTGAGATTGCGGAAAGAACTCCAGCCGCCGGACTGGCACCAGACCTGAATACCGGCCATGTTCTGCGCCTGAAGAAGCTGGCGCGCCAGTTTTTCGCTGTCCCAGCCGACGAACGACGGGTATTCGCCGAACCCTTCGTATTCGCGCCGCGCCTGCAGTTCGATGATTTTGCGGTGGCGGCTGTAGAAAAACATTTTGTTGAGCGGCAGGAACCGGAAGAAGTCGGACTCGCCGTATTTCATTGAGATAATCAGATGGTCGCTGTCGATGCCGCTGAAGGTTCGGCGGAATGTGTCGCGGTTCCAGATCAGGTCGCCGATCGGCCAGATGCCGACCGTCCAGGTGCGGAAAATCATCAGGCGGTTCGCCGCTTCAAAAACCGGCAGGAGTTCTTTAATGAACCGGTTGGTCTGCTGCGGCGTTTTCAGTATCAGCTTGCTGAGAAAATCGTCTTCTACATCCAGTGCATCGGATTCGCCGATGCGCAGAATGACGCCGGCGATTTCCGGGAAGTCGCGGAAGAGCTGCTGAAACGCGTCTTTGAGAAAACGGGTGATGCGGGTGCGGTCCTTGCCGAGCAGTGCGCTGAGCGATTCGTGGCAGAACATCACGTCGGTGGTGATGAAAATTTTCATACCCGCCGCCTGCGCGGCGGCAAACAGCTTCCGGTATTCGGTGCGGTAGAATTCAATCTTCTGTTGCAGTTCTGCCGGATAGGCGGTGCAGGTTATGAGGTGGGCGACGTCGTCGAGAGTGACGGCGTTATAGCCGCTTTGCGCGGCGCGCCGGACGAAAATTTCGAAGTCCTTTTGAATCTGCCGGAAGCGTCCGGGGTCGGGCTGTCCGTCTTTTTCCAGCGCCGCGAACGGAATTTTCGACCAGTTGATACGGCCGGGCGGCATATCGCGGAAGAACGGGCCGATTCCATCAATTAAAAAAAGTTCCATGGCGGCTCAGTAGATTAATCCGCTGCGGACTTTTTCCGCAACGGCGGGACTGTCGAGCAGTTCGATCAGTTTCAGTGCGAAGGCGAAAGCCGTACCCGGCCCCTGACTGGTGACGAAGTTGCGATCCGTGACGACGGCTTCATCCGAGCGGTCGGGCCGGTGCATTTCTTTTTCGACACCCGGAAAGCAGGTGAAGGCGCGGCCTTTTAGTACGCCTGCTTTATGAAGCGCAAGCGGCGCGGCACAGATGGCGGCAATCCATTTTTCCTCAATGTCGAAAACGCGGATGGCTTCCTGCACGCCGTCGTGTTCACAAAGCGCTTTAGTGCCGCCCGCGCCGCCGGGCAGAACGAGCAGGTCGAATGAAAGCAGGTCGAGTTCTTCCCAGCGGGCATCGGGAATGATTTTCACTTTGCGCGATGCGGTGACGGGAGACGTTCCTTGCAGGCCCGCCAGTACGACGTTCCAGCCTGCGCGGCGGAACGTGTCGGCGGCAACAACGGCTTCGATTTCTTCACAGCCGTCAGCGATTGGAATCAGGGCGCGGATCATAACGGTTCCTTATTTGTCTTCCACGCAGCGTATCAGTTCACTGGTGATCATGCCGAGTGTGCCGGCGGGAACGGGCGTTTCGAGAGTGTTCTCAAACAGGTTGCGCAGATCGGTTTCGGTGCAGATGCGCACGCCGCCGACGTTGGCCAGTCCGTCCAGCGGACGGTTGCCGACAAAGCAGACGACCGGATAAACCGGCGCGGACGGACAGCCGGCGGCGGAAAGATGGTCGAGCAGCGCGGCGGCTTCCTCTTTGACCTGTTTGAGCGGCGGGCGGCTCGGTGCGTTCCCGTTGCATAAAACCTGTCCGTTCTGGAAGGTGATTTCGCCCTGCCAGTTTTTTGTTTCGACTACGAAGATTCCGGCGGGTGCCACGATGATATGGTCAAACGCCGGGCCGCCCGGATCGAGCTGCAGGTCGTTGAAAACCGTATGATTCGCGGGCAGGAAGGCGAGGATGCGTGCAACGGTCTCTTCGCCTTCGGCTCCCTTGAGGAAACTGCGCAGCCGCTGGGCGCTCCAGCCGGTAAAAAGGGCCAGCGCCACCGCCAGCAGAACAAAAAGAGCGCCGGCCTGCGAGGTGGAGAGGTGCGGAACCGGCAGGGCGGCATGGAGCAGCCAGCCCGCCGCGAGGCAGATGGGAATCAGCGGCCAGAAAACGCGTAAAGGGCCAAGGGTTCGGGGCCCTTGGCCGGGGCTGCCATAGACTTTTGCAAAACGGCCGGTGGTTTTTTCGCTGTTCATGAAGTGAACATACAGGAGTTTGTACCTTCTGTAAACTTGACCTTTCGGCTCAAAAAAGGCTTATCTTTTGGGCTCTAACATTCGAACGAAAGGCACTGTCTTGAATAAGAAACCGTTTTTCCGCCGCGCCGACTGGATTGCTTTCGGACTCACGTTCCTGATTACTTTGATCGTATACACCCTGACTCTTGCGCCGACCGTTACGCTGGAGGACTCCGGCGAGCTGATCGTTGCGTCCGATTATCTCGGCGTGCCGCATCCTCCGGGTTATCCGATCTGGTCGCTCATGACCTGGTTTTTCCAGTGGATTTTCAACGGCGTAACCTATCACGGTTATCCGAATCCGGCGTGGGGCGTCGGCTTCTGTTCTGCTTTTGCCGGCGCACTGGCCTGCGGAACGCTGGCTCTGCTGGTGAGCAGTTCCGGACTTCGGATGCTTCACGGACTGAAAAAAGAGACCCAGGTGCTGGGTGAAAAAACGGAAAGTCTGTTCTGCTGTGTGGCCGGTATCTCCGGCGGACTGTTGCTGGCATTCAGTCAGGGTCTGTGGTCGCAGTCGGTGATCGCGGAAGTTTATGCGCTCAATATTTTTTTCCAGACGGCCGTGCTGCTGTTTCTCTATCGCTGGATGGTCGAGCCGGAAAATCCCAAGCCGCTTTTCCTGATGGCATTCACTTTCGGGCTCGGCCTTACCAACCACCAGACGCTCTTGTTTATGGGCGTTGGTGTGGCTTTGGCTGTCTTGCTGCGCCACATCCGGCTGGCCCGTGACTTTGCGGCCGTCGGCGCGTTTTACGTTATTATGGTGGCGGTAAATAAATTCGGCCCGCCGGAGTGGGGCTGGGCGCAAGGTCCGTCCGCCGCGGCTTTCTGGTTCTGGTCGGCTTATGCGGTAATTGTTCCGGTGCTTGGTCTGAAACTGCCGAACGGCAAAACGGTTTGCGCCACCTATCTGCTGATGCTGCTCGGCCTGTCGTTCTATCTTTATATGCCGGTTTCTTCCGATCAGAACCCGCCCATCAACTGGGGTTATCCGCGTACCTGGGAAGGGTTCATGCACGCTATCACCCGCGGACAGTATGAAAAAGTCACGCTGACGGATGTTCTTTCGCCGATGTTTCTGGAGCAGGTCGGCGCCTATCTGCGTGATTTGAGCGCCCAGTTCTTCTGGCCGGTAGCCTGCCTGGCGGTTCTGCCGTTTCTTTTCATTGTGCGTGTCGGCCGCCAAAACCGCGACTGGCTGTTCACGACGATGGCGGCTTTTATCGGCGTGGGTATCCTTTTCATCATTCTGCAAAACCCGAAAATTGACATTCAGACGCTGTTTATTGCCCGCGTGCAGTACATCCAGTCACATGCCGTTTATGCGATCTGGATCGGCTACGGGCTGCTGTTGCTGATGGCGTGGCTCGAAGCGCTGGTGCGTAATAATCCCGTAACCAAATGGGTCGGCACGCTGATGGTTTTTCTGCTGCCGTTTTCGCTGATCATTAAAAATTACTACAGCAAGGATCAGCTCAAGGTAGTCGGCGGCTCCGAGCAGAACGGCCACGATTTCGGCTGGCAGTTCGGTAACTGGCAGTTGCGCGGGGCCGAAGGGATTAAAGAGGATCTCTGGTATTACTGCGGAAAAGATCAGGCGAAGTTTGATGCGGAGTGGGCGAAGTATCCGAATCCGGCTTATCCGCCGCCGATGGGCACCAACGCGCTCTTTTTCGGCGGTACCGATCCGGGACGTTTTGTGCCGACCTATATGATTTACTGCCCGGCCGTGCGGCCCGACGTGTATCTCATCACCCAGAACGCGCTGGCGGACAACACCTTTATGGCGGTCACCCGCGACCTTTACGGCGACCAGCTCTGGATTCCTTCGCAAAACGACAGTAACCGCGCTTTTCAGGAATACATCCAGGCCATTCAGAGCGGAAAACTGGACGCGGGGGCCGATGTCAAGATGGACGGCGGGCGCGTGCAGGTGCAGGGGGTCGGCGGCGTCATGCAGATCAACGGCATTCTCTGTAAACAGATTTTCGACCACAACCAGTACGTCTCGGAGGTGAAAACCGATGAAGCCACCCGGGAGTCCGGCTCGGCGGTGGTTCCGTTTGATCCGGTCGGTCCGGACGGCAAGCTGCGCAAGCGCGATTTCTATGTTGAGGAGAGCTATGTTATTCCGTGGATGTATCCCTACCTGACGCCGCACGGTCTCATCATGAAGATCAACAACGAGCCGGCGGACATCACGCCGGAGATGGTCAAAAACGACCATGAGTTCTGGGACTGGTATGTCGCCCGGCTCGTCGGTGATCAGAAATTCCTCCGTGATGTGGTGGCGCGCAAAACTTTTTCCAAGCTGCGCAGCGCCATCGCCGGACTCTATGCGGCGCGCGGCAATATGGCAGAAGCAGAGTACGCCTTTAAACAGGCGGTTGAGCTTTACCCTCTGAGCCCGGAAGCTGTTTTCCGGCTGGCCGATCTTTATATGCGCCAGAAGCGGCTTGATGAGGCGAAAAAAGTGGTTTCCGACTTTGTCGCAAAGGACGTTCATAATGAAAGTGCACAGGGCTTCCTCAAACAAATTGAACAGGTTCGGCAGATGGGGCTGCGCAAGACAGAGCTTGAAGGCATGCTGCGCACCGATGCCAAGGCCGTGGATATTAACGTCGCCTTTGAACTCATTCAGATTTACAACGCGATGCAGGAATCCGGCCCGATGCAGCAACTGATCAGTAACCTGCTCCGTTCCAATCTGCCCCCGGAAATCCACCTGCAGCTCGCGCAGATGCTTCTTCAGATGAAGCGGGCCGATCTGGCGGAACCGGTTGTCCTCACTTATCTGAAGGCTAAGCCCGACGACTTGCGCGTTCAGGTTGAACTGGCCGCCGTGCGTGTTGTGCTGGGCCGTCCGGATCAGGCGCTTGCAACGCTTCGAACCGCAGTTGAAAAAGGCGGCGAACCGATCCGCGCCATGCTGCGCAAAGACATGCGCTTCCAGCCGCTATGGAATGATGTGCGCTTTCAGACGCTGGTTCCGCCGGCACCGGCCGTCAATTTAAACTCGCCGTTCGGTGCCGTGCCGCAGCCCGGCGGGCTGTCGTTCTGATAATTTTTCCAACCCTTGGAAACATCCTTTCCAAGGGTTGGAAATCTCAGCGGTTCTGCGGCAGCCACTGGCTGTGGAGATGACGAATGGTCGGCACCAGTCCAAGCGCCACCGCCATGAGTGCCGTCAACACCATGAATCCGGCGAGCAGGGCGTCATAGGCGCTCATGGTATGTTCCGCGAATACCCACTGCGCCGGAATCACTTTCATTTTCAAAAGCTGTCCGGGCAGAAAACCGGCCAGCGACACACCGGCCGCTGTCAGCGTCAGATTGAATCCGGTTGAGAGCGATTTGTTTTCCGGTGGAATCAGCGCCAGCAGTTCGGACGTACTGGCGATACCGGTGGCTCCCTGCATGGCCCCGCAGAAAAACGAAAGCAGCCCGATGGTCACCGTCAGCGGCAGCGGTGAGAATCCGCGCAGCAGTACGCCCGCCAGCGCGAGAAAAAGGACAATGTGTCCCGTTAGAAAAACCGGCTTTGCGCCGAGACGATCAACCATTTTTCCGCCGATGAAAAATCCGGCCACTGTGCCGATGGACAGCAGGTTACCTGTCATGACCAGCTGACTGTCGCTGAACCCAAGAGTTTCTTTTTGCAGCAGGCCGAAGAGGCCGGTGCCCGCACTGATGAACGACAGCAGAAAAATATAGATGCAGAATTTCAGATAGCCAGGGATGCGCAGCACGGCACCCAGTGCGCGCCAGAATCCGCCGACCGGCGGGCGGACCGGCTCCAGTTCCGGGATCTGTTTGTAAAATACCAGCCGCACAATCATCAGCGCGCCGGTCGCCGCCAGTAAAAGCTGAAAAATGCACAGCTCTGGGTGGTGGTGCAGCAGGAAGGTTAGTCCCAGTGAAAAAAGAATCGCCGTGGTCTGCCACGCCGTACGCATCTGCCCGAACCAGCGTCCGCGGATTTCTTCGGGAACGATCGGACTCAGCAGCGCAAACCAGCTGGCACCGTTGGCTGTATTGCCGACGGAGAAAATCAAGATGCCTGCGGTCAGGCACCATACGGCGTGGTTCGGCATAAAAGCGGCCAGCGGCAGGATGAAAAATCCGGCAATCGAAACCGCCAGCCCAGCGCCGCCGAGTTTCTTTTTGCCGGAACAGTCGGCGAGCCAGGCGAACGGTAGCGTCAGTGCCATGCCGATCAGCGGCATTAGTGCGAAAAGAAACAGAATCCGGTAGGCGGGAATGCCGAGCCGCAGAACATACGCCAGCATAAAGCCGTTGCCGAAAAGCAGCGGGCCGAGCAGGCCGGCGCACTGTCCTATGGTGATGTTGCGCAAAGCCCGTTTGATTTCAGGAGGATAACTCATAAACCGCGCATTATAGGGTCAGGCCGGAAGTCAACAAGCCGGAGATTTCTAAACCGCAGAGAAAAAAGTTCCAAGGATTGGAAACTTCTGCCATTTTCCCTGCCATGAACGAAACGCCCGAAACCCTTGCCCTGATTGCCGGACGGGCCGACTACCCGCTGCTTCTCGCCCGTGCCGCCCGCGCCCGCGGCGTAAAGCGTATTATCGCCATCGCCTTCAAAGGCGAAACCCGCCGCGAGATCGCGCAGGTGGCCGATGAAGTCATCTGGCTGCACGTCGGTCTGGGGCCGATGCTGGACGTGCTGAAGCGGTGCGGAGCCCGCCACGCCGTCATGGCCGGGCAGATCAAACCTTCCAACATTTTCCGCCTCGGGCTGGATAAGGCGCTGCTCGATCTGCTCAAGAGTCTGCCGGTCAAAAATGCGCACACCGTGCTGGGCGGCATTACCGCCGAGATCGAAAAGACCGGCGTACAGCTTTTGCCCGCCAGCTCCTTCATGCAGGACTACATGCCTGCCGCCGGACTGCTCACGATCCGCGCACCGGATGCTCGCGAACTTAACGATATTCAGATCGGCCGTCGCGTTATTAAAGACACCAGTCACCTAGATATCGGCCAGACCGTTGTCGTCAAAGAGGGAATGATCCTCGCCGTTGAAGCATTTGAAGGCACCAATAAAGCCATTCAGCGCGGCGGAAAACTTGGAGGACGCGGCGCGGTCGTCGTCAAGGTTCCCAAGGCCGGACACGACATGCGCTTCGATATTCCAATCATTGGCAAGTGGACGCTGAAGTCGCTCAAAAAAGCCAGAGCCACCTGCCTGGCTATCGAAGCGGGCGGCGCCATTCTGCTGCACAAAGACGAACTCATCGCCCAGGCCGACGCCATGAATCTGGCTGTTCTGGTTCTTGAGGCGCAGGATTAATTTATGAAGTCACTCTTGGTCATAGCGGGTGAAGATTCCGGCGATATGCATGCGGCGGATGTGATCCGCGCGCTGAAAGAACGGCGTCCGGATCTGACGTTCTGGGGCATCGGCGGCGACAAGCTCCGCGCCGAAGGGGTGGAGCTGCTGCACGACACCCGGGAAATGGACGTACTCGGTATCGCTGAGGTGCTCAAGCGTTATCCGTTTTTCAAGCGGACGTTTAATGAAGTGCTGGCGGAAGCGGATAAACGGAAACCGGACGCCGCACTGCTGGTGGATTATCCCGGCTTTAATCTGCGTCTCGCCCGCGAGCTGAAAAAGCGCGGCATCAAAGTGCTCTACTATGTTTGTCCGCAGGTCTGGGCGTGGAACCGCGGACGTATTCCGAAGATGGCGGAAATCATCGACCGACTGATGGTGATTTTCCCGTTCGAGGTCGATGTGTTTAAGGGCGTTGATTTGAAGGTCGATTTTGTCGGCCATCCGATGGTTGATGAACTGCGCGAATTCCGCGAAAAAGCGCCGGAGCCGCTGCCGTGGAACGGTAAAAAGAAAATCGCGCTGCTGCCCGGCAGCCGCAAACAGGAAATCATTTATATTCTGCCCCGGTTGCTCGAAACAGCGCAGCTCATGGAGCAGTCGCGTCCCGACGTTTCATTTCTGATTCCGGTGCCGGAACGCCGACTCGCGCTGGTCGAATCCGTTTTGCAGAAAGCCGGCAAAGCGCCGCTCAATATTTCGATTGTGACGGGCAGGGCGCGCGAAGTGCTCAAGCAGGCTGATGCCGCGTTTGTCGCCTCCGGCACGGCGACGCTGGAAGCCGCACTGCTGCGCTGTCCGACGGTGCTGGTTTACCGCGGAAGCTTTTTGAATTATCTGTTTGCCCGCGCGCTGATCCGCATTCCATGGCTGGGGATTGCCAATATTGTTTCCGGCAAAGAAATTATGCCCGAGCGCCTTCAGCAGCACATGCGTCCGCTGGAACTGGCCGCCACGATTGATCCGCTGATGAATGACACGCCGGTGCGCGCGGCGATGCTTGAAAATTTCCAGACATTGGAAAAAATGCTCGGCACCGGACGTCCGGCAGGCCGCGTCGCCGCCATCATCGACGACGAAATCCGCTGATTTTTTAACCTTTGAACAGGCCAGCCGGAGACGCAGTCAACGTAGAGAGAGGAGCCACCACCGACTTGCGCCGGAACCGCGACAGCGACAACGGCAGTTGGCTCCCGCGACTTGTTAGGCATCTGGGTAAAGCGGGCGCTCAATCCAATACTCCTCTAAAACTTGGCACGCGTTAGCCGTAAAATTTGACTCAACGCCAAAGGTCAAAAACTCCCAAACGCTGATCACGGCCTGTCGCTGGCTGTCAGTAAGCGTGCTGAAACGTGACGGGACTTTGTCCGGCGGTCGAAGATTGTTAAGGCAAGCCATAATCACGAGTGACCCGTCGCGTGTAAAATGCCGCACAGAATAGGCCAAGAAAGCCGGTAAATAAAAACGCCAAGACTCGGCATCAAGGTGTGTGAATCCCCACTGATGTTTCTCTAACTCTCGCTCTGAAACCTCACGCCAATCCACAGGCAAAGCATCTGGAGTCGGTGTGTTATGTGAATCAATCTCGTCGCCTTGTCTGAGTGACAGAACTGAATGCGCTGCACCCTCCGGAAAAGCGGCTGAAATCGAATCGAGAAGCTGTATCTGTTCGGGGAGCATGAAGGTGCCAGCAGTATTATCGAACGAACTTTAACTTCGATTTATGCGTTTTCATAAAGCGAACCAACAGGCTGACTATATGAGAAACGAATAGGCGGTCAATGCAAAGGTTTTTTTATCAGGATGAAAAACTATTTCAAGGCAGGCTGGAAGCCTGCGACACGTACCGCAGGAATCCTGCCTGCCCTGTCCCCCGTACCGCCGACTTCCAGTCGGCCATGTCTTGAGCATCTGTTCTCATACCGATTGCGGATGACCTCGGTATTTATTCATCCGTGTAAGGACAAATCCGCAGTTCAACAAAGCATACCGGAGCCCGGGCTGTCCGCAGACACGCTAAAGCGTGGACTACGAACGAAGAGGTTTGTAGATGCTATGTGAGTTGCCGCAATCGCTATAATCCTTATGAACCAACAAAAGGAGGACAGCTATGACAGACAACTCACATAACCGGGAAATGTTACTGGTGGCGATGGAACTGAGCAACAGCAAATGGCGGCTGGCTTTTTCCGCCGGGGACAAGGTGCGCCACAAAGTGATCGAAGCGCGCAAGCGCTGCCGGTTCCTCGATGAAGTGCAGCAGGCGAAAGAGAAGCTCGGCTTGAGTGCCGGGGTGCCGGTGCTCTGCTGTTACGAGGCGGGCCGGGACGGGTTCTGGATTTACCGCTGGCTTAAAAGCGAAGGGATCGGCTGCCTCGTGGTCGATCCGGCCAGTATCGAGGTGAACCGCCGCAAACGCCGGGCCAAGACCGACCGGCTGGATGCGGAAAGTCTGGTGCGGCTGCTTCAGCGTTATCAGGGCGGCGACCGGTACGTCTGGTCGGTGGTTCACGTTCCGGATGAACAGCAGGAAGATGAACTCCGGCTTCACCGGGAACTCGAACGGCTGAAAAAAGAACGTACAGCCCACCGCTGCCGCATCAAATCGCTGCTGATTCTGCACGGAATCAGCGTGACGGGGGTTTTAACCCGGCTGGATCAGGAACTGGATAACCTGGTCTGCTGGAACGGCCAGCCGCTGCCCGAAGCGTTGCGCTCGGAACTCCACCGGGAATCGGCGCGGCTCTCCCAGGTCAATGAACAGATTAAATCGCTGGAGAAACAGAAGCTCGGAAAACTGAAAGCTCCGCAAACGAATGCGGACTTGCAGGCGGCTGAACTGATTCGGCTCAACGGAGTTGGAGAAGTATCCGCCTGGGTCTTGGCCAAGGAGTTCTTCGGATGGAGGGACTTTAAAAACCGGCGGGAGGTCGGCGCTTTATCCGGGCTGACGCCGACGCCGTACGACAGTGGCGGCTCGCGCAAAGAACAGGGGATCAGCAAAGCCGGCAGTCCGAGGGTGCGGCGGGTGATGATCGAACTGGCCTGGTCGTGGGTGCGCTTTCAGCCGGAAAGTGAACTGACGAAGTGGTTTGAAAGGCGCTTTGCGCATGGATCAGCCCGGATGCGCCGGGTAGGTATCACGGCTTTGGCGAGGAAGCTGCTGGTGGCGCTGTGGAAATACGTTGAGTTCGGCACTGTGCCGGAGGGAGCAATTATCCGGTAGAAACAGAAGAGGCTGAGAGGAATTTTAAAAAGGCTGGCAAAGAACCGGAGGCTGGACGGGTTAAAAACCGTTATTGTAGATGGGTGTCTGAGCCAAGCCGGCTGACTGAGCTTGAAAAAGCGAATACGGCATCAGGTGGACAGGGAACCAATCCCGCACGGATAGAAGGTTGTTCGTTCAGTCGAAATGAATGTACTTTCAAAGCAGCCGGACAGTCTTTTTGGAACAACGAAAGGAGTGGATTATAGGAAGAAGCGGTTGACAGACTCCATAGAAGTCCAGCCTTTAGGCTGTCCGATAGAGCAGAAGTACGCTCTTAGCCGACTGAACAGGAGAGCCGTTTCTCCGGGCGGCGCTTCGGATTTTAGTGAGCACAGTCGAACCGTGGAAGCGTTCCGCCTTTAATGCGGTCTTTTACCAAGCATCATGCGTGACTGGTATCAGACCGCATCCCTGTTTGACGGAGAAAAGAAACGCGGCGAATAAGAGTCGCCGCGTTTCAAATTTTTCTACTTCATTTCCTGGCCGCCGGTGACGTTGATCGCCTGGCCGGTCATGTAGGAAGCGAGGTCAGAGGAGAGGAATACGACGACGTTTTCGACATCTTCGTATTCGCAGCCGCGGCGCATCGGAACCTGGTTCATGTAGAACTGTTTGACGTCGTCGATGCTCTTCGCGCCCGGAACTTTGCCGGCTTCGAAATACTGTTTGAAGAGACCTTTTTCCGGATCCATCCAGAGTGTGCCGTTGAGCAGGTTGCCGGGGCAGACCGCGTTGCAGCGGATGCCGAACGGTGCCAGTTCCAGCGCGACGCTCTGTACGAGGCCGATGCCGCCGAACTTGCTGGCGGCATACGCGGAGTTGGCCGCGCTGCCTTTTTTACCGGACTTGGAGTTGATCTGGATCATCACGCCGCTCTTCTGCGCTTTCATGATTTTCGCGGCGTGCTTGAAGGTCAGGAAGCAGCCGAAGAGATTGACGTTCATGACGGCCTGCCATTTGGCGGCGTTGGCGTCGGCGATCGGCTCGGCAATCAGAATGGCGGCGTTGGCGACAGTGATGTCGACGCGGCCGAATTCATCCATCGCTTTTTTGAAGAGGGCGGCGACGTCATCTTCTTTGGAAACGTCCACTTTCATGGAGAAAGCTTTGCGTCCGGTCGCGGCGACTTTGGCGGCGGTTTCGGCGGCGCCTTTTTCGTTCATGTCGCCGATGACGACGTGGCAGCCTTCTTTGGCCAGGCGCAGACAGAGGGCTTCACCGAGACCTTGAGCGGCACCGGTTACAACAGCAATTTTATCGTTGAGCATCATAACAGTAATTTCTCCGGTTAAGCGTAGTGAGCGAGCAGGGTTTCTTCAGCCTCTTTAGTCCAGACGCCGTTTTTCATTTTCGCAGCAACCGTCGGCAGGGTGCCCGCGAGGTCGGCAATCAGGGTCAGTTTGAGTCCTTTGCAGGACGGATAGACCATGATCTTGCCGGGAACTTCCTGTTTTTCCACTTTGCGGATGCCGAGTACGGCCTCGTCGAGACCGCTGATGGCGGCAACCGACACGTTGGTGTCGATACGGCCGGCGGCAACGTGGTCGAGGACGATCTGAATGTCGTCCATCGTGGAGCCGGAGGTGCCGATGAAATAGAGCTGTTTTTCGCAGTAGGCGTCGAGGTCGATCTCGCCGTATTTGTCGGCTGGGATTCCGGCGAAAATATCAATGATACCTTTCGGTGCGGTGGTCTTGACGGCGGCGGCGACCAGCACCGGAACCGGAGCCATGACGACCTGCATATCGAACAGCACGTCCGGCTGGGTGACTTTCGGGTTGTAACCGATATACGTTGTTCCGGCGGCCTTGGCGGTCGGTTCGGCGATTTTCGCCAGCGCGGCGAGGCGCTCGTCGCTGAGGTCGGCGGCGTAAACGGTGACGCCGTCGCCGACGCAGAGGTCGCGGATAACGTGCGTGACGCCCATCGGACCGGCGGCACCGATGACGTTGACTTTGTCGCCTTTGCGCATTTCGCAGCGCGCGGGAATGGCTGCGACGGCATCGGCAGGGTTGTTACCGGCGGTGCCGATGATGCGGAAGCCGCGGTAGTGCACGCCGCCGACGGCGGTCATGACCGGCTTGCCGAATTTCCGGCCGCACTGGCAGATGATAAACAGTGCACCTTTTTTGCCCTTGGCAAATATTTTTTCAACCACAGCAGCGTCGGCACCGAAGTACATGATGTCGTCGAAGGAGTTGTCCGCAACGTCATCCAGACTGGACAGCGCGCAGGAGCAGTTGCATCCGCCGCTCAGGCTGACCTTGACGGTTTCCGCCGGTTTTTCCTGTGTGGCGAAAAACTTCTGTCCGGCTTCTTTGTCGCCGCAGGTATTGGCGACGATCAGCAGGCGTCCGCCTTTTTTGAGACCCTGACGCTGAACTTCCTGGTAGGCATCTTCGCCGCAGGCCCACGGTTCGGCGAGGGCGAAGGCTGATGCGGAGCGCTTGTCCGCCGGGGCGGAGAGCAGCATGGAAACGCCGTCAGGGGAGATAACGATCCGTTCGTCGAGCAGCACGTATTCCTGTAATGCGCCTTCAAAATTATAGCCGAACGCGCCGTTGGAGTTGGCCGTAGCCAGCCAGCGCCAGTCGGCCTGAATCATGCAGCGTTGGCCGACCTTGAAGTTTTTGACCTTCGCGCCGACTTTAACAATTTCAACGACTGGTTCATGGCCCGGAACGGTCGGCAGTTCGCCGGGGACATAAGCGGGGTTTTCTTTGAGAACCTGCGGGTCAATGCCATTGAGTACTTCCGACTTGCGGACGTGACCGGAGAACTGCTTCAGCAGTTTCAGGTCGGAGAAGCAGAGGCCGACGACGATAACTTTGCAGAGAATCTGGTGATCGTTGGGCTGGTGAACCGCTTTGGCGGTATTGAGGATCAGCTCGTCAGGGCCGATCAGTTGTACGGCATTTTGCGTGGACGGGATTTTATTCATATCTTTCCTTTCAATGGCTCGAAAATCGCGCAGACAGCAAGGCGTCTGCTTTTAAAATTTAAAACCCTGACAGCATATTGACTCATAAGCAAAAATCCAGACATTGGAACGTTTTTTTTAGCCTTGTTTCCTGTGCGTTTTAGACAAAATTGCGCCGGATACGGCTGTTTTCGGTGCCGGGTTGTACTGTCGACCTGAGTTTGTGATTTTAATGACTGCGGCAACTCAAATTGTCATGGTTCTGACAATTTGCGTATAACATCGGCCGACCGCTATGAAATACAATTTGGACAATACAGTTCTTGAATGGTGTATGCCGCTTTTATTGACCTGCCGGTAGGCTGAAGTCGACCGGTTGAGGATTTTGCGCCCGGAGCACGGTGCCGGGTGGAATTGAATGTGATTACCGGCGGTTGTTATACTTTGGAAAGTGCGGACGGAGCAGTTCATGCTGTTCGTGAAGATTCGCTGTTTATGAACCGGTTGATGAACCGGCAGTGCAGCTCAAACAGGGAAAAACAGCCCAACCTATGCTTTGTTTATCCGGCAGACGGCGGAGATGGCGGTGCGGTTTTTTCATAATGGTCAGAAACAGGCCGCCGCTCATTGCGCCAAAACTATTTTACACCTCACACAATTCGGGGCGGACGAAGAGCCGGCCGGCCGGCGCGCCGTCCTCAAGCGGAAACAGTTTCCAATGCCGGAAAGATGATTCTGTCATTGCTTAACGTCGGTGTGAGGGACGGGGCTTATGCCTGTTTCGATTTCCTCCGCCTCCACCATTCTGCCTCCGCAGAAGATTCGGTCGCCGTGCTTCGCACGGCGGCAGTGGTTTCGGTCTCAGAGAACCGGCGACATAAGGGCGGCGAGATTTTCGAGCAGGCGGCAGTGGAGCGGACGGTTCTGCCAGTCGGACAGGATGACTTCTTCGCTGGAATCAAGGTCTTCGTGGATGATGCGTTTCATGATGTCGGCGAATTCCGCGCTGTAAACGGCAACAGTCGTTTCGTAATTCAGGTTCAGGCTGCGTTCGTCGAGATTGGCGGTGCCGATCAATGAAAACTCCCCGTCGATGACGAGTGCTTTGGCGTGCATGAAGGGCGGGAGGCGTTCGTAGATGCGCGCGCCGGCGAGCAGAAGTTCTTCGTAAAGAGCGCGGCTGGCGTATCCGGCGTAGCGGTGGTTGTTTTCCTCCGGTACGACAAGGCGGACGTCCACACCGCGCAGCGCGGCGGAGCGCAGCGCGCGCAGGATGTCCGCGGGCGGCACAAAGTACGGCGTGACGGCAAGGATCTGTTTTTTGGCGAGGACGATGCTGTTGAAGAATGCTTCGATGGCAACGTCTTCGACCGTGGAAGGTCCGCTGTTGATGAAACGCGCCGTGATGCAGCCGGCGGATTCGGCGTGCGGGAAATACTGTTCCGTCAGCAGGGCTTTCGGCGATTCGCCGGTGATGAAATACCAGTCGCGCAGGAAGGAGTATTGCAGCTCCTGTACAAGCGGGCCTTCGGCTTCGAAGTGATAGTCACGGATGGGCGGCTTGCCGGGACGCGTGATGTTGTCGTCAAACAGATTGATGCCGCCGAAGAATCCTTTCTTCCCGTCCACGATGAGCGTTTTGCGGTGGTTGCGCAGGTTGATCTGAAACTGGCGTTTAAACAGGTTGGCCTGCGTCCAGCCGGCGATTTGCAAGTTGGTCATTTTGCGCATTTTGTGAAAGAGCCCGCTGTACAGGGCATAAGTGGAACCGAAACGGTCGTACAGCAGACGCACCTGAACGCCTTCGGCGGCCTTGGCTTTAAGCGCGTCCATGAACATGCGTCCGGTGGTATCATTGGCAATAATGAAACTTTGGAGATGGATGTGGTGTTTGGCACCCCGGATGGCTTCCAGCATGTGCGGATAAGTTTCGTCGCCGTTTACCAGCGGCGTCAGCCGGTTGCCGGCAAGCGCCGGATGGTCGGGAATGAGCGCATCAAGCGTCCGGTTGAATTCGCGCTGGAAGTCGTTTTCAGACGGCGCGCTCCGGAGCTCGTGCCAGTAGGCGCGCGGAGCGGCTTCTCGGGTTTCTTTGCGGGTTTCCAGCAGATGTTCGTCTGTGAGGAATTTCTGGTAGCCGCGGTCGCCGACGCGGTCGATGCCGAAGCTGAGGTAGAAAAGCGGTCCAATGATTGGAACTGACCACGCGACGAATATCCAGAGGATGGTGGAGCTGGCGTTACGCCGGCGTTGAAGGCAGTGCAGGGTGATGAGCGCAAAGGCTGTCAGATGGCATATCCATCCGGTTGCCCATAAGATGTGCAGGCTGACGTGCATGGAAGTCTCAGCTGTTCAGCGCCTCCCGGATATCTTTTTCATAAAGGTGCGGCTCAAGCAGGAAGGAGTCGTGTCCTTTGTCTGAATGCACAGTGACATGCTTGACCGGGACTTGGCCCTCTTCGAGTTTTTTCCGGTAGTATTCCTGTTCTTCGGGATAGAAACAGTAGTCGTCGTCGATCGTGAAAATCAAGTAGCGCTGGTGCCGGCAGTTTTTAAACAGCGTGGCATAATCCGGCGCACCGGTGTCGCGCAACAGGTGATAGTTCGACCAGGCGGCGATGAATTGCAGATAGGTGTTGGCGTCGAACCGCCGCACGAGCTTCCGGCCCTGATGCAGGATGTAGGATTCCAGCGGCGAGCTGACTTTATACCAGGAAAACTCGTCGTATTCCTGCTCCCAGCGGTTCTGGGCGCGCTCTTCAATAAAGTCGAGTGAGACGAAGGTTTTGTGCGAAATCATCCGCGCCAGCGCCAGTCCGCGCAGCGGCGGTTCGCCGTCATAGTAATTTCCGTTGCGGAAGTTCGGATCGTTTTCAATGGCGAGAATCTGTTCGATATTGTGGGCGCGGATCAGCGTGGTCGGCTCAATGCCGCAGGCGATGGCGATGATGCGGTCGGTGAGCTGCGGATAGCGCGCCGCCAGATTGGCCGCGAGCATTCCGCCGATCGAAGCTCCGATGATTGCGTGCAGTTTTTTGATACCGAAATGCGCGAGCAGCAGGAGCTGTGAATCGACGACGTCGCTGAAATGAATGCGCGGAAAGCTGCCTCCGTAAGGTTTTCCGGTGGCGGGATTGATCGAGGAAGGGCCGGTGCTGCCGTAGCATCCGCCGAAATAGTTGACGCAGATTACAAAGAAACGGTTGGTATCAATTATTTTTTCCGGCCCGATGAAATCGCTCCACCAGCCGGTTTGACATTCCGCGTTCCATCTTTCACCGGTACCGGGAACGGCAGGATTGAATCCGGCGGCGTGCTGCGAGCCGGAGAGCGCGTGAAACAGCAGAATGGTGTTGTCGCGCTTTTCGTTGAGCGTGCCGTAGGTTTCATACGCCAGTGTGACGGGGCCGAAGTTGATTCCGCTCCGCAATGTCAGCGAGTCGCAGGTGAAAAACTGTGTTTCAACGGTTTTCATAAATGTGAACCGCAGAATATCGAACAAGGAATGTCGAAAGAAGAAGGAAGTTCACCTTTATCATTCTGAGTTCCTTGTTCGATATTCGATATTTACTTCAGTGCTTGTTTGAGGTCGGCGAGAATATCGTCGATATGCTCCAGACCGACTGAGAGACGGACGAGACCGGGCGTAATGCCGCCTTCCGCCTGCTGTTCGGGCGTGAGCTGCGAGTGTGTCGTGGTCGCCGGATGAATTGCCAGGCTCTTTGCGTCGCCGACGTTGGCGAGGTGCGAGAAGAGCTGAAGCTTTTCGATAAACTTCTTACCGGCGGTTTCGCCGGCCTTGAGTTCGAAAACCACCGTCGCGCCGAAACCGCTCTTGAACAGCTTCTTGGCAATCTTGTGTGACGGATGACTTTCGAGTCCCGGGAAGCGAACCCATTCGACCTCGGCCTGTTTTTCAAGGAACTTTGCAACGGCCAGCGCGTTTTCGCTGTGACGCTCCATGCGCAGCGCGAGCGTTTCAATTCCTTGCAGGAACTGCCATGCGTTGTCAGGAGAGAGACACGCACCGAGGTTGCGCAGCGGCACCAGCCTCATCCGCAGGATGTAGGCCAGCGGACGGAGTCCGTCCGGGAGGTCGATGGCGTAGCGGATGCCGTGATAGCTGTCGTCCGGTTCGGAGAGCAGGGGGTGCTTGCCGGTTGCCCAGTTGAACTTGCCGGAATCCACCACGATACCGCCGATGCCGTTGCCGTGTCCGCCCAGCCATTTGGTGAGCGAATGTACGACGATATCCGCGCCGTGTTCGATCGGACGCAGCAGATGCGGCGTGGTGAAGGTGCTGTCTACGATCAATGGCAGGCCGTTGGTGTGCGCAATCTTTGCGATCGCTTCGATGTCAGAAACGTCGAGCGACGGATTGCCGATGGTCTCGGTGTAGAGCGCCTTCGTTTTGGCCGTGATCGCCTTGGCGAAGTTCTGCGGATCGGACGGATCGACAAACTTCACCTTGATGCCCAGCTGCGGCAGGATGTTGTTGAACTGTGTGTAGGTTCCCCCGTAGAGGTTGCTCGACGCCACGATTTCATCGCCTGCCTGTGCGAGGTTGATGATGCTGTAGAAGATCGCCGCCGTGCCGGACGCCACTGCGAGGGCGGCGGCTCCGCCTTCGAGAGCAGCGACGCGCTGTTCGAGCACGTCATTGGTCGGGTTCATCAGCCGCGAGTAAATGTTGCCCAGCTCTTTCAAGCCGAACAGATTGGCGGCGTGCTCGGTGTCCCGGAAGACATAAGCACTGGTTCTGTAGACGGGAACTGCACAGCTGCCTGTGGAGTCCGGGGTGTAGCCGGCATGGAGTGCCAGTGTTTCGGTATTCTTGCTCATGGTATTCCTCTCTTTCTTTAAATGTCAGCAGGACAGAGAGGAGTCAGATGCGGTTGACCGTCAACTTTCCCCTTGCGGGGCGCATCGCCTTTTGCAAGGCCGTGGCACCTTTGGTTGTCAGGTTGCCGGGCGTTTACTCACGCCTCTCTGAATGCATGAAGCGCAACATACCCGATTTTTTACGGCTGTCAACACCTCTCATGAAAAAAATCTGACTAAAGGGATAATTAATACCGTGAATGAGGTTCTATCCAATGGTTTCAAGGCTTTTAAAAAATGAATGAAATATTTCCAATCATCGGAAAAGCCGGTAGGGTGTTTTTCCTATGCGCAGATTTTTCATTACATTCCTTATTCTGCTGGCCGGAGTTCTGCCGGTCAGGTCGGATACTGACAGGTTGCTGAATTCGCTGAAACCGGCGGGCTATGTCAGCGATTTCGCCCATGTGATGAATCCAGCCGACCGTGCCGCGACGGAGAAACTTTTGGCCGAGCTAGAGCAGAAAACCGGTGCGCAGGTTGCGGTGGTGACGATGAAGTCGCTGCAAGGCGGGCAGATCGACGATTTTGCCGTTCGGCTTTTCGAACGTTGGAAGATTGGTCAAAAAGGCAAAGACAACGGCCTGCTGCTGATTGCCGCGATTGAAGACCGGAAAATGCGCATTGAAACCGGTTATGGGTTTGAAGGTGTTCTGCCGGATGCGGCGGCGGGGCGGCTGATTGATCAGGTTATCCGGCCGGCATTTCGCGCCGGAGACTACAGCGGAGGCTTGCGTAAAGGAGCTGAAGCCCTGGCCGTTGTCGCGGCGGATGCATCGGGTGCAGAACTGGCCAATATCTCGAATCCGGAGCTCTATAGCAGTTCTCGGCGATATGACTCTTCAGGCATCGACCGGGACTTCGTCATTGGCCTTTTGATATTCTCAGTAATAGTCATCATCACACTCTATGGCTTGTACAGAGACAGAGGGTACAGAGGTGGTGGACACAGCGGTAGCGATTTCGGGGGTTTTGGCGGCGGAGGTAGTGGCGGCGGCGGCTTTGGTGGTTTCAGTGGCGGAGGTAGTGGCGGCGGCGGTGCGTCGGGCGGCTGGTGATAGGAGATTGTTTTATGAAGAAGATGAGTCCGGAACAGTTCACTGAAAAACTAAAAAGTGTGTGCGGTGATAATCTGCAAGCGGTGGTGCTTTACGGTTCCGCCGCGGCGGGCGATTACACAGAAAAGGGTTCGGATTATAACCTGCTGATTGTGCTGAACGGGTTGGACTCCGCCGCACTCCGGAGTCTGGCGAAGCCGGTGGCAGTCTGGAAGCGAGCCGGTAATCCGCTGCCATTGCTGTTTGCGCGCAAACGGCTGGAAGAGGCCGCCGACGTATTTCCGATCGAACTGCTCGATATGCGCGATGCCAGAAAAGTGCTGTACGGTGAAGATGTGATTGCCGGAATTCATCCCGATCCGGCGAATCTGCGCTTGCAGGTAGAGCATGAACTGCGTTCCGCGCTGATTCAGCTTGGCCGCAGCTATCTTTCCGCCAGCGGAAATCCTCGCCGGATGGCGGCGCTGCTGACCGGTTCTTTTTCCGGTGTACTGACGCTTTTCCGCGCGGCGCTGCGTCTTTATGAAAATCCGGTGCCGGCGGAAAAATTCCAGGTATTGGAAAAACTGAACGGCCGCATTCCGGTAGCGCTGGACGCTTTTCGTCAGATTAAAGCATTGAAAACCGGCGCGCTGAAAATTAAAAAAGTGGACGCTGACCGGCTCTTCGAAGAGTATCTGAAGTCAATTGAAGCGGTGGTGGATGCGGTTGACCGGATTTAAAACGGAGGATGAAGATGAAAACGATATGGATTGTACTCGGAGCTGTTTTGCTGGCGGTTGTGATGATTGGCGGATCCGCGATTGGATCGCGCAACCGGTTTGTTTCGCAGGACGAAGGCGTTACTGCGCAGTGGGCTAACGTCGAAACGGTTCTGCAACGCCGCTTTGATCTGATTCCGAATCTGGTCAACACGGTTAAAGGTTACGCCGCGCACGAAAAAGAACTGCTGACCAAAGTGACCGAGCTGCGCAGTCAGTGGGGCAAGGCCGCCACGCCGGACGAAAAAGTAAAAGTCGCCGGAGAAATGCAGGGTGCGCTCAGCCGCCTGCTGCTGGTGGCTGAAAGTTATCCGGATCTTAAAGCGAATCAGAATTTCATGGCGCTGCAGGATGAACTGGCCGGCACGGAGAACCGCATTGCGGTGGAGCGCCGCCGTTACAACGAAGCGGTGCAGGCCTACAATACGTCAATCCGCCGGTTCCCCGGATCAATCTGGGCGGGCATGTTCAGGTTTGAGCGGCGCATGCCGTTTGAGTCCGCACCGGAGGCTTCCGCCGCACCGCAAGTTCAATTTTAGCGGCTGTTTTCCGGTCCGGATTTTCCGGAATTCAGGAAGGTATATTTTTTCTTGAATTGGAGCTTGTACAGAGAAGGCGGGCCGGTATGATGGGCCGCTCTTAAAAATGAGTTGTGAGACTATTTTACTGGACGCCCGGTTGGAGGCCGTGATAGATAGTCACGCTTTTCGCGCCGCATTGGGTAATGGACACGGGTTCACAGCCTATATTGCGGAGCGGGATCGGGAGAAAAAACGGCCGGAAATCGGCGATTTAGTGAAGGTGGAAATGTCGCCTTACAACATGGGTGTGGGGCAGATAATTATTTAGGTGAACTATGAAGGTTAAGGCATCGGTCAAAAAAATCAGCGCTGACGATATTATTGTCCGTCGTAAAGGGCGCGTTTATGTAATTAACAAACGCAATCCCCGGCACAAACAGCGTCAGGGTTAAAGAAGGAGCAGTTTTATTATGCCTCGCATACTTGGTGTTGATATTCCCGGCAGAAAGCGTCTCGAGTACTCGCTGACTTACATTTACGGCCTCGGCCTGACCACTTCCCGCGAAGTGATCGCTAAAGCCGGTCTGGATCCGGCCAAAAAGGCTGACGAACTGACCGACGACGATATTACTAAGCTCACCGCTGTGGTGCGCGAAGGTTATACGATCGAAGGTGACCTGCGCCGTGAAATCGGGCAGAACATCCGCCGCCTGATTTCCATTAACTGCTACCGCGGCACGCGTCATCGTCGCGGTCTGCCGGTCCGCGGCCAGCGCACAAAGACAAATGCCCGTACCCGCAAAGGCGCCCGGCGCACCGTGGGTGCTGTTCGCGGCAAAGAAGCCCGTTCGGCAGCTAAGACGACAGCACCTGCTGCTGCAAAAGCGCCGGCCGGTAAAAAATAAAATTTAACTGAGGATACGATTCATGGCAGAAGAAACCAAACCTGTAGAAGAAGCCGTCGAAACAGCGGAAACAGCTGTTGCGGAAAACAAGAAGCCGGCACGGCAGAAAGATATTTTCGCACAGATTGAGACGGCTCCTGAAGACGACGGCAAACCGAAGCGCCGTGCAAAGGGTGCGAAAAATGTGCCGTACGGTATTGCCTTCATTAAAACCACTTTCAATAACTGCATCGTGTCGCTCACCGACATGAAGGGTCAGGTTGTTTCCTGGAGCAGCGCCGGCCGTTGCGGATTCAAAGGTTCCCGCAAGAGCACGGCTTTTGCCGCTACCACAGTGGCGCAGGAAGCTGCACGTGCTGCCATTGGACACGGAATGAACGAAGTGGAAGTCCGGGTGCAGGGTCCGGGTGCAGGCCGCGAGTCGGCTGTCCGCGCGATTCAGGCTGCCGGTCTTCGTGTTTCGGCTATTAAAGATACTACACCGGTTCCGCATAACGGCTGCCGCCCGAGAAAACAGCGTCGCGTCTAAGCAGACGGATTAGAACAAACAACACCATATGAACCGGTTAATGCCCGGTTCTGGGAGGAGAAGACAATGCCAATCAGATTAGGTCGTTTCGAAATGCCCAAGCGGGTCGTTAAAGACGAAACCGCATCCACCGCCACTTACGGCAAATTCATTGCCGAACCGTTTGAAGCCGGCTACGGCCGTACCATCGGTAACTCCATGCGCCGCGTACTGCTCTCTTCGCTGGAAGGCACCGCGATTTCATCGGTTAAAATTCAAGGCGCCCCGCACGAATTCTGCAATCTGCCGGGCGTGGTCGAGGATGTTACCGATATCGTTCTTAACCTGAAAAAAGTTCTGCTTAAATCCTACGTTCGCGAACCGCAGCGTCTGAAAATCAGCGTCAAGGGTCCGTGCGAAGTTACGGCGGCGGATATTCAGGTTAACGACAGCATTCAGGTGATAAATCCTGACCATCATATCGCCACGCTCGATACCAACGGCAAGTTTGAAGTAGAAATTGAAACCCGCGTTGGTCGCGGCTACTGCCCGGCCGAAGGCAATAAGAAAGACGAGCAGGAAATCGGTGTGATTCCGATCGATTCCCTTTTCTCCCCGGTTTCCCGCGTGAAATACGATGTAGAAAACTGCCGTGTTGGTCGCCGTACCGACTACGACAAACTCATTATCGAAATCTGGACCGACGGTCGTGTAACACCTGATGATGCACTGACGATGTCTGCTGCGATCCTGCGGCACCATCTCGATATTTTTGTCAGCTACGACAAAGATCTGATTGAGTTCGAAGCCAGCGAAAAACAGATTGATATCGAAAAAGAAGATCTGCGCCGCAAACTCAACATCAGCGTCAACGAAATCGAGCTGAGTGTGCGGGCTGCCAACTGCCTCAACAACGCCAACATCACCACCGTCGGCGAACTGGCGCAGAAGACGGAAGCGGAAATGCTCAAGTACCGCAACTTCGGTAAGAAATCGCTGAACGAGATCAAGCAGAAGATTTTGGATATGGGCCTGTCGCTCGGCATGACATTTGATGCCGATCTGCTCAAACCGCCGGCCAAAGACATTGAATAGTTTATAAAACGAGGTTCATCATGAGACATCTTAAGAAAACAGTTAAACTCGGACGCACCGGCGCCCATCGCGATGCGATGCTGGCCAATCAGGTATGCAGCCTGATTGCCGAACGCCGCATCAAAACCACCATTGCCAAAGCCAAAGCGACCCGTTCGCTGGCCGAGAAAATGGTTACACTTGGCAAAGCCGGTACGCTGGCAGCCCGTCGGCAGGCTCTTGCCGTGATCAAACAGCCGGCACAGGTTAAAGTGCTGTTTGACGAAATCGCCCCCGGCTTTGCCGGTCGCGCCGGCGGTTACACACGGATTACCAAACTGGGCCCGCGGATGAGCGATGCTTCCGAAATGGTTATTCTCGAATGGGTGGAAGCCTCCGAGCCGGTTCTTACTGAAATTGCTGAAATTAAAAAGTAAGTTCCAAGGAGAATTCCTTATGAAAAAAGCCTCTTAAGCGACAGCTTAGGGGGCTTTTTAGTTATATGAAATTACGTTTTTTCCATTAGAAAGGATTTCGAAAAATGAGTCGCAGTGAATTTATTCAAACGGTGATTAATAAAGCCAAAGCAAACCAGCGGACGATTGTGCTCCCCGAAGGGGCAGATGAACGTGTCACAACGGCCGCCAACATGATTGCTGAAGAGGGAATCGCAAAAGTTATTGTTTTAGGCGATGAAAAAACCGCCGCCCGCGTCGGCAAAAACGTAACCGTCATCAATCCGCAAACTTCCGATAAGCTTGAAGGCTATGCTGTCGCTTTCCATGAGTTGCGTAAGAGCAAAGGAATCACGCTTGAACAGGCGCGTGAAGCGGTCAGGCATGTCAACTATTTCGGCATGATGATGGTGCAGAACGGCGAAGCCGACGGATTGGTTTCCGGCGCGGCCCATTCCACCGCCGACACGGTACGCCCGGCGTTGCAGATCATTAAATCGGCTGAAAAGGGCGCGATTATTTCCAGCGTTTTTTTCATGTGCGTGAACAATGTTCCTTACATTTTTTCCGACTGCGGCCTGGTTGAAAATCCGGATACGGATCAGCTGGCTCAGATTGCGGTGCAAAGTGCGCAGACGGCGCTGCAGTTTAATATTCCGGCCAACGTTGCGCTGCTTTCCTATTCCACCAAAGGTTCTGCTTCCAGTCCGCTGGTCGACAAGGTGATTGAAGCTACCGTGAAAGCCAAAGAACTGCTGAAAACAAAATTACCCGGCGCGCCGATCAAACTGGACGGCGAATTGCAGGTTGATGCCGCTATTGTTCCCAAAGTAGCCAAGAGCAAAGCGCCGCAGAGCGAACTGGCCGGCGAAGCGCGTGTGCTGATTTTCCCCGATCTCAACGCCGGCAATATGGCTTACAAACTGGTGCAGCGCCTCGGCGGCGCTGAAGCGTACGGTCCGGTACTTCAGGGATTGAAAAAACCGGTCAATGATCTTTCCCGCGGCTGCAGTGCAGAGGATATTGTCGGTGTTGCGGCAATTACGGCTGTGCAGTCGCTCAAATAATAAATGCAAGCAGGTAGAAAATGAAAATTCTGGTCATCAACTCAGGCTCTTCTTCAATTAAATACAAACTCTATCGCTCCACCGGCAGCGATCATGACTTCGAAGTGCTGGCACAGGGCGGTGCCGATCGCATCGGTATTTCCGGTGCCAGCGTGGACTGCAAAAAGCCGGGCAGCGAAAAAGAGCACCAGTATCTGGATCTGCCCGATCACAAGAAAGCGATCAATGCAATTTTCCAGATGCTGACCGATTCTGAAAAAGGTGTTCTGAAAAGTCTCAGCGAGCTGTCCGGTGTCGGTCACCGCGTGGTGCACGGCGGCGAAGATTTTACCGGATCGGTTCTGGTAACCGGCGATGTGGTTGAGGCTATCCGCAAAAACTCGGTGCTGGCTCCGTTGCACAACCCGCCGAATCTGATGGGCATCCAGGCTATTTATGAGCTGTATCCCGATATGCCGCAGATCGCCGTGTTTGATACCGCTATCCACCAGACCATGCCGCCGAAAGCCTATTTGTACGGCTTGCCGAAAGAACAGTACACCACCCATAAGATCCGGCGTTACGGTTTCCATGGAACTTCGCATGGCTATGTAGCCAAAATGGCCGCCAAGGAACTGAAACGCCCGCTTGAAAAACTGAAGGTCATTACCTGCCATCTCGGCAACGGCGGCTCCATTGCCGCATTTGAAGGCGGAAAATCTATCGATACCTCCATGGGTCTTACGCCGCTCGCCGGCATCCTGATGGGCACGCGTTCCGGTGATCTCGATCCTTACATTCCTCTGCATATCATGGAAACACAGGGGCTGAGCGCCGAACAGGTCAGCGCCATGATGAACAAGCAGGGCGGTCTGCTGGGGCTTTGCGGCAAACGCGATATGCGCGATGTCACCGAAGGAATTGAAAAAGGTTATGAAGGGTGCATTGAGGCGCTCGAAATCTTCGTGTACTCCATCCAGAAATATATCGGTGCTTATGCCGCCGCGATGAACGGCGTGAACGCGATTGTTTTTACGGCAGGTATCGGCGAAAACGTTTCGATTGTTCGCGAAAAGGTTCTAGCCAATTTCGGTTATCTCGGCCTCAAACTCGACAAGCGCGCCAACAAAGCGCACAAGACGGTCATTACCTCGAAAATTTCCAAGGTGAAGGCTCTCGTCATTCACACCGACGAAGAAAAAGTCATCGCCTCTGACACCTTTGATATTCTCAAAGCGAAAAAGAAATGATCAGGAAGTCCTCAACAGCCTACGTCTGGTTCGACACCGAGTTTACCTCGCTCGAACTTGACGAGGCGCAGCTTCTTCAGGTCGCCGTCATGCTGACGGACAAAGACCTCAAGCGCATTACGCCTCCGGAAGAAGACCTGAATTTCTATATCCGGCTGCCGGAAAATGCGCCGCTCAGTCCGTGGGTGCAGAAGAATATTCCCGAGCTGATCAAAAAATGCCGGTCACGTGCTGCAGTACCGGTCGAAGAAGTTGACGCCAAGCTGTCTGTCTTCATTGACCGTTGGTGCGGCACGCCGACCAAAACAATTCAGAAGCGTCCGCTTCTGGCCGGCAACAGCATTCATACCGACTGGATGCTGGCGCGCAAATTTTTCCCGGCCTTTACCGGGCGGCTACATTACCGTCTGATGGATGTTTCCGCGCTCAAAATCCAATGGCTGGATCTGACGGACGGCGAAGAATTTAAAAAAGACGATCCGAAGACGATCAAGAAATACTTTCCGGAGGCCGATCTGCGGCGTCTGCGTCAGCATGACGCCTGCTTTGACATCGTCGCCTCCGCTGCCGAACTCGCCTATTACCGGGCGCACATGCACCTTGCTACTTAGGATGTTGTGGCGATCCGTTTGACAAAATTTTGTAGCTGTGTCGCCCTGTGGGCGACTTTGTTTGCCACAAGCTAGCGCTATATTTTCCTAACACGCTCTACTGCGGAATTGGAACCAACAGTTTTGTGCCGGGCTTGACGGAATTACAATCGGTGATGTTGTTCAGACTCATGATTTTCTGCTGAGAGCTGCCGTATTGGCGAGCTACGTCATCCAGTGTTTCGCCAGGATACAATACATGTTCATACACTGGAACATTCGGTTTCTGTGCAGGAGCCGCAACCGAGATTGCTTGCGCGTTGCGGATGAGTCCGATTAATTCACTGCGGTACCCAAACGGATCTGTACCTTGTGTCTGAATCGCCCATTCGAGAACCTGCGCGAAAGTGAGTGCTTTTTTGTATTCCGATTCACGTAGCAGCATACCGAATCCGGCAACTGAGGCCGCAAAGCGGAAGTCGGGGCTGGCTGCAGTGAATGCTCTCTCGGTATCTTTCAGCGCAAATTCAAGTTTTGAACTGGTGTCGCTGTCGGGTTGTTTATAGCGCATTTTTAGGGTTAGCAGTTCGTCCGAAACGACGGGTTTGGCTTCCGTGACAACTGACTGATATTTCAGCGCATCAACTGACGGGTTATTATCGACCGGCTGTCCGGCGGGAATAATTTCGTACAGTGCGGTAACGGTGTGCCCTGCGCCGATTTCGCCGGCGTCTTTCTTGTCGTTATTGAAATCTTCGGCCTTCAGCATGCGGTTCTCATAGCCGATCAGCCGGTAAGCGACAACGCGGGCCGGGTTGAATTCCACTTGGATTTTTACATCTTTAGCTATGGTCACAAGTGTACCGCTCATCTGGTCGGCCAGCACTTTACGGGCTTCGTTGAAGGTGTCGATGTAGGCATAGTTCCCATTGCCTCGGTCGGCGAGATGTTCCAGTGTGCCATCTTTATAGTTGCCCATACCAAAGCCGAGTACACTCAGAAAGACCCCACTCTTAGCTTTCTCTTCAATCAGACGATTCAGGTCGCCGCCTTGTGTTATGCCGATGTTGAAGTCGCCGTCGGTGCAAAGAATAACGCGGTTGACACCTTCCTTATTGAAATGTTCCATGGCCGTGCGATAGGCCAGTTGGACGCCTTCGCCGCCGTTAGTTCCACCTCCGGCTTTAAGTTTTTTTAGTGCGTCCAGAATCGCCTTCCGGTTTGCACCGGAGGTCGGCGGCAGTACGAGGCCGGAGGCTCCTGCGTAGACCACTATGGCGACGCTGTCGCGGGTATCAAGTTGCTGGGTCAGTATGGACATAGCACGTTTGATCAATGGGAGTTTGTTTTCATCTTTCATTGAGCCGGAGACATCCAGCAGGAAGACCAGATTCATTGGCGGGCGGGTGGACTGTTCAACTATGCGGCCCTTGAGTCCAATTCTCACCAGTTTGTGCTGTGGGTTCCAAGGACAGGTAGACACTTCCATCGAAGTGGAGAACGGTGCTCCGTCATGCGGCGGCTCATAGGCATAGTCGAAGTAATTGATCATCTCTTCGATGCGTACAGCATCTTTTGGAGGCATGGTACCGTTGTTTAGAAATCGTCGCACATTGGCGTAAGAGGCCGTATCGACATCAATGGAGAAAGTCGAGAGAGGTTGGTCAGTCACGCGTTGGAATGGATTTTCGCGGATCTCGACGTAGTTTTCAATGCTCGGTCCGTATTGGCGGACAGCGAGCGGTTCGGACTCCTGAATCAAGTCTCCGGAGAAAGCCATGCCGGCGCAATTAGTCTTATTTAGGCAGAGCAATGAGTTTCGCATTGTGCATCCGAAAGCTAGAAGTGCGAACAGGCAAATGATGATACTTTTCATTTTTTCCTTTCTAAGGCTCTTGGCGGGATAGTGTCTGTAAAGGGCTCTACTCTTTAAAGCTTGGAACTATTCCGCCGGTTTTTCGAACAGGGACAGGTTGCCGCACAATTTATCTTCGAACTCGGCGCGGCGGCGGTCTTCAAGCGGATTCGGTTTCCCGGCAAGCATGGCGTTGATCGCGGCGATTTCGTCGCTTGAGAATTTTGCGCCGCGCAGGATATGACGCTCGAAGGACTCAAACGCCAGCGGGCAGACAGCTTTCACAATTTTGGCGATGGCGCGGGCGTATTCCTGAATTTCCCACTGGGCGTGTGGGTCCATGCGCAACTTGAGGAAGTGCAGCATGTTTTTTAAATCCATTTGCCAGTACCACTCTGTGTACATGGAAAGCGGCAGGTTGATACGTGCCAGTTCACGGGCGATACCATCGTTCAGAATCCCGGTGTAGTTGGCGAAGCTGGCGGACTGGTCTTTTTTGAGCAGCTCGAGCACTTTGTCCTGAAGCTCAACCGGTACAGCCTCAGGATTTCGTCCCTGTTTATTGTCGGTGCTCTGCAGGCTGATCTGGTTGCGCGGCGGCAGATAAAATTCATCTTTCATCACGCTGTAGCGGCCGGAGATTTCATTCAGGCGCGCGGTGCGGTGGCGAATCCACTGACGGGCGACGAAGATCGGCATTTTGCAGTGAAGCTCGAAGACGACATGTTCGAACGGTGATGTGTGTTCGTGGCGCAGCAGGTAGTCGATCAGTCCGGCGTCCTGGCGGATCGTTTTTGTTCCTTCGCCGTAGGAGACGCGGGCGGTTTGGACGATACGGGCATCGCCGCCCATGTAGTCCACCAGACGGACGAATCCATGATCGAGAACTTTGATTTCCTGATCGAGCAGTTTTTCGGCTTCCGGAACGATGATGTGCGCCATTAATAACCTCCATGGAGTGTTTGAACGCCGGATGATGGAGTAATGGCGATTCTGATTCAAACAATTTGGAATATAAGGTTGACGACTTTGATGCCGAAACGCATCATGTGCGCATCATAAAAATAAAAGTTGTTCACACCGGTGATGCACTATGGTTACGTTTGAAGGTACTGGAATAAAAAATCTGAAGCTGCGCGGCGGAATTTACTACTGGCGGCAGAAGATCGGCGGCGTTCAGTATTCTGAATCGCTCCAGACCGCTGACCGTAAAGAGGCGCTCTGCCGGATGTCAGAAAAAGTAAATGCTGCGAAGAGCGGAGAATTTTTAAAGGAGAAGAAAATGACGAAACCGCAGGATACAAGTACAGGGTGGGTTGATTACTGGCCGCAACTGAAGGTGCTCGACTGCACCATCCGTGATGGCGGGCTGATGAACGACCATCGGTTCAGCGACGAATTTGTGCTGGGCGTACACAAGGCGCTGGTCGCTGCCGGCGTGGACTACATGGAACTCGGCTACAAAGCCGATAAAAAACTTTTCAGCCCGGAAGAGTACGGTTTGTGGAAATCGTGCGATGAGGATGATCTGAACCGCTTTTTCGACGGCGTCGAGAAGGGGCTCAAAATCAGCGTGATGGCCGATGTGGGACGCACGAATGAGAGCGACATTGTTCCTCGCGACAAAAGTCTGATCGATCTCGTGCGCGTTGCCTGCTATATCCACCAGATTCCGGCGGCGCTCGACATGATTAAAGATGCCAAGGATAAAGGATATGAAACCTCGGTCAACCTGATGGCAATTTCCACCGTGCCGGAGTTCGAATTGAACAAGGGTCTTGAGCTGATCGGTAAAAGCGAAACGGATATGGTCTATCTGGTGGACAGCTTCGGCTCGCTCTACTTTGAGCAGATCGACGACCTGCTTCGTCGCTACATCGCCGCGATGGGTGAAGGCAAGCAGGTCGGTATTCATGCGCATAACAACCAGCAGATGGCTTACGTCAACACCATCTTTGCCGCCATTCACGGCGCGACGATGCTCGACTCGACCATCGACGGCCTTGGCCGCGGTGCGGGAAACTGCCCGACCGAACTGCTGCTTGGATTCCTTCGCAATCCGAAATTCAAACAGCGTCCGATCATTGAAGCGGTTGAAAAATGGACGCTGCCGTTGCGCGAGACAATCGACTGGGGCTACAGCATTCCGTACATGGTTTCCGGACAGATGAATCAGCATCCGCGCTCCGCCATGGCCTTGCGGGAGAGCGATAAGAAAAATGATTTCGTCAAATTTTATGACGAAATGACCGGCCAGTAAGCTCGTCTGAGCGAAACTGAAAGCCCCTGCTTGCAAAAGGCAGGGGCTTTTTCTATCTTCCCACCTTCTCACGAAGCCGGAGTGGCGGAATTGGTAGACGCACTGGACTCAAAATCCAGCGGTGCAAACCGTGAGGGTTCGAGTCCCTCCTCCGGCACCACCTCACGGAGGTTGTTTGTCCGAACTCCGTGCGGTTTCTTTTCGGTTTGCAAAAACGGACTTTTGCCGGGGACGGAAGTATCGTACGGTTCTGTATGCAAAACTTTATTCTGGATACCAACGTCCTGCTTCACGATCCGACCGCCATCCGTCACTTCAAGGCGTGTAATGTAATTATTCCGCTGAAGGTGCTGGAGGAGATTGATCAGTTTAAACGTGAGCTCAGCGAGCGCGGGCGCAATGCCCGTACGGTTTCCCGGGCGCTGGATGAACTCCGTAAGCAGGGCCGGCTGTCGGACGGGGTGACGCTGGAGCACGGCGGCACGATCAGGGTTACTTTCGCCGACAAAGAAAATCCTTTTTCGGTCGGATTGTCAGCAGATGATCTGATTTTAAAGATGGCGATGGATGTGCAGAAAGCCTATCCGGGTGAGCGCTGCACGGTGGTGAGCAAAGACATTAATCTGCGCCTCAAGGCCGACGCGCTGGGGCTGGAGGCCGAGGACTACGAAAACGGTAAAAACCGGGATGCCGACGAAATTTACACAGGCCAGACAGTACTGGAGGCCGATTCAGAGGTCATCAGTTTTTTTGCACATGAAGGATACGCGATTATTCCCGGCATGGAGGAGCTGTTCGCCAATCAGTATGTAACCCTGCGCAATCCGCAGGATCCGAAACATACGATGCTGGCACGCTATGATGCGGAAGCTCATCGTTTGGTAAAGCTGTTGACGATGGGTGACGGCGCACCGGTTGTACCGCGTAACCGCGAGCAACGGTTCGCGATGGATGCGCTGCTGAACGACAAAATAAAACTGGTGACGCTGTCCGGCAAGGCGGGTACCGGTAAAACGCTGCTGGCGATTGCTGCGGGCTACCATCAGGTAATGGATACCAGATATTACAAACGTCTGCTGGTTTCGCGGCCTATTTTTCCGATGGGCCGCGATCTGGGATATCTGCCCGGCACGATCGAAGAAAAACTTGATCCCTGGATGCAGCCGATTCACGACGCGCTGGAATTGATTGTTCACAGCCGTTCCGGTGCGGCACCGAACAAGAGGGGCGGCGACCTGCTGGCTTCCAATCCGCTGATTGATGTGGAGCCGCTCACTTACATTCGCGGACGGAGTATTCCGAACCAGTTTATGATTGTCGACGAAGCGCAGAATCTGACGCCGCTGGAGGTGAAAACAGTTATCACTCGCGTGGGGCAGGACACCAAGATTGTGCTGACCGGCGACCTCTATCAGATCGACAACCCTTATGTGGACAGTTTGTCCAACGGTCTGAGTGCGGTGGTGGATAAATTCCGCGACGAGCCGTTAGCGGCCCACATGTTACTGACTGAAGGGGTGCGTTCTGAAATCGCCGAAAAGGCGGCCAATCTGCTTTAAATCTGCATCGCTCCTTTACAAAACCGCCGTGGATTGTTTACCGTTTTGCGCCTTGATGGGGTCTGAAGGAGATCGACTATGATATTTCAGCCGAGCATGAAAAAGATTCTCGCTGTGCGAGGGTACCGTCATTGCAAAAGTGATGAGGAATTCACGCGGCACGGTGACCATGCCCGCAATATTCAGTACGCGTTCTCCAGGGAATTTAAAGGCCATCGCGAAAAAATCGTGGACATTATCTTTCTCGGAGTGGATGTGGTTAACGAAAAGCTGGTGATCGGCTTTTTTCGCGAGAATGTATCAATCGAAAACGGCGTGCTGGAAAGTTCAGATGTGAGCATTCCGCTTTCGAAATTTACACTTGAAGAATTTACTAAGCGGCTGGATAAGCTGATCCCCAAAGGCAACCCGCTCCGCCGCAAAGCCGACGGCGGCGAGCCGTTTTGATTATGAAATAAAGGAAACCCGGAAATGATGGACGCACAAAAACTTTTTGCCGAACGAATCGGCGGCGAAAACTACGGCAAATCGACCGAAATCTACAAATTTGAAAAAATCAAACGGGCCAAAGCCAAAGCCCGCAAAGAACATCCGGGAATGGAAATTCTCGACTTCGGTGTCGGCGAACCGGACGGCATTGCCCCGGCACCGATCCGCGAAGCGCTGAAAGTCGAAGTGGATAAACTGTCCAACCGCGGCTACTCCGACAACGGCATTCCGGAATTCAAGCAGGCCGCCGCCGATTACATGAAGAAGTTTTTCGGTGTCGATCTTGATCCGGCGACCGAAATCAACCACAGCATCGGCACCAAGCCCGCGCTCGCCATGCTGCCGTTGGCATTTGTGAATCCCGGCGACGTGATTTTTCAGACAGTGCCCGGTTATCCGGTCATGGCTACGCACACCAAATATCTCGGCGGCGAAGTGGTCAATATTCCGCTGTTGGAAGAAAACGGGTTTCTCCCGGATCTCAAAAAAATTGATCCGGCGCTGGCGGGCCGTTGCAAACTATTTTACATCAACTATCCCAACAACCCGACCGGCGCGGTGGCGACCGATGAGTTTTATGGCGAACTGATCGCCTTCGCGAAGAAGCACAACATCCTGATCGTGCAGGACGCGCCGTACGCCACGCTGGTTTACGACGGTCCGCGCAAAA
>JBAZTQ010000016.1:0-39231 GCA_041661845.1 Kiritimatiellales bacterium | reverse complement strand
CATCCGTTGTCGTCCGTGTCAAATCCGGTTTCACGTCGAGCAAAACGAGCGCCGCATCCGCCGTCATACCGGTAAAAACGCGACCCTTGCCGACCGTCCGGTCTTGAACAGCTTCATTTCCCCACAGCGCCGCAACGTGCTGAGTAAATTCTTTGTCGGCGGCTTCGCCGCCGCGCAGTCCGGCGCGAGCCGTCGGACGCGGGCCAAGAATCACACCGCCGGCCTCGACCAGTTCGTGCAGTTTTTTCACCGCTTCCAGCGTCATCCGGTCGCGCTCCGGCAGTACGATGAAACGGTAGCGTGCCGAACCGGCGGAAGAAACAATTTCGCCCTGCTCCACATGGAAAAGATTAATTAGATTTCCGAAGGCCATCCAGTCATTGGCGTAACCGGCAGGCGCATCCCAGAAGACTTGCCGTTCAGCAAAATCCGGATTCACAATCGACTCATCGTCCGCAATCAGACGGCTGAAGTCTGCCACCGTGCGCCCCTGACGAAGCAGTACTGCGCTGCGGGAAATGGACTGCACCCAAGGCCGGGCTTGATTCCACCAGGTTACATGGCGATTAAACGTCGTGCCGTAATGATTCATCGTCCAGCCGGGTGCGAGATCCGTGCTTGGCTGGTGGATGTAACAGTGAAACACCAGCTGGTTGGCACCGGTCGCCAGAATCTTATCGCCGAAGGCCTTCAGATACCGGGGCGACATATTCCAGTCGCCTCTATTACTGGTGAACACTTCGACCGGTGTCGTCGGTTTCCCGAGTATATGCGAGGCGGAAACCGCATCGCGCAAACCGCCGGCGATGTTTCCGTCGGACGTGAAATTGCCAAGCGACCACGCTTCCCCGGCCGGAACGTCTACATAGTTAAAATAATCCAACGGCCGGGCGATTGTGACAGATGAAGCGGCAGACTCTGCCAAATACACCAGTCCCTTGCTTCGGGAAACGTCCTGCATGACACCATAATAAGATTCCGCTACCAGCGCTTGCAGGGTGCGGCGGAAATCTTCCAGAAACCGGCGGGTTGTGTCAGCATCCTGCACCTGCTTCCCGGCGAGTACGGGCAGAAACGGGCTTAATGCATAACCGTTGCGGCGCTCAAATTCGGCCGCCAGATTCTCCGACCAGGACTGCCCGCCCGCCTCCCAGCTGTCTGTATGATACATCTTGAGACTGGGCGCGCCGATGCTGTTGCCGCTCATTCGGCGCAACCCTTCTTCCGAGTGACGCCGCACCAGTTGCGGATTAAGTTTATCCACTTCATAACCGCTACCGGCACCTTCAGACGGATGATTCTTTTTACCGCTGGTGGTATAACCTTCGCGCAGCACCAGCCACTCACCGTCCGGAGCATTCCAGATCAACGTGCCGTCGGGCTTCATCTGTGCCGTCAGATCAATCGCCCGCGAAGGGTCTAATGGTTTGTCATTTGCCAGCAGTAACGGATGAAAAGTCTCAAAATCGTCTTTCTCACGGCCGGTAGAAGCGCCCCAGTCATTGAACTGCGGATAGGAACGGGGACGTCCGCCGGGCGGCAGCAGATCCAGTTCCGCCATCCAAAAAGCCTCGGCCTGCGCAGAGGCCAGCACCCGGAAATGCTTTCCGGTAATAGCGGGAAAATCTGCGATGACCGCATTGTTTCCCTGCTGAGATACCGCCGCGATTTTTTTCCAGACCTTTCCGTCCTCCGAGGTCTCCAGCTCATAATTCAGAGGGTTGGAGTATTTGAAAAGATTTCCGTGCACAGCGAGGCGTCCGACAGTTACTGCGGTGTCATAGTCCAAACGGATTTCGCTCTTATCCTTCCTTGAAACGCCGCGAAAAATCGTTGAGGTGAGAATATCGCCGTCCATCATTTCACCGGGATCACCTTTGGCATTCGGCGCGGAAATCTTCGGGGTTGCGGACAGCCGGAGAGCCGGACTGACCGGATAAGCCGTAACGGCGATGTCGCGGTAAAAGTCGAAAAGGGTTAAAGGCTGTTTCAGCTTAAGCGTCCGCGTGCCGCCGCCGGCGACTGTCGTTTCACTCCAGACAAACTGCTTCATCGACTGCTCGACCGAATTCCAAGGGCCGCCGGCCGTTGAAGACCCGGGGCAATTAAACAGACTCACCAGCAGCCCCAGGCGCTCCGCTTCTTTCAGCAGGTGCTGCATTCCGGCGTCGTACTCCTTGGAGAACATTGCAACCTTGCCGGCTTTCATTCCGGTGCGGTATTCAGCAAAGACGATCAGACCGCCCACGCCTACCGACTTCAGCGCCTCCAGATCCGCCGTGATGCCGGGCTGATCCATGACTTCATTTTCAAAGAAGAAAAAGACCCGCGGCTTGCAGGCGTCCGGAGGAGTGATGAATTCCCGTTCCAAGGTTTGGAAATCCGCAGCCAGAGACGACGTTATGAAAGCGCCAGCCATAATGAACGCAGCCAGCACAATTCGCACAGGATTCTTCATGCTGATAAGCCCCTTATTAAATTAATCTGTCTTAATGGAACGACGGAAGGATTCCATAATTACTATGGCGCGATATTGGACTCCTCGATAACGAAGAACCTCGATGGATCAGCGAGAAGGTTAAGTGACAGGGGATTCGCCGGCGATATGCCTGTCAGGTTGCTGTATATCCCGAAGATCGGCCAGGTTAAAGGGGGCGTGGAAAGATTGGTGCTGCTCCGCACATTGTATTGTCTGTCGTTGCGGCTGGACCAGCTCAGCTTCATCGATCCGGACTCCACCTTCATCCCTGCCACCGGTCCGTGCACAAGACCCAGCTGTTTGATCCCGTCAAACCACGCCTGCGCCATCTTGTCGTAGAGAGCCGCTGTCGGGTGATTGATATTATTAGAGTGCTGATCAGGGCCGATCGAGGTCGGGTCGGCGGAATTGGTCAGGAACAGCGAATACAGATCGACGGTAGAAACCTTGAATCCGTTGCCGGCATAAGTCGGCACCAGCGTATCGCGGATATAGACGTTGTAGTCCCAGAGATCCTGGGTGAATGTGCTGCGCGGTGTGATCTGCGCCACGATAAGGCGGGTTTCCGGCGCGGCGGTAACAATGGTGTTAACCAGCGTATTCAACAGCCCCGGGCTGTTGGTGCTGATGCCGTTGATGCCGATCATCAGCAGGATTACATCGGGATGATTGACGGCGATCCGGTTGGTAATAATACTATTGATATAACTGATGTTTCTGCCGCCGTAGCCCTCATGATGATCCTGACCCAAGGGTCGCAAATCAAAAACCGGTGTCACGGTGCCGCCATGAGTGGGATCGCCATGCAGATTATTCCACGGCTCAAGCGAGGTGCCGACAAACTGGAGCCTGCACCCCGCATTATCCAAGCGTGTGTACAGCCCGCCGCGATAGCCGAATTCAAACGGCACGTTCCAGGTCGGGTTGTCCGTGTAACCCGCCGTGATCGAGTCGCCGACCGGCATAATTCGAAGAATGCACGAACCCGCATCGACCGGATTGCTGCCGTATTTCACCTCATTGCCGTCGGTGACCGCATCACCGTCGCTGTCGATAACGGCAGGATTGGTGCCGGCATCCAGCGCGCTCACGAAGATTCCGGTATTGCTTTCGGCCTGATCATTCAACCTGTCGCCGTCGGTATCGGCCAGAACGGGACTGGTCGGAGGCCGCAACCCGGCCCCGGCGACTTCGGCCCCGTCTTCGAGCCCGTCACTGTCGCTGTCCGGGTTGTCCGGATCGGTTCCGTACTGATATTCCTGCAGGTTGGTCAGACCGTCACCGGCTCCGCCGTGTTCCAAATCGTCTCCGGGAACAAGCGCCACCGCAGACGGCGGATCCGTGTGAGCCAGTTCATAGGAGTCGGGCAGTCCGTCGTGATCCGTGTCGGCGAGCGGATCCGCAAGAGTTCCCGTCACATCGATTTCGCGGAAAGTAAACGAACCGCCGCTGGCTCCCCCGTTCACGCTTTTGGCCGTAAACCGGATCTGTTCGATGCCGAAGATTAACGGCGCTGCATCGTTCGTGATAATCACTTTCGTGGCCCCAATCGTGTTCGTGGGGAGCGGCTGATAGTCGACCGAGAGCACAGGGAGTGCCGTGAACGATGTGTCATTCACATAGAGAACACTGATGTCATAAGCCTGATTTCCAAAAGCTGCACTCTGCCATGCGGCAATGGACTGGATGGAGGTGATATCCCAGCCATACCCGGAGCCGACACCCAGATTGTAGGTGGCGGTGGCTCCAACCGTGGTCCAGGCAATAGACCGCCCGCTGTCCACAGCGAAAGTATCGCCGTGGACGCCATCGTTCAGATTGGTCGGATTCGCACCATTATTGTATTTCCAGCCGGTGACAACCGGCGTCAATCCGTGCAACAGATCGGAACTGCTGACGTCGCCTGCGTAAGCGAGTTCCGTCGCGCTATAGACCTTCGTGACGACCACCGCCGCATCGGCGTCCGTCACACCAGCCAGCAGCAATGCAATCAGCATAATTCGCGCAAGAAGCTTCATATAGGAACCCCTTTTCAGTTTAACATATCTGTTTGACCTGAACGCCCATCAGGGCGGCCAGTTTTCCGATCTTTCCGGCAATGTGCCCGACGCCGATGGCACAGTGGTGAGCCGGCCCTGCTTTCGACCACTCATTCATGAACTCTTTCGCGCCGATACTGAATTTGTAGCGGCTGTTGGTGTTGCCGATCTGCAAGACCGGGCCGGGAACCGACTCTCCTTCCGCAGTCAGCAGGAACAAACTGTCTTTGGTCTGCACCACGGAAAGCAAAGTCACCGGACCGTGTTTCACCGTCATCTGAATGGAAAGACCTTTGCCCGGCTTGCCGTGATATACCGACAGCGGCACCAGACCGACGCGGCTGTCGGCGATGGCGAAATGCGCCGGGCCGTCGTGGCCGAGATAAACGACATCGTCGATGAAGTCGGAAAGATAGTATTCCGAGAACGAGCCGCCCGCTCCGAACAGATCCATGATCTTCATGGCCTGCACGTTTTTGATTTCGCATTCGCCGGCCACCGGAATATGGCGTCCGGTCAGCAGCGTGTTCCCGGCAATGACGGAGGTGACGATATTTTCGTACTCGCCGGTTCCTTCATAATAATAAGCCATCGAACCAAGCTTGTGTTTGGCGATCAGCTTATCCAGCGCGACCGAAGTTTTCGCCGCCCGTTCCAGTTCCGACTTTTCACACTCCGGCGAGATATCAAATTTTTCGCCGAACTCCGCGATCTTGGCGGCAACTTCAGCAGCAGTTACCGCCTTGCGCAGTTCATAGAGCTCGCACATTTCCAATATCTGGAAGTGGTTGCCGAAGACGGCGGACTGCTGGGTCAGGTCGCTGTAAACATCGAGCATGCCGCAGTAGTAATGTCCCAGCATACCGACACGGTTTTCGCGCATACCGGCCATCACTCGGGCGGCATCCACCCAGTCCTGAATCTCTGTCCAGGCGGCAGGTTCCTGCAAATAACCGGTAACAACGTGGTAGTCGATTCCTGCGCGATTGAAAACGCATGCCAGTTCCGGCACGGAACAGGACTGGCAGTGCTCCAGCCAGACGCCGGTCATTTTCCCGCGGTCGCTCAGCGCGTTGAATTTCGCATAGTCGAGCTGCGCCACCGGCTGAAGATTCAGCATGATCACCGGCACCTTGGCCTTCTGCACCACCGGCAGAACCGTTGACGAAAGTGCGTAGGTGGAAATGAAAAGAAAGATCACTTCAACATCTTCGTTTTTAAACAGCGCCGCCGCTTCCCGCGCTTTTTCGGGATTATCCACCATGCCGCCATCCACCATCTCCACACCCATCGCGCCGATGCGGTCATAAATCTGCGCATGGTAACTGTTTAAATGATCCAGCAGTCCGTCAAACTGCGCCCAGTACGTATCCAGTCCGATTGAAAACAATCCGATCTTCATTTTATTTTTTTCCTTCCGCCTGTTTCAAAACAAAATCCAGCAACTCCTGACATTCGAAGAAACCCGGCGTCACTTTATGACCCTCGCCGTCAATGATCTTGACCGCAATCTGTCCGCCGCCCGCTTCGCAGCGTTCCTTGAGCAGTTTGCCGTTCTCATCGTAGGGCACCAACGTATCCGCGTTGCCGTGAACGATGAAAAACGGCACCTTGTTCGCCAGCAGGCCTTGCAGGTTATCGATGGGATTGTAGCGGCTCAGATTTGCGGTCAGTTCGGCTTCGGGCAATCCGTAGTCTTTCAGAACCTTGTCTTTCGAATTTTTCATCGGCCAGCTCGCCAGATTGCAAACCGGATAGATGCCCGCGAACGCTGTCAATTTGTCAGGATGCCGCATCGCCCATGTCAGCATCATCAGGCCGCCGCGGCTCTGTCCGAGCAGAATCGGTTTAGGCGAAAATCCGCGCCGCACCATTTCGTCATAAAACGCCGTGAACTTTTCAGCGCTTGCCGGAGAACCTCTGACTTCGCCGAGATTTATTCCTGCCACGCTAACGCCGCGCTCGATCAGCTGCTTGAAATACCATGCGTGCTGACGGTTCGGCAGGTTCCCTAAAGTCGGCGCATACCAGACCCATGGTTTTTCTCCGCCGGAATTCTGTGCCGTCATGACAAACGCCTGATTTCCGTTCACCTCAAAACGCTCGGCGGGCAGCGGCAGGTTTTCAGCCGCAACCGATTCAACAACCATCAGCAGCAGAATAATTTTAGCTAACATCCGCATAAACTCTCCCTGTTTAGAAGCCTACTCAGCCGACAGCACCACCGGACCAAGCAGTCCGGCCGGCATTGGATCCGTCAACCCGCGCGTGCCCCACGATGCCGGTAAGTTCAACAGCGGATTGTTGGCCAGCCGCCAGTTGTGCCAGGTGTTGACCGCGCGGATTTCCAGCGTGTTGGTGCCTGCCTGCAAGGCCGAGGCGATGTCCGCGCGGAACGGGGCAGTCCAGACCGCGCCCATGGATTTCCCGTTCACCAGAATTTCTGCCAGATCGTGGACGACGCCCAAATCAAGAAAAGCCTGCCGGTTTTTATCCAGCCACTCTTTGCCAACAGTAAAATCACAGCGGTAGGAAGCTGTTCCCGCGAAATCTTTGATGCTGGCGTTGGCGCTTTCATTCCAGAGAAATAAATCCGGCCGGGTGATTTCAAACCCCGGTACGCCCGCACGGGCCGGATTGAACTGGATGCGCCACGGACCTGTGATCGGAAGCGGTGCAGGATGCGTTCCGGTCACGACAGCGTCAGGTTTCAAGCTTTCTGCTTTTTTCCGGAAGACAACGAAGGTTGCGCCGTTGGGCGGCAGTTTCAGTGACAGGCGAACGGTGCCGTCGCCGGCCTGATATTCCGGACAGGGCGAAATTTTTCCGGTCACAGGATCCCAGAGTTCCGGCTGTTTATCGGTCACGCGGAAAGCACACTCCGCCTGGCGCCACGCACCGGTCCAGCTGGCGACAAAATAGACATCCGCGTCGGCAACCTGACGGTGGGTGTAGTCGAGAAACGGCCGGCCGCCGGCAGGCGTGCAGGCAAAGTCGGAAGCCAAGCCAATTCCGGCAAGCACATCTTTCACCGGCATATCACCGAGAATCACTTTGCCTTTACCAACGGCGTAAACGCCGGCAGGCTTATCCGTGCCCAGTTCCTTGAGACAGTCGGCAACCGTTTCATCGGAGGCAGGATAACCGGCCCAGCCGGACGACTGTTTCGGCACGGTGCGGAACCATGCGGTGGCACCGTCTTTGACCAGTTGAACGATCTTCTGCAACGCCGCCGGTTCGATAGTCGCATTCGCAACAGCCAGTACGGCATAGGACGAGCCGTTCGTCAGACCAACCCGTCCGCCCGGCAGCACCTTTAATTGCGAAACCAGAAAATCGCCGGGAATCACGTCGCATTTACTGAGCGCGGTCAAAGAGCGCGCTTCGTTGTTCTGGATCATGATCTGCGTCTCAGGGCCGTCTACGTAGAGAATATCCGTCACCGGCTGACCGGCCAAAAGCAGCGCCTGACAGCGGTTCAGGTAAGTAAAAAATTCACCCGCATATTTCCACCAGGTGATACCGGGGTCAAAATGCGTGCCGGCGAAATAGACATCGCCGGGCGGAGGCGTTTCCGGGCGCGAATAGGAATAGCCGTGCAGCGTCAGATGATTCACGCCGAGGCAGTACACCTCATCGGCCATCGGCTTGAGCATGGCGGGATATTCCATCCAGTGCTGTGCGGTCGTGAACGATTCAAACGACACCCGGTTCCGGCCGTAAATATGACTGGCAATCACGCTGTTCGGGTTGAACGCGCGCAGATTATTGGAATTTTCGACATGCCGGGAATCCCTGTCTTTCGAGCGCGAGTTCCAGAACTCGCCCATCACCAGATCCGTGGTGCCTTTGACGCGAAGGCTGCTGGACACATCGCCGCCCTCGGTCTCGAGCCGGATGCCGTGCTGATGACAGAGCTTGCGGAACGTTCCGTAGTGTTCGTCTGCAAGCATCTCATCCACAACAGCCTCGAAATCATTTTCGATGCGTCCGGTCTGCGGTTCATCCGCAAACTTTTTCCCGGCCAGCACCGGCAGCCACGGGATCAAATCGTAGTGCCGCCGGGCAATAAACTGTTCGGGAAGATCGCCCGTCCAGTTGTAGGGATCCAGCTCGACGCTGTCTTCGTGAAGAAAATCGAGCGTCCTGCCGACGTGAGATCCGGCGGCTTCGAGCATCGGCAGCCCCACCTTGTTGAAAAACATTTCCATAGTTTTTGCGCTCAGGTGGTCAATCTGCAATCCGGTGAAGCCCGGCGAATCCTGCTTCATCGGAACAAAGTTCGGAACATACGCAAACCGGAACACGCACCACTTTCCGTCCGGAGCCGGCCAGTTCAGCGTGCCGTCAGATTTCATCTGATCATCGAGGCGCACCATGGTGTCTTTGAGCAGTTCACCTTTGGCATTCTGGCGGAAGGCAAGTACAGCAACGGGCTTGAAATGCCCCTTGGCCTTTGCAGAAATCCCGCCCCGCTTTTCCTTCCGGAATTTATCAGGTACCGGCAAAGCGGCTGAGAAAGTTGAAGGGCCGGTGATCGCCGTTTCAGACCACACCAGCTGCTGCGCACCCATTTCCGGTGTGACCCACGGCGCGCCCTGATACCAGCCGTTGCTCATCACCGCGCTGATCTTGATGCCCAGCCGGTCGGCTTCGTCCAGCGCATACCGGAACAGTGCCAGCCATTCCGGAGTCAGAAAAACAACGCCGCCGCTTTCGACGGTGGCACTGTGAGCTGCCGTCATACCCAAAACGGCGCGTCCGATTCCCGACTGCTTCATCGCTTCCAGATCGCGGGTGATGCCCTCTTTTGTAACGGTGTTGGCCCAGAACCAGAAAACCGCCACCTTGTTTTCATTCGACGGCTGACGGAACTCTTCCTCCAGACCGTCCGCACGAACACCGGCGGGATTCACGCCGATCAACAGACCGGCCAACAGACTCAGCAGCAATTGTTTCATTTTCCCCCTCTATCTGTAGAAACCGTGCTCGTATGCGGCATTATACATCGCCGTAATATTTTCCGGAGGAACTTCGCCCTGAATGTTGTGGATGTTGTTGAAAACATATCCGCTGCCTTGCTTCAGAATCTCCACATTGCGGCGCGTGTTTTCATAGACCTCTGCCGGTGTGCCCCTCGGCAGAATGTGCTGCGAGTCGCAGCCGCCGCCCCAGAACACCATTTTGCCGCCCCACTCCGCTTTGAGTTCAGCCGGATCCATATTGCGCGCATTGGTCTGAACCGGATTGAGAATATCCACGCCGTTGTCCTTCAGCTCCGGAATGTACACCCGGCAGTTTCCGCAGGTGTGATACCAGATTTTTGCCTGCGTCCGGGAGCGGATGTACTGCACCAGCTTCTTGTGACGCGGCTTGACGATGGAACGGTAAATCTCAGGACTGAACATCGGCCCGTCCTGACCGGACAAATCGTCGCCGATCATAATCACATCGACCAGATCGCCGACTTCGTTCAGAAACCCTTCAAAGTAGCCCAGCCAGAATTTACAGGTCTGATCGATCAGCGCTTCACAAAACTCCGGCTCGGTCATCAGGTCGCAGAACCAGTCTTCCAGTCCGCGCAAATACCAACAGTATTCATACACCACGCCGGCAATGCCGCTGACCACCGCATACGGCGTTTCCTTCTTCAACTCCAGCGCCCGCTCGCGCAGTCCAATAAACCGCGCCGGATCATTGCCTTTCGGCCACGGGTAGTCTTTCAGATCAGCCAGCGTCGCGTTGGCAAGCGGATGGTGTGAAATATCCATGTAAAGCGGATTGGCGTCCGGCAGGCTCCAGACGACGCCGAATTCATCCTTCAGGTCGTGCCACAATTTGCCGTCCCGCGTGTTCAGCTTGATGGTGCCGTCATAACCTTCTCCGGCACCGGCCCGGATGTAGCGCGTATCCACATGAAAACGCTGAAGCACGGCTTCCGATGGCTGCGCGAGCTGCTGGACGGCATCCATAATCTGAATTTTCTCGTTCAGTCCGAGGTGTTTCACCAGATTTATATAGGCGTTCTTATGAATCCCCGTCTGATTTCCGCCGAGATCAATCGGCACCCGGTCCGGCGTTTGAAAATTCAGCGCCTTCAGCATCCGTTCCCGCGAAGTCATGGTCTCTTTGGTTTTCATGCCGTTCAGTTCCTTATTTTATCGTTCAGCTTTCAATACACTTCAATCCGCACCTGGCTCACTGCAAAGGGTTCGATAAAGACCGTATTGCGTCCGGCCTTCACATGACGGGTTATTTCCACCCGTCCGGGCTTGCCGATGAAACCGCCCGCGTATGCACCGTTTACACGTACCGCCGCTGCCGTCTCCGCCTCGCCCTCCGCCATTTCGCACACGAGATAGACGCGCTGTCCGGGTTTCACCGTATCCTCGGCAATCGTCACCTCGCCCTGAAACGCAGAACCCGCGCACGGACTCTTCTGCCCCTGCTCCGGCACCGGATAGACCACCGGCGCGGCACCCGCATCCGGCGTTACAGCCAGCACCGCCGAAGGCCGCGATGAAACTGTAAGCCGCTGCTGATGACCGGTCTTGCCGCCAAAGCGCACCAGCACACTTTCAAACGGTTCCAGCGTCAGATCAAACGCCACGCCGTCCGCCTCCTGCTTCCACGGCACGGAGGTAATCTCATTGCGCATCGCGTCCCAGATTTCCGGCGCACCTTTAACGCCGGGCACTTTCAGCGACAGCGGACGCGAGACCTGATTCGTATTCTGGTTCGCAACCAGCAGAACTTCACGCTCCTCGCGGTCAACCCGGCGCAAGGCATGAACCCGGCCGCCGGTCTCGCCCGCCAGCACCTGCATCACCGGCGGCACACCTGCCGCGGCCAGCACTGTTGCGATCTCGCCCGGCACCGGCTGTTCGGCAATAAAATAGGTACGTCCGCCCTTCCGGTTTGTCCGGCACGCATTGAGTCCCGGCTGTGCATCCGCGCCCCACAGCCCGTCGCGCAACGTCGCGATGTCGGCAGCGGTCTTCCCCGGCGTCAGCGACTTGCCCGGCAGACGTCCGTAACCGATCACCGTTCCTCCGGCCTCAAAGAACGCCAGCGCCTTTTCGAGTGACGCAACCGTCATACTCTGTGTCGGCGGCACAACCAGCACACGGTAACGTTCGCCGTACAGGCGCAGTTCGTTGCCCTCAATCTTTGTGACCCTGTCTTCGAAGCGTTCAAACGGCAGCCAATCGCAATCGTAGAGCGCGTCCTGCAGTGCTGACGTAAAATCTTCCGGCGTAATATATGCGCCGGCACGTTTGGCGTTACCGCTGAAAAGCACAGCGACCGGACACACGTGACGCCCGCCCGTCAGCATCAGCGAGAGCCGGCTGGAGTAATCCGCCCACACCCGGTAGAGCGCAAAGCGCGGCTCGAACCCGCCGTTGCAGAAGTAAGGCGGATAATCCTTGTCGGCCGGTGCACGGGGATTGAACGAATGCGGGATCAGGAAGTTGATGCCGCGCACCTGGTGCTGGTCGCAGAGCCACTTCATCTCCGTATAGGTGAGTTCCTGGCCGTAGCCGCCGAAAATTTCGCACATCGCCCGGTCGTCCGTCTTGCCGTAAACGTGCGAGACGGAGCTGCCTAGCTTCGGCGTCTGATAGATATCCTTCGGACGCCGGCCGGGCGACAGCTGGCGGCAAACCATATCGATCGCGCCCATATCGCTGTATTTCTGGAGACGCATCATATCGCCCGCGCAATAGGCGTCGTTCACATATAACATACCGTGCTCCATGAAGTGGCCGATGGAGAGCACGCCGCGCTTGCGGCACCACGAAGAAAGCCCGCCGTACATCACACGGCCCCATGTTTCGGCGCGGCTCTCCGCGTACTGGTAGAAGGCTGCGTCCTGCGCCTCGCCCGTCAGTTTGAATTTCCACGCCACATACGCCGGCATCCACGCCATGCCGCGGGACTCGAAGGTCGCGTTCAGTTCCGTGCCCCAGTCGCCCGGAGTCTCCGGCTCGTCATAAAAATAACCGGAGATGGTCTTGCCGAAATCTGTGCCGAACCGTGCATAGTGCGGTTCATAAACCGTCCGGATGTACCAATCGACACAGTCCGGGCTCATCCCGTCCACCGCCAGCCGCCGGCCCTGCACGAGCTTCGGCGCACGTTCCCACGAAAACGACATCACCTGCCACACCCTGCCGTCTGACGGCGGCGTCCAGACCATGGAGCCTTGGCGGGCCGACGGTGTCAGATCGATCAGGGAATCGGCCTCCACCGCGCCGCCCGCATCCAGCCGGCCCGCGACCAATGCGATAAAGTTGGCCGCCTGTCCCGGATTCCCTTCGTAACGCTCTCCGCACTGAATTTTCGCGGCATTGCCAACGAGCCTTTTCGCCGCGAACGCTTCAGGCACCTTGCCGCCGACGGTCTGACTCGGCCACCAGTCTTCATCAAACAGCCACATGCTCAGATCCAGCCGTTTCGCGGCGTCCAGACAGATGCCGAGGTCGCGGTACCAGCCATCTCCCAGCCAATCCTTGTGCGGCCGCGACTCGGCGGTGAAGGTGCCGTTACCTCCCTCCGCCACCTTCTTCAGGATGGCGTTCAGCCGTTCCGGCGACTCGTCGCCGTGCAGCCAGAACAGCGGGCCTGTGTTGCGTCTGGCCGGCATAGGCAGGTTCCTGAACTGCTGTTCCAGCGACTGCGCGGACATAATCCCCGCCGTCAGCACAGTTGCCAGCAAAACAAGAATGGTCTTCTTCATTGAGTCCTTTGCTTATCACCCGATTTTATTCGAAATGATGCACTCCATCTTCAGTAAGTCCCGTGCTTCACGCACAGTTCGATGAATTTTCCCACCCGCGCCGGGGAAATGTCATTCTGAATAATGTGCGCCGGCGAAATCATATAGCCGCCGCCCGCACCCAGTACCGCGATCTTTTCCTTGATGTCCGCTTCCAGCTCCGCATCGGAGCCTTTCGGCAGCAGATACTGCTGGTCAATGGCTCCCCAGAAGGCAAACAGACCGCCGAAGCCGTCTTTCATTTCCTTCACGCCGTGACCGGGAACACCGGGCTGCACCGGATTAAACACTTCAAAGCCGATTTCACGGATATGCGGCAGCAGTTTGCTGACGGCTCCGTCGCAATGCAGAATCGGCACAATGGCGGGATTCGCCGCCTTGAACCGGTCGATCATCTGTTTGTAAAACGGCATGAGCTGTTCTTCAAACATGGCCGGCGACATCAGCAGTCCGTCCTGTCCGCCGAAGTCGTCACCGACCCAGATGGCATCGACGCCCTGTTTGATCAGCCGCAATCCGATTTCCGTCTGAAATTCCGCGCAGGCTTTGAACAGCGGTACGACATACTCTTCCTCGCCCGCCATATCCATCAGCAGTTTTTCCATGCCGACCAGCGTCTGCGCCAGCGAGAAGATGGTCACTTCGATGTCGCCGATGATGAAATAGCGATCCTTGTATTTTTTGACCAGCGCGGCGGCATCGTCATAACGGCCCGGTGCATCCGGGTCGGGCCAGCGGTACGCGGCGATGTCGGCGGCGGTTTCGGCGTGCCTGAGCGGCGGCTCCACGATTTCGACATAGATCGGCCCCTGCTTCATTCTCATGCCGTATTCATTCAGCCAGGTTCCGTCCGGGAATTTTTGCGGCGTGAACCCGCGGTATTCCGCCGCGCCGGTCACCACCACGTCGCAGCCCATGGCGGTGCGGATTTCATTGCCGCTGATGCGGTAGGTGACATCCTCAAAGATGTTTTTGGTGTAATGCATCGGAATGCCCAGCTTTTTCGAAAAGTGATCATAAAGCTGCGCGCAGAATTCGAACTGTACCGGCACGCGGTCCGGCAGTCCGTCCATCCGTTTGAATGCCTTCAGCACCCGTTCTCTTGAGGTCATAGGGTTCTCCTTTAATCCATGTGAAAAACTTCATTTAACGGGATACACACCGGCGAGTTGTCGGGGTTGGTTTCCATGATATCCGCCATGTAGTTCCACCATTTCCGGACAACCGGATCATTCGGAAGCTGCCCGGCCGTGTTGCTGCCGGAAATTTTTTGAACCGCAAAAAGGGTCAGCGTTTCGGAGTCCAGAAAGATGGAATAATCGGACACTCCGGCTGCTGTGAGCTTCTGCGAAAGTTCCGGCCAGATTCCGTCGTGCCGCTTTTTGTATTCCGCCTCAAACCCGGGTTTGAGCTTCATCTTAAATGCACAGGAAAGCATAAATGTACCTCTCTTTCGGGCTTCAAACATAAATCCGGACGGTGCACCGGTAAATGCACACCTTGATCACATTTTTGCACATTTTGACCGCATCTGTTCTTGATTAAATACCGATTTATTCAGACTGTATGTGAAAATCAAGAACCGGATATTTGATAATGCTGATCAACCAGAAATTCTATTCGCGCTATCTTCCCACCAGCCGGGAAGCAATGGACTGGAATCTGTATGTGACTGATTGCGGTTTTACAAAGGTTGAGCCCGGCAGTCCCTATCCGCCGGGAAAGCATCCGCCGGAATATGCACTCGATCCGCAAAAAGGGCGGGTCATGAATATATTTGAGATTGTCTATATTACCCGGGGCAGAGGCTCCTTTGATTCAGATGCCAGCGGAAAACAGCCGGTCACCGCCGGCACCGTTTTCCTGCTCTTCCCCGGTGTGCGGCACCGTTATCACCCGGATCCGAAAACCGGCTGGGATGAATTCTGGATCGGATTTAACGGTGAGTATGCCAAGACCCTGATGAGCCCCCCGTTTTTCTCACCGGAAAATCCGGTATTTAAAATCGGTCTGCACGAACCTTTATTAAAACTCTTCATGGAAATCGCCGAACTGATGCAGACAGAGCCGTTCGGTTACCGTCATATTATCGCCGCCAAAACGACTGAAATTCTGGCGCACGCCTATGCTCTGTCCCACGGCAAAGGCATCCGCTCGGAATCGAATGAGAAACTGATTCGCGATGCCTGTTTCCATATTCTGGAGCATTCCGAAGAACTGATTGACTTCGCCGCTCTGTCCCGCCGGCTGGGCACCAGCTACTCCACCTTCCGCCGCACATTCCGCCGGCATACCGGACTCGCGCCCAATCAGTACCTGCTGCAAATACGCATCCGCAAAGCAGAGTCTTTGCTGAGCACCACGTTCATTCCCATTCAGGAAGTCGCCGGAAAAACCGGCTTTGAATCGACCTATTACTTCTCGCGGATTTTCAAAATAAAAACCGGTCTTTCGCCGAGGGATTACCGGAAGCAAAGCCAGCGATAGCTGTCCTACCGTTTATCGTCCATCGGACGGAAATAGTCGCAGACCGGCAGCGAAAACAAAATGCCCAGCAATATGCCGTTCAGAACAGCCACCAGTAATACCGCTCCGAAAAGCAGCCAAAGTCCTTTGGCCTGAAATGACAGCACGGCACTGACAACAGTGAAAAGCAGCGAAAAAGAAAACAAAGCCGCCAGCATCAGTTGAGACACCAGCCATGCTACTCGCGAACGCTCAATGAATCCGCGGAATACCGCCACAGTCAGCAGAAGATAGCAGAAAATCTGCATGAGCTGAAAAATCAGATGAACCGGATGCACCACGCCGGTCAGCAGCGCATACTGTATAACCATGACCACGAGCAAAGCGCCCAGCAAAGTATAGATATACTTCGGAATAATTTCCCAATTTCGTTTCAAGCGCTCTCCTTTTCAGTCACTTTTTTTGAAACAGCTTAGGCTTTTGTCCGGTGCCGCCAAGCCCAAATACATTTCTAAACAGCTGCCTCTAGCCCGCAGTGAGCTTATCGCGAAGCAACTCCCGCAGGGTGCTCTCGGCGGTTTCGAGCGCCCGCGAATGCTCTTTCGGGGCACTCAGCCGGATTTCGACTTTCCCGCCGCCCGGATAAAAACCGGCAGAGACTTCCGATGTCCGGAAACCGGCGGCTTCGAGACGGGTAACGATGTCAGACTCGCTGATTCCTTCAGTCGTCAGCACCCGTACTTCGAGCGGAACGGCGTCGCGAAACTGCTGTTTTAACCACGGAACAATGTGGTCATCGAGCACGGCGGAAAATTCATTCGGCGGGCCGGGCAGTATGAAAAGCGTCTTGCCGCCCGGCAGACTCAGCCGTTCGCCGGGGGCAGCCCCGGCGGAATTGATAAGCGTAACCGCGCCGTCAAGAATCAGCGCCTGCCGCTCGGCGGCCGGCGTGATGATGCGTCCGTGTTCGGCCCAGCGCTTATGCAATGCAGACAATCCGTCGGCTGACATAACAATCTTCCGGCTTAAAAGCCCGGCGAGTGCTTCGCGGGTAATGTCGTCAGAAGTCGGGCCAAGCCCGCCGCTGACGACAACAATATCCGTACGTTCAAACGCTTCGCGCACAGCGGACTGAATGATTTCAATTTCATCAGGAATCGTGGTGTCGCGCGAAAGGCGCAACCCGATTTTCGCGAGCGCAGCACCAAGCGTCTGCGCGTGGCTGTTGAGCGTACGTCCGCTCAGCAGCTCGCTGCCGACAGAAACCAGCTCGATGTCAGTTTTCATCGGGACATTTTGTCTTTATATTTCGCGTTTTCACATTAAAAACAGTGAAAAATCTATGAAAAAACACCGGGAATGTTACACTGGCGGCAAGGAAACAAGCTGAGGAGATGTGTTTATGACCAAACGACTGATTAGCGCTTTGTGTATGTTCTTGTCTGCGGCTTCACCGGCTGTAGATTTCAGCGGAGTACCGGGTACCGTACTGGATTACCATTCGTTGCATTACTCAATTTTTCATACGGCACCCGATGTCTTCATCTCCGACCCGGAAATTCTGGTTCTTTCGAACGGCACATACATCGCGTCTCATGCGCTGAGCGGATGGGATTCCGGAGCGGATTCGTCCGGACAAACCACGATTTTCCGCTCCACCGATCAGGGCTTAACATGGACTTCCCTCGGTATCAAAACCGGTATTCTGCGCGGCAGCCTGTTTGAGTTCGGCGGGGCACTTTACCTGATGGGTACGACTTATGAAGGCGGAACGGCCGTGCTGATGAAGTCGCTCGACAGCGGAACCAGCTGGACTACGGCAAACTTCTCTTTCAGCGGGCCGGGAACTCCGAATAATCCCGTGGTATGGAGCAACCGCCTGTGGTGTGCGAACGGCACAACCGACCTTTCTGCGCCGACCGATTCCAACCTGTTCGTTGAGGCCTCCTGGAAATCAACCGGAGGCTTTCCCGCCTACGTAGCCGGCTGGCCATCGGAAGGCTCATTTATCGGCGAGGGCCAGATTGCGGCTTCGCCGGAGCTGGGTGTCTTCATTCTGCCAAAGGTCAAGGATCATGCTCTGACAGCGCTGGCCCGAGTGAATTCGTCCGGCAACGTGTCGTTTGACCCGACCAACAACTTCGCCGCCCTGCCGGGCGGCGAAAAGAAGTTCGGCGTGTCCTACGACCCGGTCTCCAGCAACTTTTACCTGTTAAGCAACCCGCTGCTGCAGACGGCCCCCGCCTACCTCCCCTCCACCACATCTGCCGATCCGGACATGATCCGCAACACGGCCGTCGTGCTCACTTCCAAAGACCTGCTGAACTGGACGGTGAAAAAAATATTTCTCTATTCCGGTGATATCGACCACGAAGGGTTCGGCTATCTGAATTTTGACTTTGACGGCACAAATATCGCCGTGGCGGCAAGAACCGCCCAGGTTATCCCGGGCGAGACCTCTCCCGATGACGGACGCGGCGGACACGATTCTAACTGCTTCACCTTCCACCGGATCAACGACTTCCGCAATCTGCTGCCCGACCAGTACCTGAAAATCAGCGGAAACAATGTGCTGCGGTTCGAACGGACACCGGATACCAAAGATAATGATGTCCCGCTCGGCCCTTTCACGCTCGGCAGCACGTTTGCCGGAGCCGCGCTGACCTCTCCGAACGGCATCGGAAAAACCGCCGCCGGGGATGTCTATATTCAGGAAGCAGGCGGACGCATCCTGCACTTCGACCCGCTTGGCAATTTCATTGAAACCAACAGCTCCGCGCCGGTCAGTCTCACGGCGACGCAGATCAACGCCAAACAGCCGCCCGCCGGAGAATGCAGCTGGTCAAGAAGCACCGGCGGCGACTGGCCCGACCTGCTGAGCTGGTATTACTGGGGACGTCCCGATACCGACGAAGAAATCGCGGTGTTCGGCAGCGCCGCCACCGCTGCAACCACCGTTAACATCCCGTCGGCCACCCAAATCTGGAATTTCAACACCGCCGACGACAAAGAAGGCTGGACGGTAGCCAACGCCACCAACACCGCGGTCAGCGGCGGCTACCTGCAAGGCTCGGCCAACACAACCTCCAATCTGGTGTACATCTATCGCAATGACCGGTTCTTCTACGGATCGACGGTTCCTGAAATGCGCATCCGGTTCCGGTCGGACGCCAATTGCGATGTGAATTTTTACTGGGGCACGCCGCAGGCCGATATCTTCTCCGGCACCCGGAAAATCACCCTTGCCTACACCGGCAACGGCACGTTTCAGGAACTGGTTTTCCCGCTGGCGGGCAACGCCGCCTGGGACGGGCAGGCGATTACCCGCATCCGCTTTGACCCGATTGTTCACACCAACGGCGCCAACCGGGAGTTTGCGGTCGATTACATCACCGTTCCGAAAGAAAGTTGCCGGCTGAAAGGGCTGCGCTTCCGCAACGCACAGCCTTATACGCTGGGCGGAACCGGGCAGCTGCGCATTGAAGCCGACAGCGGCACCGGCACGGTGGAGGTGCTGCAAGGCAAACACACCAACAATGTTGAACTGGTTCTCGGCTCCGACACGGATATGGTTTTGACGAACAACACTTCGCTGCATCTGAAACTTGGAATCGATCTGAACGGGAAGACGCTGCACGTGTCCGGTGCCGGAAAACTGCTGATGCAGGATTCGCTGGTGATGAACGGCGGAACGCTGGCCCTCAGCGGTGCAACGCCGCTGACCTTCACCAACAATTCAACCGGAGCGGTACTGGACGGAACGCTGCAATTCCTGCCGGAAGGAGCGTTTGCGCCGACTAACGGCACAAGTTTCGATCTGCTGGATAATCCCGGCGTACTCGGTACTAAGAAATTCGCGGCGGTGTCTCTGCCGACACTCTCTGCCGGATTGCAATGGAACACCAACTCGCTCTATTCTACCGGCAGTGTCTCTGTGGAGACCGTGCAGCACACGCTGATTGTCACCACACCTCGCGGGAACGCGGTTCCGGCGGCAGGCACCAACACCTACAACTACGGAACGAACCTGACGGCAGCACTGACCAACTCGCCGGTTGTGAACGGCACAACGCAGTACGTCTGCCGGGGCTGGAGCGGAACCGGCAGCGTTCCCGTCAGCGGAACTTCCACCAATACGGGCAGTTTCACGCTGACAAACAATTCAACCGTCATCTGGCTCTGGACCACCAACTACTGGCTCGACACCGCGACAAACGGAAACGGCAGTGTAAATATTTCCGATGGTTGGAAAACCAACGGGGCCAGTGTGCAGATCACCGCCGCTCCCGGCACCGGCTGGCTTTTCACCGCATGGAGCGGCAACACCAACGGATGCACAATCAGCGGTAATATCATCACCGCCCCGATGACCTCAGCCCGCGCCATCACCGCTAATTTTGAAGTCGATCCGCTTTCACTGCCCAACACCTGGCAGACGGACGCGGCAGGAAGCTGGACAAACCCGGCCAACTGGACGGACGGAATTGTTCCCGGAATATCCGGCGGCAGCAACAGCGCGGACATCGTGATATTCGCCGCCACGCTCACAACCAATCGCATCGTCACCGTCGATGCCAACCGCAATATCGGCGGTATTACGTTTGCGAATCCGGCCAATCTCTCCGGAACAAACCTTGCGACCTCTGTCGGCTATACGCTCAACGGCGGCAATTTGATTTTGAGCAGCGGCGGCGTAATCCAGATCACGGATCAATCCGGCACCAATACCTCCACCATCGCTTCGCCCGTTACGCTGGCGGGCAGCGGCGGCTCGGCCACCTTCCGCAACGATGCCGCCGGAAACAAAGCCGGCCTGGCGCTCGCCGGCGCCATTGCAGGCGACTCAACCGCAGGCAGCACCACCACGCTGTATCTTGACGGCGTGAGTACGTCTGTGGGTATCAACGGAAATGTTAGAAATAACAGTATCAGCGGTGTCATTTCCGACGGCACCAACGGCGGCAGGCTGGCCGCAGTCAAAAACGGAATAGGTTTGTGGACGCTGACAGGCGCCAATACGTTTACCGGCGGGTTTACTTTTAATGCGGGAATCATCCGGTATTTCGGCAAAAATGCCACCATCTTCGGCCTGGGGGGAACGGTCACCATTAATGACGGCGTTACCTTCAACAAAGGCAACAACAGTCGGCCGATCATCAACAATCCGATGCTGGTAAATGGTGATTTCGCCTTCGAGGGCAACAGTTTCAGCAACATCTGGAGCGGACCGATAGATTTCGCCGGCGGCACGCGAACCCTCACGATCAGCGCAGATCTCGCCATTTCGGGCGCTGTTTCCAACGGCGGACTGACCAAGGCGGGAGCCGGCACCCTGATCCTTTCCAACGCGAACACCTGTGCTCTCGGAACAGCTGTTTCGGCGGGCGAACTGATCGCGGCGGCGGACGGCGCGCTGGGAGTCAGCAACGTGACCGTCGCGTCCGGCGCAACGTTGTCTCTGACAAACGGTGCGTCGAATGACTATATTAATGACCGGGCTGCACTGATTCTTGCCGCCGCTTCCACTCTGAACCTTAACTTCACCGGCACGGACACCGTCAGCGGAATTTCGCTGGACGGCGGAACGACCTGGCTGCCGTTCGGCACCTATGACACCGCTTCTCTTGATGCGCTCGGAACCGGAACCTATGCCGGTTCCGGAAGTCTCATGGTTGAAGGGTTTGCTGATGATCCGGCGAATACGCCGTACTCATGGCTGGCGCAATACGGCCTCACCAACTTCAACGCGGATGCGAAGGCGGATGTTGACGGCGACGGCTTGCTGACCTGGCAGGAATATGTCGCCGGAACCAATCCGACCAATCCGGCCTCTGTTTTCAAAATCACCGGCAGAAGCGTGAACGCTCAAGGCACCGTCATCCGCTGGTCGAGCGCACCGAACAAACTCTACAATCTCAGCCGCACTACCAATCTGCTGACGGTTTTCGCCGCCGTGGCGGGCGCAACCAACCTGCCCGCCACGCCGCCGGAAAATGTATTTACCAATTCGCAGAATGACGGAAATGCGGCCTTCTATCGAATCAATGTGCATCAATAGAAAAAGTCTGTTTCGACGCTGACGGACGGTTGTCACCGGAATAGATCACTGCGGCTTCGTCCGGCCGCAATGAAGGAAACCGCGTCCATTCAACACCATTGGTTTCGCCGTTTCGCGTGTCTTCGACCGGCCGGTACGCCTTCGGTCTCAGAGACGGCGGCATGGACATCGCGGCACAAAAAACAGTGGTCGAGGAATCGCGACTGATCACCTGCGGTGCCGGTTCTCCGGAACCGTGAAAAGAAAAGTGGCCGCCCATGAGTTCCGTCGTTCCACCATCTGTCGTCACAAACCCCGTCCGGTTCCGCGCCTCGGTGCGGAATCCGAGTATCCAAAGCTTCGATCCCTGATTCAGCACCATCGGCCGGGTGCGTTCCGGATTCAGCTGACGAGCCCATACCTGCTGCCCGGTGAAGGTGAAACCGCCCGGCAGCGGCGCATCGTTGGGAACCGCCGACGCACAGTTTTCGATGAAAACTTTGCCGCCGGGAACCGAGTTGAAATACATCCGCGCCGCCTGCGTGTGCAGGTCGCTCAGCACCAGCGTCCGGCGCGAAGCGTGCTCCACCAGCCGGGGCCCGTAAAACAGTTCAAATCCGAACAAATCCTCTAGCAGCAAAGGCTTGAGGGTTTCTCCTTCCACCCGGAATGCCGCGCCGTTGGTTTGTTCCAGCAGATGTCCGCCGGAAACCAGATCGGCATACATGAAATTCACCCGTTCGACCGCCGACGGAATGGTGATGGTTCCATCAATCAAATAAGTTCCGGACTGGAAGTAAACGGCTGGCTTGCCCGCATTCATGGCGGCCTGAATGGCGGCGGTATCATCGGTGAATCCGTCGCCTTTGGCACCGCAAGAATTCACACTGACCCAATCCCGCTGTTCCGGCCAGGGAAATGCCGGAGTTTCCTCAACCGGCAAGCGGTCCGGAAGACGGCTGTCATCGAAGGCATGCCGCCACGGATGAGAAAGATATTCCCGGATCATGCCGGTTGCGACCGGAGTCTGACCGGGTTGCACAACAGCCTGACCGTATCCGGCGGTATCAACATCTCTCGCCAGCAGACAGCCGCCTTTTAAGTCGATTGCCGGAAGTTTGCCGGCAGCACCGGTTCCGGTCAGCTCTGAATCCAGCACAGCCAGCGTTGCGGATCCTTCGAGACGAACCGCAGAAACGGCGTTACTGGAAGTCAGGCATCGGAGAGATGCGTTGCGGTCTTTGAGCAAGACTCCGGCGATGTGCTGTCCGGAAAGCGTCGCATGTTCGATGACCGCATTGTCGGTGTCGCTTTGGCCTTCAATTTTTATGCCGCAATCGAAGCCTTCAATCTGCACATCGCTGAGAAGCATGCCCGTGGAAGATTTTCCGTTGATCTCCAGACCGTTGCAGCCGGCTTGCTCCGGGCCGTCCGAACGAATCGCCACCCGGCGCACCACCCCGCAATTGTTGGCAAAAAAGTTGAGGCCCGATGCGCCCGGATTGCCGGTTCCGACCTCGATGGTCAGATCTTCAAAACTGTTTTGCATGGCGACATTCGATCGGCGGCCTTCACGAAGAAAACTGACAACCGGCTTGTCAGTGCCCGACCCGAATCCGGCGGAATTTTCTTTGAGCCGGATGACAGTGCCGTCGCGGTTCTGTCCGCGGAAATGCAGCCGCCAGTTCAGCTCCAGCCCCTGTTTGTTGACCAGATCATCATAAGAATAGGTGATGGTGTCGCTGACCAGATAAGTTCCCTTCGGAAAATAGATGATCTTGGCCGGCGAACTTTTATACGGGAAAATGGCCTGAGATCTTTGCTGACCGATTGCCGCCAGCGGATTTTTCTGTAGAAAATGCTGCCGCTCATTGAACGGAAGTTTACGGTACCAGAAAGCCAGTTCCGGTTTCTCTTTGATGGTGCGTAACGTTTCTTTGAGTGCCTCACGATCCGGGCGCAGCACATCATCAACAGCCCGGATCAGAGCCGCCGTGCAGTCGGTCTGTCCGGTCGGATCGGCATTATAAGGCGGTTTTGTGACATCGACGACGGCTTCGAGATCCGCCGGATAAATAATGTCCGGCGAAGCGGCACGAATCCAGCCGCACAATAAACTGATAAGTATTGTGAACGCTGCCTTTTTCATTTTTATGCCCTCAGTCTTTGTACCCGTCCGGATGCGCTTTGTGCCAGTTCCACGCGCTTTCAACGATGGAGCGCAGGTCGGCGTATTCCGGCTTCCAGCCGAGAACTGTTTTGGCCTTGGCGGAATTCGAAATCAGGCGGGTGCAGTCGCCGGCGCGGCGCGGTTGAAGTTCCGCCGGAATCGGATGGCCGGTGACTTCACGCGAAACTTCGATCACTTCTTTGACAGAGTAGCCGTCGCCGTTGCCGAGGTTGAACGCGCCGGTGATGCCGGGCTTGAGCGCAAGAATATGCGCCTGCGCCAGGTCGCGGATGTGGATGTAGTCGCGGATGCAGGTGCCGTCGGGCGTGTCGTAGTCGTCGCCGAAAATGTAAATTTTCTGCCGTTTGCCGAGCGGCACTTGCAGGATAAGCGGAATCAGATGGCTTTCGGGCGCGTGGTCTTCGCCGTATTTCGCGGTGGCACCGCAGGCGTTGAAGTAGCGCAGGAAGACACATTCGACGCCGTGAATCTGCTGGGCCCACGAAAATATTTTTTCGCAGAGCAGCTTGGATTCGCCGTAAACGCTTTCCGGCTTCTGCGGCAGGCTTTCGTCCATTGGAACCCGCTCGGGCGTGCCGTAGGTGGCGCAGGTGGAGGAAAAAATCAGCTTTTTGCAGTCCGCCGCGACCATCGCCTTCATCAGGTTGAGCGATCCGCCGACGTTGTTTTCAAAGAAAGGAAGCGGGTTAACCATCGACTCGCCGACTTCAATGTAGGCGGCGAAGTGAATCACCGCTTCGGGCTTCGTCTGCCTGAGCGCGGCTTCGATGGTTTCCGGCTTGCGCAGGTCGCCCTGAATGAATTTTGCCCGCGGATCAATCGCAGCGCGGTGTCCGCGCTCCAGATTGTCAAATACCGTCACGTCGTGCCCTGCGTCGCACAGCATTTCCGTCGTTACACTTCCGATATATCCCGCTCCGCCGGCGACCAAAACTTTCATTCGTTCTCCTGTTCGATTTCCAAGGTTTGGAACGATAGCGTCCGGGCCGCCTTCCCGCCAATTAAATTCCGCCCCCGTTAAATACAGGTTGGCGGCTGATTTATTTGGCTTTTTACACAGTAAGTTTTAGGCTGGCGGCTTATGAAGTCGTTTGTTAAATGCACGGCGAGTAACGGTTGGGAATAACTATGATCTGGATTGATCTGATCTACAATATGGCCTTGCTTGTCGCCTTAAGCGTAATCAGCGGATTCGTCGGTACGCGATGGAATAAAAACACCCGGACAGGATTGCTGCTTCAAGGCGCGGTGTTCGGGGGTGCCGCAGTGATCGGCATGCTGCGTCCGTTCGTTTTGGCCCCCGGACTCATCTTCGACGGACGGACGGTGATGATCAGTCTGGGCGGACTTTTTTTCGGCCCCTGGACAGCGGCAACGGCCTGCCTGATGACGATTCCTGTCCGCATAATCCAGGGCGGCCCCGGCATGCTGATGGGCGTGCTGGTGATTCTGGTTTCGGCGCTGGTCGGCACCGGCTCTCACCGGTATTTGCTCAGAAAGCCGGGGGAAACTTCGATCGGGTTCCTTCTCGTTTTCGGCCTTGCTGTGCATCTGGCCATGCTGGCGATGACCATCGTCCTGCCGCAAGACATGATCATTCCCGTGCTGAAACACATCGGGTGGCCGGTGATTCTGATCTATCCGCCGGCCACTGTTCTGATCGGCAAAATCCTTACCGATCACGCCGCACGAAACCAGCTTCTGCAAACACTGAAAGAAAACGCAGAGACATTTCGCGCCATCGCCGATTATACAGTGGAGTGGGAAAGCTGGTTTGGTCCGGACGGAAAATATCTCTGGGTCAGCCCCTCCGTGGAGCGCATCACCGGATATTCGGCGGCAGAAGTTCTGGCCATGCCGGACTTCATCTCAACACTGGTTGCGGAGGAAGACCGCGACGCATTCAACAACATCTTTCAGAAAGCTCTGCGCGGCGGCACGGGCGATAATTTTGAGTTCCGGTGTGTCCATAAGAACGGCTCCATATTCTGGCTGGGCGCTTCGTGGCAGACGATTTTCGATGAGAAAGGCCGTTCACTCGGAGTCCGCGCCAGCGGACGCGATATCACCGAACGCAAACAGATGCAAAAAGAGATTGAGCGGCGGATCGTGGCGCTCACCCGTCCGCTGGAGCAGTCCGCCGGTATCACCTTCGACGATTTATTCGACCTCGCTGAAATTCAACGTATACAGGATGAATTTTCTGACGCCACCGGTGTGACTTCCGCCATTTTCCGTCCGGACGGAACAGAAATCACCACGGTCAGCAATACCTCCCGCTTCTGCAGACATGTTGTCAGAGCAACCGAAAAGGGCTGCGCAAACTGTCTTAAATCAGACAAGGCTCTCGGACAGGCCTTCGATCCGAAAGGCCCTGTTGTGCGCCGCTGTCCGGGTGCCGGACTGTGGGATGGATGTGTCAGCATTATGGTTGGAGACCGGCATATTGCCAACTGGACAATCGGTCAGGTGCGCGATGAACCCCAGACGGAAGAACAGGCGCTCCAATACGCACGGGAAATCGGCGCGGATGAACAAACGTATCTGGAAGCGTTCCGGGAACTTCCCTGCATGTCCGGCGAACATTTCAAACAAATTGCGCAAGCCCTGTTTACGCTGGCCAACCAGCTCTCGACCTCCGCCTACCAGAACATTCAGCAGGCGCGCTTCATCGCCGAACGACAGAAAGCCGAAGAAAACCTTCTGCGGCTGTCAACGGTCATTAACCAGACAGTGGAGGCCGTGGTTGTCACGGATGTACAGGGGATCATTCAGTATGTTAACCCGGCCTTTGAGTTCATCACCGGCCACCTGAAAAACGAGGCCGTCGGGAAAAGTCCGCGTATTCTCAAAAGCGGCAGACACGAGGAATCTTTCTACCGGACTCTCTGGCAGACCATTTCGTCCGGACGGACGTGGACGGGGCAGTTCATCAATAAACGCAAGAACGGCACGCTCTACACCGAGGAAGCGACCGTTTCGCCGGTATACGACCCGGGCGGCAACATTATGAATTATGTCGCCGTCAAACGGGATATTACGAATGAACTGAATAAAGAAGAGGAATACCGGCAGGCTCAGAAAATGGAGGCTGTGGGCCAGCTGGCCGGCGGCGTCGCCCACGACTTTAACAACATTCTGCAGGCCATTCTCGGCTTCAGCGAAATTCTGCTGGGTAAACTGAAGGAGGGAACGTCAGAGCACCGTAATGTGGCTGAAATCAAAAAAGCCGCCGGCCGCGCCGCCGGGATAACCCGCCAGCTGCTGGCTTTCAGCCGCAAACAGCCGGTTGAAAAAAAGCAGATTGATATCAATACCGTGATTCAGGATACAGAGGTACTGCTCCAGCTGCTGCTGGGCGACAAAATCAGCCGCGTACTGGATTTGGCGCAGAACCTGAACCCGGTTGAGGCTGATTCCGGACAAATGACACAGATCATCATGAATCTGGCCATCAACGCCCGTGATTCCATGCCGGAAGGCGGGCGGCTGACCGTCAGCACCGAAAACATCAGATTGAGCATTCCTGATACATCCGTCATTCCGGGATCAGCGCCCGGAGAATTTATCTGCCTGTCGGTGACAGACACCGGATGCGGTATGAGCCGGGAAGTAAAGGATCATCTTTTCGAACCGTTCTTCACCACCAAGGAACCGGGTAAAGGAACCGGACTGGGCCTCGCGGGCATCTACGGCATTGTCAAAAAACACAAAGGCTGGATCAATGTGTACAGCGAAGAAGGAATGGGAACCGCTTTCAAGGTTTATCTGCCGGCCCTTGGAAAAGGCGGCCCTGCCGACATCCCAACCGGCAAAAAAGACGAACCGCACCGCGAACACATTCTGCTGGTTGAAGACGATCTGGAAGTCCGTAATATGGTCGTCCGGTTACTGCAGGATGCCGGATATCTGGTTTCTGCAGCTGCAAGTGTCAAAGAAGCGCTTGTTCAGTTTGACCGCGAGCAGGGAGGATTCAATCTGCTTTTCAGCGACATTGTCCTGCCGGATGAAAACGGCATCGAGCTGGCCGACCGGATCAGAAAGACAAATCCGGATCTGCCGGTGCTGCTGTACAGCGGCTACCGGGATCAGCGCGAACGGTGGAGCAATCTCGACAGCAAGGGCTATCACTTCCTGCAGAAACCATTTACCGTGACCACATTGCTGGCGGCAGTCTATGACACCCTGACGGAAGCGAAGAAGCCTGAGAAATAACATTAAAAAACAGACAACCCGCCTATTTGCCGGTGTCCGGCTTTTCAAAATAGATTGCTCCGGCCTGCGGGCAGATGACGATTTTATAATTCTTCAGCAGGCGTGCGCCGACGCGCACACCGCCGGTTGATTTCGCAATCCCGGGTGATGAAAACAGCAGGTCGGCATCCAGCTGAACGGAAGAGACGGTCGCCGAGCCCTCGGTCGCAACTTCGAAGTCGCCCGCCGGATCAATCAGAACCAGCCCTTCTTTGCCGTCAATCAGACCGCGCACCGCGCAGGCTCCGGCGTATTTAACCAGCGCCAGTTTTCCGATAAGCTTTGAAGGATCCGGCATATACCCGGCACCGCTGGTCACAAGGGTCACTTTGCCGCTGACGTAATCCAGCTCGATCCGTTCGAACTTCCTGAGAGTCTCCCAGCCGATCACCCCTTTGAGTTCCGGTTTTTCGATGCCGCGCGCCAGCGGGCCGAGCGGCCCGGTTGCCATGCGCACATTCACCAGCGGACGTTCAACGTAGAGCTGCTTGAAGCGCATCGAAGGCACCATCGAAAGGCTTTCTGCGATTTCTTCGCCGGGCCGTTTGACCAGTTGCGCTTCGCGTTCGCCAAGCGGCATCGCGTCAAGCGCTTTGGCCAGATCATATTCCAGCCAGCTGGCGGACGTGCTGAAATCAAGCAGCACCGGCGTGGCCATCCCGAATTTCCCTTTTGTCATAACCACCGGACGAAACGGCTCATCGGCCTTCATCGGCAGCGCCTCGATCTGGTTGGGATGCAGCCGTCCGCCGTCGCGGAATTCAATTCCGGCAGGCGTTTGATAAATATTAAAGCCGTAAATGCGCGGGTCGCGCACCGTGGAAAGATAGGCCGACTGCTCCTTCCACGGAACCGGTTTGGTCTCCGTGGTTTTGCAGCCCGCAGAGAACAGCAGCAGAGCACCCGCAAAAAAAAGACCGGTTTTCATTTTCATCATTGTTCCTTTCGTTCCGCCGAAGGGCGGCGTCCGTCAAGTGTATCAAGCAGATAATAGATATCATGACTGTCATCGGAGATCGAACAAATCAGCAGTCCCTCGGTAAGCGCAAGGCGAACGCGCATCCATGCAGGCAGCGACGGATCGCTGTACTGCCAGACGGGCCACGCGCCGTACGAACGTGTCGGCTTTATTCCTTCGGGAGGAAAAAGCGTCATCTGCCAGCGGAGCAGAAACGCACGCGGACCGACCGCACTGGCGACAACCCAGGTGTCGCGCCGGTCGCGTCCGCCAAGTGCAACGGTCGCCAGAGTCAGCGGACTGTGCTCCAATGTTTGGAAAAACCGGCCGGCGGTTTTCCAGCCGTTGGAACAATGAAACTTTTCCAGAACGGACAAATCGGGCGACGCGCTGCGATAAACAATCTGCGCGTGTGCCGGAACCGGTTTGAGCGTCTGCAGCGCCGCCGGCGGTACATAAACAATCCAGCCGATCACAGAAAATACAAGCAGCGCAACCAGAACACCGATAATCCCGCGGCGCATCATGCCTGAACCGTTCCCTTGAGTTCGGCGATCGAGCCGATCCCTTTGGCCGCCATCCATTTTTCAATCCCTTCGATCACATGCACCGCCGTGGAAGGATCGGTGAAGCTGGCGGTTCCGACCGCAACGGCGCTGGCACCGGCGATAATGAATTCGAGCGCGTCCTCAGGTTTGTAGATGCCGCCCATTCCAATGATTGGAATTTTGATCGCCTTGGCGGCTTCCCAGACCAACTTGATGGCGATCGGTTTAATGGCCGGGCCGGAAAGCCCGCCGGTGCGGTTGGCGAGTTCCGGTTTACGTGTCTCGATATTGATCGCCATGGCGGGATAGGAATTCATGATCGAAACCGCGTCGGCACCGCACTCTTCGGCGGCGCGGGCAAACGCTTTGATGTCCGCCACATTCGGCGCGAGCTTGATGATAAGCGGCTTCTGCGTCTTCGCGCGAACCGCGTCAACGACCGTGCGGAACAGATTCACATCGGTTCCGTAGAGAGCCCCGCCCTCTTTGACGTTCGGGCAGGAAACGTTGACTTCGAGCGCGCTGATCCGCGCCTGCTCATTAAAAACTTCCGCGACGCGGCCGTAGTCCTCGACGGTTCTGCCCCAGATGTTGACGATGAGCGGCACACGGTAGTTTTCGAAGAACGGCAGATATTTTTTGATAAATCCCTGCGCACCGGGGCCGGGCAGGCCGATCGCGTTGAGCATACCGCCGGACGTTTCGAACGTGCGCGGCGTGGAGTTGCCGATGTGCGGTTCGGCGCAAATGCCTTTGACGGTAATCGCACCGAGCCGGTCGAGATCAACGAGGTCGGCGTATTCCGGGCCGTAGCCGAATGTGCCGGAAGCAACCGTTACCGGGTTTTTCATCTCCAGCGCGCCGATTTTTACACGCATGTCCGGTTGGTTATTCATTCCAGAGAATCTCCCGTGCTTCAAAAACCGGCCCGTCTTTGCAACAGCGCGCCCATTCCCAGCCGTCAGCCGTTTTACGCTTGATCACGCAGGTGAGGCAGGCGCCCACGCCGCAGGCCATGTTTCGATCCATAGAAAGCCACGCGGTCAGACCGTTGCGGATGGCGCGGTCGCCGACGGCTTTGAGCATGGCGTTCGGTCCGCAGGCGAAAAGTTCCAGAGTTTGTAAATTCTTCTGCTCTTCAATCCACGGATCAAGCGCGGCGGTGACGAGACCTTTCTGTCCGAGCGAACCGTCGTCGGTGGTAACTCGCACATCCCAGCCGAGCGCTTTGAATTCGTCGACGCAAAGAATGTCCGTCGCGCTGCGCCCGCCGAAAAAGGCGACGCCTTTGACGGGCAGTTTTGCGGCCTGCAAATAAAGCGCCGCATTACCGTAGCCGCCCGCAACCAGCACCGGCGTTTCCGTATTTTTCCCAATCATCGGAAACCCGGTGCCGAGCGGGCCGAGCAGACTGATTTCTTCGCCTTCGCGCACTGCACACAGCGCCGCAGTGCCTTTGCCGACGGATTTGTAGAGAATGGAAATACCTTTGGCATCCGCTTTAAAGACACTGAAGGGACGGCGCAAAACGGCATCAGCCAGACGCGGTACGCGCAGATGGACAAACTGCCCCGGCTGCACGAGCGGGCCGACGGCGGGAGCGGAAAGTCTGAGCAGGCGATAGTCGCCCTGAAAGACGCGATGTTCAATTACGGCAGTGTTTTCCTGTGTCATCGGGCGGGGATTGTGCGGGGTTTCAAATGCGAGGTCAAACGCATTCCGCCCGCGGCGGCAGGTCAATACTGTGCGGCGGAACTTTGCCGGCGTTCTTTGAGTTCGCGGCGATAGTTGTTCAGAAAAACGGCGATTTCGGGATGATGAGCGGCGTTAGCCAGATCAACGGCGGTCTCGCCGGAGGGCAGTTTGGCATCAATATCCGCCCCGCCCCGCGCCAGTGCTTCGAAGATATCCGTGAAGCCAAGCTCTGCCGCCAGCAGCAGCGGGGTGTGATCCTGACTGCCGCGGATTTCGGCGTCGGCTCCGTGTTCAAGCAAAAGGTGAACAAGCTCAAGCTGATTGCCGTGTACGGCACAGCGCAGCGGTGTCCAGCCGTACCGGTCCTGGGCATTGATGTTTGAGCCGTGTTCAAGCAACAGACGGACAAACTCCCCGTTCCCCCGTGTAACAGCGTAATGAAGCGCGCTCGCCCCGTTTTCTGCGCGGATGTTCATATCCGCACCGCGCTCAATCAGAATGTTAAGCATGGTGAGGTTGCCGGCGCGGACGGCGTGGAAAAGATAGTTTTCGCCGGCGCATGAAAAATCATCAGGGAGCGCTCCGGCAGCAACCAGTTGTTCAACAGCCGGACTGCCCGCCTGTACAGCCAGACAAAGCGGCGTGGCCTTGTCGTCGTTGCGCAGCTGAAGACCGGCTCCGGCGGCAATCAGCCGGGCGGCAAAACGCGGATCGCTCTGCCGGGCGGCAAAATGCAAAGCCGTGTTGCCATTCTGGCCTGCCAGATTGACATTGGCACCGGAAGTCAGAAGCAGACCCGCAGTGGCCAGATGTCCGGCCTGCACAGCATGCATCAGAGGTGAAAGACCGGCTTTATCAAGCACATTGATGTCGGCTCCGGCAGCCAGCTTCTTTTGGATAAGCTTAAGATTCCCGACTGCGGCGGCACTATGCAGAGTCGGCTCAGGACGCATGTCCAGCCAGCATAATCCGGTAAAAATTCCCAGCGCTGCCGTAAAAACAAAAATCCAAAACCAGAACGACTTCAAAGCATTATTCTCCGCAACTTGTTACACGGCAGTGACGTTAACTCTTTTCAAGGAAGCCGTATATCGGGAGGTCGCCTGAAAGTTCTGTGGGGGATGGCATTACGGAAATATCAGCGGACTTCGTCATTTTTTGCCGAGAATCCACTGAACAGCCCGCTGTACCAGTTCGGTTGAGTTGTGCGCGCCCAGCTTGGTCTTGATCCGGGCGCGATAGGTTTCAATCGTTTTGACACTCAGATGCATGGCCTCGGCAATATCCGCCGTGCCCTGTCCTTTGCCAATCATTTCAAAAACCGTCAGCTCGCGATCACTGAGTCTGATGATCGGGTCGCCGCCGGGTTCCGTCTGCCGCACAGTCTGCATGATCTTCTGCTTGACCGCTTCACTGGCATAGACTCCGCCGCCCAGCACGCAGCGAACGGCTTCGACCAGCTGATCGGGAGGGGCGCTTTTGCTGACATAGCCGGCGGCACCGACACGCAGAACCCGCTCGGCATAGAGCATTTCGTCCTGCATGGAAAGTACCAGCATTTTAATTTTGGTGAACTGCACAGCGATATCTTTAACCAGATCCAGCCCCGAGTCGCCGCCCAGCGACAAGTCGATCAGGACAAGATGAGGATTTACCGCTGTACACAGATGCAGTGCTTCCGCACGGCCGGCCGCTTCGCCGCAAACGGAAAGATCGGCTTCGCGTTCTATATAGTCGCGCAACCCCTGCCTGACAAAAGCATGGTCATCGACAATAAGAATTTTTTTCTTCGCGCTACTGGGGTTTGTGACGCTCATGCGGCGCATAATGCCAAATTCAGCATTAATTACAACGTCTCTTTTCACACATTGAGCAATTTGAAGCTGTCCGCTGCCGCGCAACTTTCAATAGCTTCGCGCAGAATGCCGCCGTCCTCTGAACGAATGGCGGAAGTGCGTCCGGTCTGCCTTCAGAAGAATTCATTGTCCGCGTTCCTCCGCTTTGACCGCATTCCAAACCGCATCAAGTTCTTCGGGCGAACATTTTTCGATCTCGCGGTTTTCAGCGTGCAGACGTTTTTCCAGACTTTGGAAACGGCGCATGAATTTGGCGATGTTTTCATTGAGCAGATCCTCGGATTCGTGGCCGAGATAGCGGCTGAGGTTTACCGTCGAAAAAAGCAGGTCGCCCAGTTCTTCACGGATGGCCGCGGCGTCTTTCTGCGCCATCGCCTCTTTTACTTCAGCCAGCTCTTCTTCGAGCTTGGCGATGACACCGCTGATTTCGTCCCACTCAAAACCGGCGCGCGCGACGCGTTTCTGCACCAGATGCGCTTTGGCCAGCGCGGGCAGATGGCGCGGAATTCCCTCCACCAGCGAGCGCGGTTTTTCGGCATCCTTTTCGGTCTTCTTGATTTTCTCCCAGTTGCGCAGTACTTCACCGGAAGTATCCGCCTGCACGTCGCCGAAAACGTGCGGATGTCGGCGTACCAGTTTGTCGGCGATACCTGCAGCCACATCGTCAAACGTGAACTCGCCGGCCTCTTCACAGATCTGCGCCTGAAAAACGACCTGCAACAGCAGATCGCCCAGCTCGCCGCGCAACTCGGCGCGGTCGCCGCTTTCGATGGCGTCGATCACTTCATAGGTTTCTTCGATCAGATTGGATTTGAGCGCATCAAGCGTCTGTTCGCGATCCCACGGGCAGCCGCCCGGTCCGCGCAGTCTGCGCATAATACCCAGTAAACGATCAATTGATGTTTCTTTCATGACATTCCTTTATAAAGCAAAAAGGCTGAACACGCGGTTCAGCCTTTTCATCATGCACCGGAATATCCGGGTTACCGGCGGCTGACCAAATCCAGCAGCTCTTTGGCCGACAGGTCGCCGAGCGTATCCAATACGACTTTGGCGCCGGTGAAGTCTTCGTACGCCGTATAAGCATCCGGCAGCGCAATCGCAGTGGCACCGGCCGTCAGCGCACCTTTGCAGGCGGCGCGTGAAGCGACAATCGCGATCAGCGGGATATTTTCCTGTCCGCGCTGCTTGAGAATGCGCAGCCAGTGGTCGGCCCGCGGGAAAATCGGATCGACACTGTCCATCGCCACCAGATCAACACCCATGCCGTCGAGGCCGGTTTTCTTCATCAGTTCTCTGGCGGCCGCATCCGGCCAGGCCGACAGCGCGACCACCTGCATGTTGCACGCCTGCGCCGCTTTGATCAGCGCCGGAAGATCCTTGTTGAGCACCGCTTTATCCGCGAAGGCCTTAACCAGCAGGCTTTCGGCCTGTTCGGCAAGCTGGTCACCGGTGGTCAGATTGCGTCCGGAGGTTTCAATCATAGCCTGAATGGCTTTGCCGGGGCGCGGAGTGAGACCGCAACGGGCGAACAGCGCCGGCGTGACCTCGATATCTTTGCCTTTCATTACCTGCTTAAGGACATCAAACATGATCTGCCGTCCGTTGACAGCGACATATTCGAGTTCAAAGAAGAGGACTTCCCGGGCCTTGACTTTTTCGGCGGCCGGTTTGGTTTCGGTTTTGTCTTTGCTCATTCAATCTGCTCCGGTTAATTGCACGTCTTTTTATAAAAACTGGGCGGCAGTGTATGCGGCGGAACCTGCACAGTCAAGCCCCCGAAAAATATCCCCCTTCCGGGGCAGGAAAAGGGTTGCAAGGCCCGGTCGGGATTGTGATTATGTGCGGAATTTTGGCGAAATCACGGGACTTTCCAGCGGACAAAAAATGAAAAAAGCAATCATTGCACTCGAAGACGGCACCTGCTTCACCGGACGGGCCTTTGCCGGCTCCGGCGAATTCTACGGCGAGCTGGTGTTCAACACCTCGATGACCGGCTATCAGGAAATCCTGACCGACCCTTCCTATAACGGTCAGATCGTCACCATGACCTATCCTCTTATCGGCAACTACGGCGTGAACCCCGAAGATGTCGAGTCGCGCGCCGTTTTCGCCAAAGGACTGGTGATCAGTGAATGCAGCCGGATTGCCAGCAACTGGCGATCCACTATGAGCCTGCCCGAATATCTCGAAAAAGCCGGCATCATCGGCGTGGATCAGATTGATACACGCGCCGTCACCATCCACATCCGCGACAAAGGCGCGATGAAATGCGTCATCTCAACCGAAGACCTCGACTGCAAGAGCCTCGTCCAGAAAGCCAAAAACTCGGCCGGACTCGTCGGCCGCGATCTTTCCACCGAAGTCAGCGCGCAGAAAACCTATCTTTTCCCTGAAGGCGGCAAAAAGAACGCCCGCTTCCGCGTCGCCGTCATCGACTGCGGCATTAAAACAAACCAGCTCCGCATCTTCGACGAACTCGGGTGCGAATGCCACGTGTTCCCGAATACCGCCTCGGCCAAAGAAATTCTGGCCAGCAAGCCCGACGGCCTTTTCCTCTCTAACGGCCCGGGCGACCCGGCGGGCGTTCCGCAAATCGTCGCGACGGTCAAAGAACTGATTGAATCGAAGCTTCCAACCTTTGGAATCTGCTTCGGTCACCAGATGCTCGGTCAGGCATTCGGCGCAAAAACCTATAAACTGAAATTCGGCCACCGCGGAGCGAACCAGCCGATTCAGGATCTGCGTACCCGCAAAGTCGAAATCGCCTCACACAACCACGGGTTCTGCGTCGATCCGGCCACCGTTGATCCGGAAATCGCCGAAGTCAGCCACATCAACCTCAACGACAACACCGTCGCCGGCCTGCGGCATAAAACGCTGCCGGTGTTCTGCGTGCAGTACCATCCCGAAGCGTGCCCCGGCCCGCACGACCCCTATTATCTGTTCGAAGAATTCATGGCCTTGATGGAGGCGAATAAAAAGTAATGCCGACGGTCTTGAGAGCGCGCGGATACCGGTTTTTCTTTTTTTCAAGTGAAGAAGGAGAACCGCCGCACGTTCACGTCGAAAAAAACGATGCATCTGCAAAAATATGGCTGAATCCGGCGGTGCTGCAAAAAAGCACAGGCTTTAAACCGCATGAAATAAATGCCATTTTGAAACTCACACAGCAGCACGAGGCAGAACTGGAGGAGAAATGGCATGACTACTTTAACTGAAATTTCAATTTCTCCGGCGGTTAACGTCTCCGTTACAGACGAGTTTCTTACAGTAGAACTCTCAGACGGGCGGAAAATATCTGTACCGACAGCCTGGTATCCCCGTCTGGCGTACGGAACGCCGGCAGAGCGCCGCCAGTGGAAAATCGCGTATTCGGGCGAAGGTTTGCATTGGGATGCGCTGGATGAAGACATCAGCGTTAAAGGTCTTATCGCCGGACTTCCCTCCAACGAAAACCCGGCCATGATAAAAAAATGGATGGAAACGCGGGAAAATGTTTACGGAATTAAACGGCCTAAAAAATCGCTGGCTGTAGCGGAGTCGCCGGTGAAATACACGACGCGTAAAAAAACAAAATGAAGAACTGGAAAAACATAACGCTGCTGACGCTCGGCATACTGCTGCTGATCATCAGTTTTCAGAACCTCGCGCCGGTTTCGCTTCAGATGCTTTTCTGGCCGGTGCGCATATCGCCGGTTGTTCTGATTCCGCTTATGCTGCTGACCGGATTTGCCGCAGGACGCCTTACACGCAGGAAGCGGGGTTGAGATGGAATACACCCGGTACTTTCTGCATACCCGCAGCCGGCCCGACCGGATAAATATCCGTCTTGAGTGGATTCAGCAGGTTGTAGAGAATGCCGAGCGCGAAGAAATCCAGTCTGACGGAAGAATCCGCCGCTGGAAGAAAATTGCTGACTCAGAAAACCGGTACTTGCGGGTGATTTTATTGGAAGACGGGAAAACAGTTCATAACGCGTTTTTTGATCGGTCATTCAGGGAGAACGGCGATGAAAATTAAATATTTTTCAGATACTGACACATTACTGGTTGAATTCAGCGACAGCGCCGTGACCGACTCGCGTGATCTCAATGAAACCACTCTGGTTGAGTTTGATAGAGCAGGAAAACTGGTCAGCATGACGATCGAACATGCGAAGGATCAGGCGAATCTCAACGAATTCGTATTTCTGCCTGAAGCCAAGCCGAAATATACGCTCAGCCATGTCGCTGAAGAATCCGAACCCTATTCAACGAAGAAAGATCCCCAATGACTCATCCCGAATGGATTGCCATTTTAGATTACGGCTCGCAGGTGACGCAGCTGATTGCCCGCCGCATCCGCGAGCAGAAAGTTTATTGCGAAATCATCCGCTTTGACACCAAAGCAGCCGACATCGCCAAGCGCGCGCCGAAAGGCATTATCCTTTCCGGCGGCCCGGCCAGCGTCACCGACCAAGGTTCGCCGCTGTGCGATCCGGCGATTTTTGATCTGAACATTCCAATCCTCGGAATTTGTTACGGCATGCAGCTCACCGCCCAGACGCTCGGCGGCAAAGTGCATCGCGGCACCAAGCGCGAATACGGCAAAGCGATGATGCAGGTCACCAAAACCTGCCCGCTTTTCCAAGGATTGGAAAAAAATCTTCAGGTCTGGATGAGCCACGGCGACAAAGTCGAGGCCATGCCCGCCGGGTTTGAAGCGGTGGCCGAATCAGACAACTGCCCTTTCGCCGCCATGCAGAACACCGCCAGAAAAATCTACGGCGTGCAGTTCCATCCCGAAGTTGTCCACACGCCGCAAGGCGCGCAGATGCTCGGCAACTTTGCCTACAAAGTCTGCGGATGCTCCGGCGACTGGAAGATGAGCAAATTTATCGAAGACAATATTGCTGCCATCCGCGCCAAAGTCGGCAGCGATCACGTGCTGCTCGGACTCAGCGGCGGCGTGGATTCTTCCGTTGTCGCCGCCCTGCTCCACAAGGCTATTGGCCCGCAACTCCACTGCGTCTTCGTCGATAACGGCCTGCTCCGCTACAACGAAGCACACGAAGTCGAAGAACTCTTCGGCAACGCATTCGGCATAGACCTGCATACCGCCCACTCGCAGGATATTTTCCTTGATGCGCTGGCTGGCGTCACCGATCCCGAGAAGAAACGTAAAATCATCGGTAAAACCTTTATCGACGTCTTCGCTGAAAAAGCGCGCACCTTGAGCGGCAAAGTCAAATACCTCGCGCAGGGAACACTTTATCCCGACGTCATCGAAAGCGTCTCACCGATCGGCGGACCGTCGGCCACCATTAAGAGCCACCACAACGTCGGCGGATTGCCCGCCGATCTGAAGTTCGATCTCATCGAGCCGCTGCGCGAACTCTTCAAAGATGAAGTGCGCGCCGTCGGCCGCGAACTCGGCCTGCCGAGCTACGTCGTTGACCGCCAGCCATTCCCCGGCCCCGGCCTGGCTGTGCGCATTCTCGGCGACATCACCCGCGAGCGCGTCGATCTGCTCCAGCTCGCCGACCTGCGCGTCCGCGAAGAAATTCTGAAAATGGAAAACCATCTCGACGTCTGGCAGTACTTTGCCGTGCTGTTGCCGATCCAGACCGTCGGCGTCATGGGCGACGACCGCACCTACGAAAACGTCGTCGCCGTGCGCGCCGTGCAAAGCCTCGACGGTATGACCGCCGACTGGTACAAGCTGCCGTACGAAGTGCTCGACAGTATTTCCAACCGCATCATCAACGAAGTCAAAGGCGTCAACCGCGTCGTTTATGACATCAGCTCGAAACCCCCAAGTACAATTGAGTGGGAATGATTTTTGCCAATGACTGAAAACCGCAGCGGCCTTATTTCACCCGCACATTGATCCGGTAAAAGCAGTCTCCGTTTTCATCTGGAGGAAACGCCGGTTAAACTCCGCGCCA
>JBAZTQ010000015.1:0-39444 GCA_041661845.1 Kiritimatiellales bacterium | reverse complement strand
TGATCTGCACTTGATTCATTTCCGTCCGCCGATTACCGTGGTGCGCATTCACCCCATTCTGCGGAGAAAAACTATGAAAAAAGTACTGATCCCTACCAAACTCGACTCGATTGCCAAAGAACTTCTCGAAGCCAACGGAAACTACACCGTTGTGCAGGATGCTCAAACCGAACTCTCCGCCCTCGCCGCCAAAAATCCGGATACTTACGCTCTCATCGTCCGCAGCGAAAAAGTCACGGCGGAGATCATCGACGCCCTGCCCGCGCTGAAAGTCGTCATCCGCGCCGGCGCCGGTTACAACACGATCGATACCAAATACGCGCGTTCTAAAAAGATCGATGTCATGAACACGCCCGGCGCCAACGCCAATGCCGTCGCCGAAGAAGTCGTTGCGCTCATGCTGGCCGACGCCCGCCATCTGATCGCCGCCGACGCCTCCACCCGCCGCGGTGAATGGGAAAAATCAAAATTCATGGGCCGCGAAGTTACCGGAAAAACCGTGGGTATCGTCGGGCTCGGCGCCATCGGAAAGCTGGTCGCCAAACGCCTCAACGGGTTTGAATGCAAAATTCTCGCCTTCGATCCGGTTCTCTCCGAAGAAGCCGCCGCGCGCATCGGCGTCAAACTGGTTTCGCTGAAAGACCTCTTTGCGCAGAGCGACTACGTCTCTCTCCATATTCCGGAAAACGAACACACCAAAGGCCTCATCAATAAAGAGCTGCTCGGCATCATGAAAAAAGGAGCCACGCTTGTTAACTGCGCCCGCTCCGGTGTCGTCAACGAAAACGACCTGCGCGCCCTTAAGACGGAAAAAGGCCTGCGCTTCCTCAACGACGTCTATGCCAAAGACGCCGAAGGTCCGAAGAGCGTCATCGACATCGCCGACATCATGGTGCCGCACCTCGGCGCTTCCACCAAAGAAGCCAATTTCAACGCCGCGCAGCGTTCGGCCGAGCAGCTTATTGACTTCGACAGCAAAGGCGTCACCTCCTACATCGTCAACCGCGACATTCCGGAAGGGCTCGACGAAGCCTACGCCGATCTGACCTACACTATCACCACGCTGGCCCGCGCCATGATCGGTGCCGAAACCAAACTCAGCCACATCGAGGCCAGCTTCTACGGCGATCTCCAGCGTTTTGCCAAATGGCTGGCGGTGCCGGTCGTCTGCGCACTCAGCAAAGAGTTCGACCGCTCGATGGATCCGAAAGCCGCCGTCGCCTTCCTGAAAGACATGGGCGTCGAGTATTCCACCCGCGCAACCGACGAAACCAAAGGCTACGGCAACTCCATCACCATTGATCTGATGGCCAGCGTCGATAAAGACAACCTGCGGCGCATCAGTGTACGCGGCACGGTCGCGGAAGGCGTAATGATGATTTCGCGCATCGGCGGCTTCGATAAACTTTACTTCGAACCGGCCGGACACATCGTGCTCTTCACCTACATGGACCGCCCCGGCGTTCTCAGCGAAATCGCCGGTGCCATGGCCAAAGAAGGCATCAACATCGACGACGTCCGCAACCCGCACGACAAGAGCGGCGAGCGTTCGATCGCCATTCTGAAAGTCAGCCAGCCGGTTCCCGAAAAGGTGCTCGCCAAAGTCGCCGGAAAAATCGAAGCCATCAGCTTTTGCGCCGTTTCATTCTAAAAGAAAGGAATGCCCGATGCTGAAAAACATTTTCTGCCTGATCACCGTTCTTCTGCTCTGCTGCTCCTGTGTCAGCCGCACGACAATCAAAGAACCCGGCCTTAAAGGCGACAACGCCGCAGGCAAAGTTAACAGCGAAAAAAAACTGGTCTGGTTCTGGGATAAAGATTTCTAACGGGACTTTTTAGCCGCAAGCAGCGCGGCATCGGCGTCGGCAAAAAGATTGTCTGACGGAAGTGCCGCCGTGCCGGCGGAAGCTTTGGCGCTTCCGGTTTTTTCCAATACCAGGAAAAAACGCTCTGCGAACTTCCGGGAATCGGAAAGTTCAGCCTCGGGCAGAATAACGGCGAATTCGTCGCCGCCGATACGGCAAACAATGTCGGCTTTGCGGGCGGTTTTCTGCAAGAGCTGTGCAAACGTTTTGAGCACTTCGTCTCCGGCCTGATGCCCGCAGGTGTCGTTAACGGTCTTGAAGCCGTCCAGATCAAAGATGACAAGACTGAGTTCCCGGCCGTAGCGGCGGGCGGTTTCGATATTCTGCGCAAGGGCTTCGTTAAAAAACCGGCGGTTGTATAACCCGGTCAACGGATCGCGCACGGTCTGTTCAGCCAGTTCGGCGGCAAGCGCGCGCACATCGGCGGGCGCTCCGATTTCGGCGAGGCGGCGCTGGAGTTGATCAGGCATATTTACAGGATGAAAGCAGCGTGTATATCCACGAAGTCAGTTCGCCGAAAACCTGCTTGAAAGCCAGACTGCTGCGCCACCAATGGCGCAGATCGCATTCCTGACCTTCAAGAGAAACGATACCGACGGGATAGTCCGCACCGAATGCCAGTTTATAGAGGTACAAGGAACGGCGGCTGTGTGCGCCCACGCTGTAGACGGTACATGGTTTTCCGCAAAGCCCGCGCTGTACGAGAGCACTGCGCGCAGCCAGCGCTGAAGAATACGTCCGGTCGCACCGTGCGTCGGGCGCAGGCGCACAGAGGATTCTTTCCGTACCTATTCCCATCAGATACAGGCGGTCTGCGGTTATCTCGGCGTAGGTTTTCCCTTTAAACAGACTTCCGCCGAAATTAACCGGCCCGCCGGTGGTGACGATAAGCTGCCCGGGCTGCACGGCTTTGGCGGCCTCGCTGAGTTCCGCGTCAGGCAGCCAGCCTTCGATGATGATTATTTCGGCTGAAGGCTGCGGAACAGTCTGAGCCAGAAACGGATAGAGATTTACAATCGCAACACCGCCAAGTCCTCCGAGAAGCAGCAAAAGGATTGCGTAACCCGAAAAAGTGGGCCGCCAGACTTCTTTTTTGCGGACGAGCTTCATGCGACAGGGTATAACCCTTCGCGTTGTGCAGAACAATTCCTATCTTTTTGCATAAAACTTTCAGCACGGGGGTTGACACGGGGTACCCCCTCGTATATTTTCCCCGCCTTGCATTTGAACCGGAAAGATTTGTAATGAAGACATTTGTAGCAAACGAAAATGATATCGAACGGGAATGGTTCGTGGTGGATGCCGCGGATAAATCAACCGGCCGTCTGGCTGTGTTTATTGCAGATATTCTGCGCGGCCGCAACAAACCGACCTATACCCCGCATGTGGACACAGGCGCCTTTGTGATCGTCATCAACGCCGAAAAGGTGAAGCTGACCGGCAATAAGGAAGAAAACAAAATTTATCAGGACTACAGCGGATTTCCGAGCGGTCAGCAGAACCGCAGCGCCGCAGTGATCCGCGAAAAGAATCCGACGCGCATTATCGCGCAGGCCGTTGAAGGCATGCTGCCGGGCAACCGCCTGATGCGCAAGACGATCACCCGCCTGAAAGTCTACGCGGGGCCTAACCACCCGCATACGGCGCAAAAAGTTAAAACGCTTGAATTTAAAGGCTAAGCAAGGAGCATAACGTGGTAGCAGCGAAAAAAGTCGATCAGATTGCCGCAACAGGCCGGCGCAAAACCGCAGTGGCGCGCGTCAGTCTCGTTAAAGGTTCCGGTGTCATCACCGTAAACGGCAAAACCGCCCAGGATTATTTTGACACTAAAGACATGCTCGATACAGTCGTGCGTCCGCTGGTACTCACCGGCCGCGCTGATCAGTATGACATGACCGTAACGGTCAAAGGCGGCGGCAAGGTCGGCCAGTGCGGCGCGATCTCCCACGGGGCTTCCCGGGCTCTGATCAAAGCGGAAGAAGAGCTGAAAGCCATCCTGAAAAAAGGCGGCTTCCTGACCCGCGATGCGCGTATGAAAGAACGTAAAAAACCGGGCCAGCCGGGCGCACGCAAACGCTTCCAGTTCTCGAAACGTTAAGCCGCCAGAGGCTTACGGCAAAGTCCCGGCACTCTTGCGAGTCCGGGACTTTTTTTATTCCGCAAACATGTGCAGAGGTGTAATCTCCCGCGTCTGGAGTTGGATAATATGAAAAAATCACTGCAATTGCCAAAAGGCTTTTCCGCGGCCGGAGTCGCCGCCGGAATTAAGAAAAAGAAAAACGACATGGCTCTGATTGTTTCAGACGTAATGGCTGAAACAGCCGCCGTCTTCACCACCAATCAGGTCAAAGCCGCTCCCGTCAAATGGGATATGAAAGTCGTTGAGCACGACGGCGCACGGGCCATTGTGATGAACAGCGGCAACGCCAACGCCTGTACCGGAGCACAAGGCATGGCGGATGCCGAAGCGATGGCCGCTCTGGCCGCCGGCAAACTCGGCATTAACCCGCTGGATGTTTTTGTCTGTTCCACCGGAACCATCGGCAAACCGCTTCCTATGGATAAAATCGCCGGCGGTATCGAACTCCTTTTTGATGCGGCTTCGCCGGACGGCGGCATGGACGCGGCGGAAGCGATGATGACCACCGACCTCGTCAGCAAAACCGTCACCGTTGAAATTGATCTCGATGGCAACCCGGTACGGATCACCGGCCTTGCCAAAGGTTCCGGCATGATCGAGCCGAATATGGCCACCATGCTGGCCTTCATCCTGACGGATGCCGCGGTTGACAAACACACCTTGCAGTGCGCGCTGCGGGCTGCGGCCGATATGAGCTTCAACCGGATCACCGTCGACGGCGACCGGAGCACCAACGATACCGTCATCTGTCTGGCCAACGGACTGGCGGGCAACGAGGTGATCACGCAACATTCCAAACATTGGAAACTTTTCTTCCAGACATTGGAAAAAGTACTGTTCGAGCTCTCGATGATGATCGTCAGGGATGGCGAAGGCGCGACGCGGGTCATCACCGTGAGGGTTAACGGCGCCGCCTCTGACGGGGAAGCCGAGGAAGCCGCGCGGGCCGTCGCCAACTCCATGCTCAACAAAACGGCGTGGGCCGGCAAGCGGCCAAACTGGGGCCGGATTATGGACGCTATCGGATACTCCTACGCGCAGGTTCAGGAAAACAAAGTCAACATCGATTACGATGATGTGCCCGCCGTACGGGGCGGCATGGCCGCCGGAACACCGGAAGAGGAACTCGTCGCGGCGGTTTCAAAAGAAGCGTTCACCATAAATATTAACCTGAATCTCGGCAGCGGAAGCACGGTGGTTTACACCTGCAACTGCACCGAAGATTATGTGCGGATCAATGTAGAATAGGACTTAGAAGAACCATGCAGCAAATGATTGAAAAGGCGGCGGTGCTGATTGAAGCCCTGCCCTATATTCAGAAATTCCGGGGCGATACCGTCGTCGTCAAATTCGGCGGAAGCATCATGGAAAGCGAGATCGGCTACCGGAATATCCTCAAAGATGTCGCTTTTATGGAATGCGTCGGCCTCCAACCGGTGATTGTACACGGCGGCGGAAAGTCCGTTTCAAAAAAGATGCGGGAAGCGCACATTCAGCCGAACTTCGTGCAAGGACTCCGGGTAACCGATGAGAAAACCATTACCGTGGTCGAAAGCGTCCTGAACAATGAGGTGAATCCGCACCTCGTCGAAATTCTTCAGAACTACGGCGGCAAAGCGCGCGGCATTCACGGCGAAGATATCATCAAAGTGAAAAAACATACCGGTACCGATCCGCAAACGGGCGAAGAATTCGACTGGGGTTACGTCGGCAAAGTAATCAGCGTGGACGTGGAGCCGATCAAAGCGTTTCTCAAAGCCGACATCATTCCGGTCATCACGCCGCTCGGCCGCGGCGAAGACGGCCGTCTTTACAACGTCAACGCCGACGATGTCGCCAACGCCATTGCCTGCGCTCTTCAGGCGCGCAAACTGGTTTTCCTGAGCGATGTGCCGGGACTGCTGAGAGATCCGAGCGACGCAACGACTCTGATTACCAGCCTGAGCCTCAACGAAGTCGAAGAATTGATTGAACGGGGCATTATCTCCGGCGGTATGCTGCCGAAAATCGGCGGAGCGGTTGACGCGCTCAAGGCCGGCGTGAGCAAGACGCACATTATTGATTCTGCACTGCCCCACTCACTGCTGCTGGAACTTTTTACCGATCAGGGTGTCGGAACCGAGATTGTGAAATAGACATGAAAAGTGCTGAAATTATCGAACTGCATAAAAAGTATGTGATGCCGACCTACGCGCCGGGCCTTGTGCTCGTCAAAGGTTCCGGCTCCAAGGTTTGGGATGCCGACGGCAAGGAATATCTCGATTTTCTCGCCGGCATCGCCGTGCTCAACGTCGGCCACTGCCATCCGGCGGTCGTAAAGGCTCTCCAGGAGCAGGCCGCGAAGCTGGTGCATGTCTCCAACCTTTACTACAACGAAAACCAGCCGCGGCTCGCGCAGACGCTCTCCGAGCGGTCGCTGGGCGGCAAGTGCTTTTTCTGCAACTCAGGTGCGGAAGCCAACGAAGGGCTGATCAAGCTCGCGCGGCTGTGGGGTTCGGCCAAAGGCAAATACGAAGTCATCACCATGAAAAACTCCTTTCATGGCCGGACGCTCGCCACGCTGACGGCGACCGGACAGGAGAAGGTGCAGAAAGGCTTTTATCCCCTGCCCGAAGGTTTCAAATACGCTGAGTTTAATAATCTTGAATCGTGCAAAGCTGCGGTGACGGATAAAACCGCCGCGATTCTCGTTGAAGCCGTTCAGGGCGAAGGCGGAATTATTCCCGCCGATCCGGCTTTCATCAAGGGCCTGCGGAAACTCTGCGACGAGCAGGATACCCTGCTTTTATTTGATGAAGTGCAATCAGGGATTGGCAGAACTGGTAAATGGTTCGGCTTTCAGAACTATGACGTACAGCCGGACGCCTTCTCGCTGGCCAAAGGACTCGGCAACGGATTTCCGATCGGTGCCGTCGTCGCCGCGCCGAAGGTGTCCGACGTTTTCCAGCCCGGCAGCCACGCGACCACGTTCGGCGGCACACCGCTGGCCTGCGCCGCGGCGCTGGCCGTTATCGAAACGATTGAAAAGGAACATCTGCTTGATAACGCGAAACAGATGGGCGCGCTGTTCCTCGAAAAACTTCAGGCGATTGCTGCGAAATACGACTGGATCGAAGGCGCGCGGGGTTGCGGACTGATGGTGGGTCTGGTGCTGAAGGATAATGCCGCACCGCTCCAGAAACTGCTTCAGGAAAAAGGTCTGCTCACTCTCGCCACGGCCGTGCGGGTGTTGCGGATGCTCCCGCCGCTTAACGTTACCGCCGAAGAAATCACAAAAGCCGCCGCGCTCATCGCTGAAGCCTGCGCAGAAATGGATAAAGCCTAATGAGCCGTGCAACCTTTCAGACTAAACCGAACGAAGACGGACTGCCCTTGGTGGACGTTCTTGCTGACCGGCTGCGCTGCTCCAAAAAGCAGGCGCGCGTACTGCTTGATGCACGCCAGGTCTTTGTGAACGGCAAACGCGTCTGGATGGCGAAGCATACGCTAAAACTCAAGGACGTCATTGAAACAGTCCGTCCCGAGCCCAAATCGCATAAGATTGAAATTCTGAAAAGGGCGGGCGATCTGATTGTCGTCAACAAGCCATCCGGCATCGTGACCAACGGCAGCACGCGCAGCTTGGAAGTGCGCCTGCAGCATGAACTGGATAATCCGCAAATCTGCGCCGTGCACCGCCTCGACCGCGACACCTCCGGATGCGTCCTGTTCGCCGCCAACGCCGCGGCCAAGGAAAAAATGATTCCTCTCTTCAAAGAAGAGAAGATCGTAAAAATCTACCGCGCCATCGCCATCGGCCGCGTTTCCGAGGCACTCAAAACAATCATGCGCGATATTGAGGGCGAATCAGCGACGACGATGGTGAGCGTACTCGACAGCAACCGCGACGCCAGCTATCTGGAACTGCGCATTCATACCGGACGCACACACCAGATTCGCAAACATCTGGCCGCCGTGCGCCACCCGGTGCTGGGCGATAAGGAATATGCCGGTGAGCAGCGCGGCAACCCGATCTTCCGTGCTGTACCGCGCCAGATGCTCCACGCCTGCCGGCTGATTCTGCCTGATCCGCTGGGCGGATCCGCCGCTCTGCGCGTCACCGCGCCGGTGCCGGAGGATTTCCAGAATATTCTCAACACGCTGAAGCTGAAATAATCTTCCTGTCGCCAAAAAGAAAAAACCCCGCCAGCAGCGGGGTTTTTCTGTCTCCTGAATTTCCGGTTATTCCGCAGCAGCCGGTTTCGGATTCTTTTTATACTTTCCTCCGCCGAGTTCGGGGCGTTTACCAGGCATTTCAAGCGGCTGCCCGGCCAGAATCCGCTGAAGCTGTTCTTCGATCCGGGCAGATTTGTTCTTTTCTGCATCGGCCAGACGTTCTCTGAGCTTCGGCATTTCTTTCTCGGCCTGTTCCAGCCGTTTTTTTGCCTCGGCCTGCATTTTGTCGGCGATTTCAGTGAGTTTGGCGCGAAGCTGACCAACCAGTTCTTCTTTTTTAGCCGGATCGGTCTCATTACGGGCTGCTTCGCCGAGCCGCATGAGCTCTTCATGCTGCGCTTTCATCTTTTCCATTTTTTCCGGGCTGAGCGGCATTTGCTGACGGTCACCCGCCCCGCGCAGCGCTTTCATCTTTTCCATCTGTTCGGGGGTGAGCTTCGGACGCTGGCCTTCTCCGGCGACTTGATGCTTCGGGCCGGGCGTTGCGGTCACTGCCGGAACCGCAGGAACAGGCACTGCGGGAGCAGGGGCCGCCGGAGCCGGAGGAATTACCTGAGTCTGTTCGTCTGCATTTTTGTTAAACAGTTTTTTATACCACGGCACGGTATCCTCCGCCATTGCCAGACCGGCCGTTAATGCACCGATCAAACCATATACCATCCATTTTTTCATCATTCACTCCTTCGGGTTACATCTCCATGATGTCGATCGGATTGCCCGATATGGACACTATCAGGTTTTCCAGTTTACTCAGATCCTGTTCAAACGGATCGTCCCACACGTCCACTCCCGCCGCCGCAACAACGGCTGTGGAAGTTGAACAGGTCTGCTCGCCATGGAAATTCAAAACTCCTGCAACAACCATTAAACTGGCCGCCACGGCAAAGGCTGGTTTCAAAATTTTAGAAAAACCGATAACACTTCGGCCTTCATCACGCAACCGGACAGCGATCCTTGCAACAACCCACGGTGACGGCTCAACGTCCGTCTTTTTAACAGAGCCGCACAAGATACGGAGCTCCTCGCGCAATCTGCGGGCGCTAACAGAGATATCCAGTTCACGTCCAAGCAAACGGAGCTGTCTGGGCGAAAGTTCGCCGGACTGTTCGAGCAGCAGCCATTTTTCCAGTTTTTTTGTTTTCATATTCCCGCCTTCCGCAATTCACGGTATTCACCGGCCAGCTCTTTCTGGAGTTTTGAAACGGCATATTGCATCCGGGCCAGCGCCGTATTGATAGAGCATTTCTGAATTTTAGCGATTTCCTTAAAGCTGAGATCGGCCTGCATCCGCAACCAGAAAACTTCGCGCTGCTCGACCGGAAGCTGCGCGGCGGCGGCTTCGATACGAACGCCAAGATCGTGCCCGCCGGTTTCGCCGTCAGGTCCAAGGCGTAAAGCCGCAATCTGTTCACCGAGCGGTATCCCGTCTTCATTTGCCGAGGTGTCCAGCGAAAGAACAGGTTTACGCCGGCGCGCCCGGTCAATCATCAGGTTGTGGGCTATGCGGAACAGCCAACTGAGCAGACTTTTATGACGGTAACTGTTCATGTTTTTGATCGCCCTGACCCATACTTCCTGAAAAATTTCATCCGCCTCATCCCGACCGCCGGAAAACCTCAAAATAAACCCGAAGAGCGGACGCTTGTACTTCTCCACCAGCTCCCCGAGAGCCTCGGCATCGCCTGATCGATAAGCTGCCAGTATCTGTGCATCTTCCTCGTCCATCCGGTTTTTCTCTTTGTCGGCGTTTTTCATGACATACAACGGTTTGCGGGCTGTCTTATTGTACTTTATGTCTTTTTTTTCAGAAGCCAAACAGCTACCGAACGGAAAATACCGGTGATTTTTCCAGGCGGCTCCATCCGTCCAGAACCGCCGCCAGTACGCTGTCATAGTCTGCCAGCACTTCGGGATATAACAGGTTCCATGCCCCGTAAAACGTTGGTGAACCGATTAAAATCATCCAGAGCGCCACAAAAAACAGGTGGGCGAGATAGATAATGACATAGGAGAAAAGCCGCCCGTTTTCCTGTACATCCGGCTGATGCTGGCTCAGCAGATAAACGGTGAAGGTAACATGAAAGCCCCATGTCAGCCCGATAGTCGCCAGCCACCACGGCTCATAGCGGCTCATATCAAAAAAGCAGTCGAGACCGTACCAAAGCGCAATTACCAAACCGGTGTAGAACGGGAAAAAATACGGCGCAAGCGAAATGATAAAATTGCTCTTCGAGAGCATCACATGACCGCCGTCTTTACCGACTTTCATCTTGCCGACTTTTGCGCCCATCAGCAGTCCCCAGACCGCATGGGTCAGCTCATGCGCCAGCACATACGTGCGGAACGGACGCGGCAGGAGAAAAAACCCGAGCACCGAAACCGCAAAACCGGCCGGCAGCGCCCACGGCTGCCAACCGGAAGTTTCCGCCGGAAGCGACTGCAACAGGAAGAAAAGAACTCTGGAGAACGCCCAGCAAAGCGGCAGCAGGAACAGGCCGATAAGGAATTTAAGAAACTTTTTCACGCGGGAAAAGTTAACAGGCTCAATGGTGGTTGACACTCCAAAAAACATCACGTATAAACCCGGCTTCTTTCGACCTTTTGTGGGGGTATAGCTCAGTTGGTAGAGCGCTTGAATGGCATTCAAGAGGTCAGGAGTTCGACCCTCCTTACCTCCACCATTTTCAACTGAAGGTTGAAAATGTCACGCCGGAGCTTTAACGGAGGCGGACTGTTATGCGGCCAAGACATCAACTCAGCTTCAACTGGCCGACTCCGCCCTTCAACATAGTGCTGGTGGAGCCGGAAATCCCCCAAAATACCGGCAACATCGCCCGGCTGTGCGCCGCAACCGGCACCGTCCTCAATCTGATTGAGCCGCTCGGCTTCCGGCTGACCGACCGGGAGGTAAAGCGCGCCGGTCTCGATTATTGGGACGCTGTCGAAATCCACCGGTTTCCAAGCCTCGGAAAATTCCAAAAAGACCTCCCCCATGTCCGGAAACTGTTCTTCAGTACCGGTGGCGGAAAAAATTACAGTGAAGCCGAATACCGGCCGGGCGACTGCCTGATTTTCGGCAGCGAAAGCCGGGGTCTGCCATTGGAACTGCTCGAAGCGCATCCCGACGACGTTTACAACATTCCCATGAAGCTCGAAAACGTCCGCTCGCTCAATCTGGCCAATGCCGCAGCTATTGTGCTGTACGAAGCATTACAGCAATGTAATGAATAAAATGTTGAACATTGCGCCATGCTGAATAGTCTCTTCTTCGCAAATCTGTTCAAAAGGAGTTTTTATGGCAGGTATTGAAGTGATCAACCAGAAGGTGCGCGAGCAAAGCGCTTTCATTCATGCGCTCAAGACCGAAATCGGCAAGGTGATTGTCGGACAGGACTACCTCATCGACCGGCTTATCATCGGCATGCTCTCCAACGGCCACGTGCTGCTCGAAGGCGTTCCGGGGCTGGCTAAAACCCTGACCGTCAAAACGCTGGCCGCCGCGCTGAAAACATCTTTCCACCGCATCCAGTTCACTCCGGATCTTCTGCCCGCCGACCTGACCGGCACGCTGATCTATAATCCGAAGGAGTCCGAATTTTTCGTTAAAAAAGGGCCGGTCTTCGCCAATATCATTCTGGCTGACGAAATCAACCGCGCCCCCGCCAAGGTGCAGAGCGCTTTGCTCGAAGCTATGCAGGAACATCAGGTGACCATCGGCGACCAGACATTCCGCCTGCCCGAACCGTTTCTCGTCATGGCCACCGAAAATCCGATTGAGCAGGAAGGCACCTACCCGCTGCCCGAAGCACAGGTTGACCGGTTTATGCTCAAGCTCAAAATCGGCTACCCGACACTTGAAGAAGAACGGCGCATTCTCGACCGCATGGCACGCACCGAAACCGATATACAGATCAACCCCGTCATCGAACCTTCCACTATCCTCAATGCGCGGCGCATGGTGGATGAAATCTACACCGACGATAAGATCAAGGACTACATTCTCAGTATCGTCTTCGCCACGCGCGATCCGGAGAAGTACGGCCTGAAGATCAAAGAATACCTGCGCTACGGTGCCAGTCCTCGCGCCACCATAGCTCTGACCATCGGCGCCCGCGCCCACGCCTTCCTGCAAGGCCGCGGCTATGTCACACCGCAGGACGTCAAATCCATTGCTCCGGATATTCTGCGCCACCGCATCATCGTTTCCTACGAAGCGGAAGCAGAGGAACTGACCCCGGAAATTCTAATCGACCGGATTCTCAGCGAAATCCCGGTTCCATAGCATTGCCGATTGCCGAATGATGATTTCCGATTGCCGGCAAACAGTTGTTTTCTTGCAGGAGGCCGATGAATCAAACTGAACTGAAAACCCGTACTAAACAATTTGCCCTGCGCATTCTTAAACTGACTGCGGCACTGCCGAACACACAGGAAGCCAAGATTATCCGTAATCAATTAGGCCGGGCAGGAACTTCGGTGGGTGCGAACTGCCGGGCAAGTTGCCGTGCCCGTTCCAAAGCCGAATTCATCTCCAAAATCGGAAACGTAATTGAGGAAGCAGACGAATCATGCTTCTGGCTGGAACTGATTATTGAAGGTAAATTTATGCTGGCAACCAAAGTTAAAGAGCTTCTTCTGGAAGCAAATGAGCTAACCGCCATCATGACCGCGTCCAGAAAAACCGCAGAAGAAAACAAATGAGTGGACGAATCGGCAATCGGCAATCGGCAATCGGCAATTCTTCAGCAACCGCACACCGTGAGTTGCTGAAGAAGGTTCGGCGGATTGAAATTAAAACCCGCCACGCCGTCAACGACGTCTTTGCCGGACGTTATCACAGCGTTTTCAAAGGACGCGGGATGGAATTCGACGAGGTGCGCGAATACGTTCCCGGCGACGACATCCGCGCCATCGACTGGAACGTCACCGCCCGGACCGGTGTGCCGCACATTAAGAAGTTCGTCGAAGAGCGCGAAATGACCGTTATGCTGCTGGTCGACATCAGCGGCTCGAACGATTTCGGCAGCACCGGCCAGCTCAAACGCGACCTCGCCGCCGAAGTCGCCGCCATGCTCGCCTTTTCCGCCACACGCAACAACGACCGCATCGGCCTCATCCTTTTTTCCGACCGCGTCGAAAAATATATCCCGCCGCACAAAGGCACCGCCTCGCACGTTCTGCGCCTTATCCGCGAAGTGCTTTACCACGAACCGCAAAGCCGGAAAACCGACGCGCGGCCGGCGCTCGATTTTCTCAATCACACCACACATCGCAAAGCGGTCACCTTTCTGATCAGCGACTTCATCTTTCCGGTGAGTTGCGAAAAACCGCTGAAAATCACCGCCCGGCGACATGACCTGATTGCTGTCGCCATCGCCGACCGCCACGAACAAACCTGGCCGAAAGCCGGTCTGATCGAATGGCGCGATCCGGAAAGCGGCGAACGGGTACTTGTCGACACGTCCAGTACCGCCGTCCGCAGCGCACTGCTCCTCACGCAAGAGCAGCAACGCGAAACGCTGCAACGCATCATGCGCCGCGCCGGTATTGACACCATTGAGCTTTTCACCGGCGAGCCTTACGACAAGGCCTTCATGAAATTTTTCCGCCAGCGGAGCCGCAGGAGATGAAATTCTATCATCCATACTTCCTGATTCTTCTGGTACTGACCGGCTGCGGAAAGCCGCTGGCACCGCTCCCGCCGGAAGGGTTTATCGCTCAGGCCAAATTGAGCGCCGGCACCCTGCTCGTCGGCGATCCGGTCACCCTGACGCTGACCGCCCGCCATCCGGCGGGCAGCACGATCAGTTTTCCAAATATTGGAGACGGTAAAAAAGTAGTCGTGCGCGGACGGTTCTCCGGCAGCCGGGAAGACTCAAAAACCATTCTGAAGTCTGAAGAAATCTACCAGCTGACTTCTTTCCGCACCGGCGACTGGACGGTCACCACCAATCCGGTCGTCTGCGCCTTCTCCGGCGGCGTGCAAAAAATGCAGGCTTTACCGAAACTGGTTCTGCACGTTCAAAGTTCGTTAAACGCAACCAACGCGGCAACACTTTCTGACATCAAAGATATCGTCAAACCGCCGTTACAGATTTCACGCAAGCTGTTGATTTTTCTGGTCATCGCTCTGCTGGCGCTGATTGCCGGAATCGCGACGCATATTTTCCTAAGCAAGCCGCGCACCATTCTGCAGATGCCGCCGCCAGAGCCGCCGCACATCATTGCGCGGCTGGCACTCAACGCGCTCCGCGGAAAGCCATGGTCGCCGGAACCGTTTTTTACGGAACTTTCGCTGATTCTGCGTACCTATCTTGAAAACCGGTTTGATCTCAACGCGCCTGAATCTACGACGGAAGAGTTGGCCCGTTCCATGTCTTCCGACACCCGGCTGGAACTCAGAGAACAGCAGACCCTGCGCAACTTCATGACACAGGCCGATCTAGTCAAATTCGCCCGCGCCGGTGCGGAACAGGATGTTATGCAGAATGCCTTCGCCACCGTCGAAAGCTTTGTCGAGCAGACCAAAGAAGAGCCTCAGCCGGAGGTTAAAGCATGAGATTCGCCCACCCATGGCTTCTTCTGCTTCTGTTGCTGATTCCGGTACTGCTGTGGTGGTGCGCACGCCGCCGCGGACCGGCGGTCAACTTTCCTGATGGCGCTCTGCTGAAAAAACTGCCCGTCAGTCTGGCCGTACGGCTGCAACCGGTGTTGACTGCGCTTTACGTTCTGGGACTGGCCTGCCTGATCGTTGCCATCGCCCGGCCGCAGCGCGGACTGCAGGAAAGCCGGGTTAATACCGAAGGAGTCGATATTGTCCTGCTGCTCGACCTTTCCACCTCGATGGAAACGCCGGACTTTTCGCGCAATGCACAGCTTCAAACCCGTATTGAATCCGCCAAGCAGGTCATCAGCGATTTCATAAGCAAACGTAAAGACGACCGCATCGGTATGGTCGGGTTCGCCGCGCTGCCTTATTCCATCGCGCCGCTCACGCTTGATCACAGCTGGCTGGTGCAGCGAATGGACGGACTGCGTACCGGCATGCTCGAAGACGGAACCGCTATCGGCGACGGCGTTGCCTCCGCCGTCAACCGGCTGCGCGACAGCAAAGCGAAAAGCCGTATTGTGATTCTGCTCACCGACGGCATGAACAACCGGGGCGAGCTGACGCCGGAAAACGCTGCCAAGGCCGCCGCCGCGCTCGGCATCAAGGTTTATACCATCGGCATCGGCGGCGGCATGCCGGTCCGGCAGGGCTTCTTCACCATGCCGCCGCAGGAAATTGACGAAGCCACGCTCAGACACATTGCCGAGTTCAGCAAGGCGGAGTTTTTCCGCGCCCGCGACCTGCAAACACTCGAAGAGGTTTATAACCGGATCGATAAGCTCGAAAAAACTGAGATTGAAATGAAGCAGTTTACCCGCTTTGAAGAAAAGGCCGGCGGCTGGCTGATCGCCGCGCTGCTTTTCCTGACCTTGGAAAAAGTGTTTTCGCTTTCACGCTTCGGGAGGTTTCCTGAATGAGATTCGGCGCTCCAGAATTTATCAAATGGCTTCTGCTGATCATCCCGCTGGTCGCGCTGCTTATCTTCATGCACCGGCAGCGCGCGGCACGGCTGGCGCGGCTGATTTCTTCCAGCATTTGGAAAACCGTTATTCCGGGACACAGCGGAAAAATCGCCCGCAGCCGGATTGTGCTGAGACTGCTCGCCCTGCTCTGCATCGGACTGGCACTGACCCGCCCGCAATGGGGCTCACGCTGGGAAGAGGTCAAACAGCGCGGCCTCGACATTATCGTCGTGCTCGACACGTCCAAAAGTATGCTGGCCGAGGACATCAAACCCAACCGCCTGAAGCAGGCGCAGTGGGCGGTACGGGATTTTGTGAAACAGTTGAAAGGCGACCGGATCGGGCTGGTCGCTTTTGCCGGCAGCAGTTTTCTGCAATGCCCCGTCACCATCGACTACGCGGCCTTTACGATGATGCTCGACGATATCTACGCAGGGATTATTCCGCGCGGCGGAACCGCCATTGAGCAGGCGCTCAAAAAAGCGGCGGACAGCTTCGACACCAAATCCGAAGCCGACCGGGTGATTATTCTGATCACTGACGGCGAAGATCACGAAGGCGATCCGATGCGTATGGCGGAGCAGTTGCGCAAAGACAACATCAAGCTTTTCTCCATCGGCGTCGGCACCCTCGAAGGCGAGCTGGTTCCTTTAAACGAAGGTTATGTGAAAAACCCGCAGGGACAGGTGGTTAAAAGCTCGCTGAACGAAACCCTGCTCGAAAAGTTGGCGAGCGAAACGGGCGGCTTTTACGTCCGTTCGGCGCCCGGCGATTTCGGCCTCGACCGAATCTATAAGCTGGGGATTTCCGGGCTCCAGCGCAACGAACAGGAAACGCGGCTGGCAAAAGTCTACGAAGAACGCTTCGTCTGGTTCGCCGCCGCCGCCCTGCTCTTTCTGCTGGCGGAAGGGCTGTTCCGTCCGGCGACACTCCTGATTCTCCTGATGTTATTCTCAGCGCAACCTACAGAAGCCGCCAGCTGGGCAACCGCCTACAAGAAAGGCGACTACAGCAACGCGCTTCAGGCATTGGAAAAGGCGACCGTGAAGTTTCCAGACATTGGAAACTACGACCGCGGCAATATTCTTTACCGCCAGAACGATTTCCAAGGTTCGGAAAAAGCCTACGGTTCCGCCGCCGCGCAGACCGCCGACAATCAGCTGAAACAAAAAGCACTCTATAACCGGGGAACCGCGCTCTTAGCCAACGCCCGGAATCCCGCAAATACAAATGATGTGTTCGCTGCCGCAGCTCAGTCGCTGGATTTGTTTGAACAGTCGCTCAATCTCAACCCTGCCGATAAGTCCGCTAAAAACAATCTGGAGTGTGCGATCAACTTCATCATCACCGGCCGCATCCAGCGTGCCGCCAGACTTGTCGAGGATGCCGATAAAATGCTGACGGAGTATAAAGCGAAAGCGGCCAAGGAAAATTACATCGCGGCGAAAGAAATGCTGGGCCCTGTTTTTGAAAATTTTTCACCGGATAATCCAGACGCTTCAGCCCTGAAAAAGAGAGCTGATCAGCAGCTCCTGATGCTTGAGCGTGCCGTGCAGGAAACCAAAAACGACATGGAAACAGCCAAGCAGGCCATCGCCACATACGAATACCGGACAGCGGCCGATATTATGCTCTCAGAAAAACCGGTCCGGAAACTGGCGTTTGATCTGGATGATAAACTGAAAGAAGAATTTACGAAGCTGATCGAAAACAACCAGAAGGTTATCCAAATCGTTTATCCGAACAACCCGCTTAAACCATGAACTTCCGGAAACAAATCCTGAACGTCCTCAATGCCGCACTCTTTATTCTGTGCGGTACGGCATCGGCCCAGACAGCCGACAAGCTTTTCAATCCGCCGGCCAAAGAATACATCTACGGCAACACGCCGGCCGCCAGCAATCTGGTGAAGCAGGCGCTTATGAAATTCCCTGACGACGAGAAACTCCTGAAGCTGAAAAAACTGATTGAAGAGCAGCAGAAACAAAAAGATCAGCAGCAGCAAAATCAAGATCAGCAGCAGAAAGACGATCAGAAGAACCGGCAGGATCAGCAAAAACAGCAAGGCGATCAGGACAAACAGAAGGAAGACAAACAAAAACAGGATCAACAAAAGCAACCTGAACAGCCGAAGCAGTCCGGGCAGAACCAAGAACAGCCCCAGCCGTCCAAACCGCAGCAGGCCGGTGAAATGAGTCCGCAAGAGGCCCAGCAGTTACTTGACGCAATGAAACAGGATGAGCAGGATCAGCGGGCAAACCTGAAGCCGTTTCTGGGCGGCCCGGTGCGGGTTGAAAAAGACTGGTAGGAGTAAGAATTGAAGATTTTTGATTTCAGATTGCTGATCGTTTTATGTCTGGCGACGCTTCATTCCTTCGGCTTTGAAGCGACGATGGTCATTCAGCCGCCGCTGATTCAGCTGGGCGAATCGGCCACTTTGAGCATTGAAGTGCGGGATGCAAAAAAAATACAGCCGCCCGCCCTGCCCGATGTCCCCGGCCTTCATTTTTCCGGCATGCGTCAGTCTCAGAATTCCAGCTGGATCAACGGGAAGTCGGACAGTTTCACCACATTCAGTTTTCAAATCGCTCCTCAACACACCGGAACATTTACGATCGGGCCGTTCAAATACATGCTGAACGGCGAAACCAAAACTCTGCAAGGCGAACTGAAAGTTGTCGCTACATCCGGCGATGCCGCGCAGCCGCAAAGCTGGAGCGATATTGTTTTCGCCCGGCTCGAACCGGATCGCACCGCCGCATACGTGCAGGAGCCTTTCGGACTGACGCTTTCCATTTATTCCCGGCAAGGCGTGCAGATGGCAGGGAATATCAATCTGCAAGGCATGCCGGAAACGGGACTGGACGGAATTCAATGGCAGGAGGTTCAGCCCGACCGTCAGGTAATCAGCAACGCGGTTTATGAAATCCGCCGTTTTCAAACGCGCACCCGCGCCGTGAGTTCGGGGGTGTTTGAATTCCAGCCATCAATAACCGTGCAGGTGGTCACTCCGAATCAACAGCGGAACCAGGATCCGTTTTTCGGATCGTTTTTTCAGCGCACCGAAACGCGTCCGGTTGATCTGCCGGTCGAAAAAGTTGCCGTCACCGTCAAGCCGCTTCCGGCTGAGGGTAAACCGGACGGATTCAGCGGTGCCGTCGGGCGGTTTGATTTTCAGGTGAGCGCCCAGCCGCTGGAAGCGCATCCGGGCGATCCGATTACGCTGTCGATGGTAATCAGCGGCAACGGGAATTTTGACCGGGTCATGTCACCGCCCCTGCCCGCAAACGGATTATTCAGGCTCTTCGGCGAACCGGTTCGTAAGCAGGAAAACAATGCGATCCGGTTTGAACAGGTTGTTTCGCCGCGCACCGCAGACGCAAAGGAAATCCCGGCCATCGCTTTCTCGTTTTTTGACACGCAATCCGGACAATACCGCGCGGTAAGCAGCAAACCGATTCCGATCACCGTAACGGCGACATCCAACAGCACCGCGCAGGTGTTTGCGGCAAAGGATTCCATTGTCCTGCCGCCGCCGGAAACTCCATTCGCGACCGAAAGCGATCTGCAACGCATCACCGTCCGGCTTAAACACCTCTGGCTTCTCATCAAGCCTTGGCTGTGGACAATTCCGGTTACACTGGCACTGGGATCTGCACTGTTATTAGGGCAGCGACTCCGCCGGAACCGGCAAAGCGATATGGCAAAGGTGCGGCGGCAGAAAGCGCCCAGAGCGGCGCGCAAGGCGCTGTGCGCCGCCGAGCAGGCGCGGCGGCGCGGTGACGCGGCGGCATTTTATGATTCGTTATGGAATGCGCTGGCTGATTATTTCGGCCACCGCCTCAATTTTCCGCCGGGCGACGTAACATCCTCTACCGTACTGCAAACGATGGGCCGGGCCGGTTTTGACCCGGAAAAAATCAACCTGTTGCGCACAATCTTCGAGCGGGTGGATGCCTGCCGTTACGGACAACCCGGCGAGACGGCACCGGAAACCATGCAAAAACTGCAAGGCAGTCTGGAGCAGATATTAAAACAATGTGAAAAAGCAAAATTCTGATAAACGGCGGTAAAAAGGTTTTACTTGTGCTGAAATGACAAACAGGTAAGCTCCATTGCATATGATGTTTATGTTCAAACCGAATCGGCATGCGTGGCTCTGGTGGGTTTCCGCCGTGACCCTCTCCATTGGTATAACCATCTATGTTCTGCTCCGTCCGGCGGAATATGACATGGACATCCGGCGCTACCGCTCAATAGCGCTGGTGATTTCAATCCTTATATCAGGTCTGTGTGTCATCATCGGCACATCCCGCCGCTGGTTCGGCAAGGATCTCTAAACGTATTTGCGTTCGAGCGCCGCATTGATACTGGTAAGAATTTCGTAAGGAATCGTCCGGCATATTTTTGAAAGCTCGTCAGCCCAGACCGATTCATCACCCTGCTCGCCGATCAGCACCGCCTCGTCGCCGACCTTCACTCCGGCATCCGGCCCGGCATCCACCGTAATCCAGTTCATGCTGACGCGGCCGACCACCGCGCAGCGCCGTCCGCCGATCAGCACATCGCCCTTATTGCTCAGCGCGCGGTTATAGCCATCCGCATAACCAACGGCCAGCGTGGCAATCCGGGTTGGATATTCGGTGCGATAGGTTCCGTAATAACCGACCGCAAAATCAGCCGGGACTTTCTTAATCTGCACCACCCGCGCCTTCCATTGAAGGATCGGTTTCGTTTGAAACCGCCCTTTGGGATCATTCGCGCCGTAACCGTAGAGAACAATCCCCTGCCGGACGCCGTTCAAATCCCAGCCGGGAAAATAGAGCGCTGCGCGGCTGCTGGAGAGATGTTTGAAAACCGTTGCGGGAAGATGCTTCAGTACTTCATTAAATTTCACCGCCTGCGCCGAAGCATGATCCGGCTGATCCGGCTCAACACGGGCAAAATGACTGCAAACGCCGGCCAGTTCCAGTCCGCCTGCTTCATTCAGCTGTTTAACCACCGCAGCCACTTCATTCCACTGCACCCCGAGACGGCCCATACCGGTGTCCACTTTAAGATGCACCGGCAGTATTTGACCTTTGGCCCGTGCGGCTTCAGCCAGCGCCAACCCGTGCTCGAGACAGGTGATGACCGGAAAAATCCGCTTTTCGAGCAGCTGGCCGACATGCTCCGGAAGCACCAGACCGAGCACCAGAATGTTAACATCCGTCAAGGCCGCACGGATTTTCAGCGCTTCGTCGAGAAAAGCGACAGCGAACCAGTTGATACCTTCTTTGGCCGCGGCTTCAGCCACCGGCACCAGCCCGTGACCGTAAGCATCGGCTTTGACAACCAGCATGACAGCGGTTTCCGCCGGTATCGCCGAACTCAGCGCCCGAACGTTTTGCTTCAGCCGTCCCAGATCTATTTCAACCCACGAATGATTCATTAATGCTGCATCCCTGATGAAATTGAGTGGTACTCCCGACAGGATTCGAACCTGTGACCGTCGGATTAGAAATCCGATGCTCTATCCAGCTGAGCTACGGGAGTATTACGAAGCGGGGAATATGATGGATAAAAATTAAAAACGAAACCTGAATTTTCCAATGTTTGGAAAATAATCCCGCGTCTTATTCCTGCCCTGACTCCATAAAGGTGACCGGCGGTACCAGACAAACAGCGAGTGCCATTCCGAGGCCCAGGTTGTTCCGGAATATTGCTCCCATTCACGATGTTCAGCAAACGGGCAGTTTTCCAAAACCGTATCAATTTTGCCCGGAAACATCACATTCGTATTTTGTGAGCTGTCTCAGAATGCCTCGGGCACCATGACCGCATCCAGAGCGGAATAATTGCGCCAGCCCGTATACCCGGACGCCCCTCCATCTAACTTCTGCCAATGATTGAAACTTTTGTATTCCATCACGGCGGAAGGCGGGTAGAATCCGGCGCATGAGTTGGTACCTTACTCTTCTGGTTTGCGGACTGTTTCTGGTCGGCGTGGAAATTTTCATTCCCGGCGGCATCGTCGGTGCAGCCGGTGCGGCGGCATTAATCGGTGCAGCCGCGATGGGTTTTATGATTTTCCCGCTCTGGCTCGGCTGGCTGAGCCTGCTCTTCATTCTGGTGATGACAGTGAGTGCGGCGTTTCTCTGGATGAAATATTTTCCGAAGAGCCCGATGGGCAAAGCGCTTTCGCTGACGCAGAAAATCAGTAAAAAAGATCAGGATGATTCCTTCTGGAAAGCCGGCATGAAGGGCACCGCGCTGAGTACTCTGCGACCCGCCGGTAAAGCGCTGATCGAAGGGCTTCGCGCGGACGTCATCGCCGACGGCACCTGGATTGAACAGAATTCCGCCATTGAAGTAATCAAGGTGGAAGGCAACCGGATTTATGTGAGGAAAATTTGAAACTTGAAATCAGAAACTTGAAATTCGGAGCGTTGCTCGCGGCACTGCTCTTTACCCAGAGCGCAGGTGCGATTGAATTTGTACAGCGGGAGCAGTTCATCAGCAGTGAAGCGGAGACTCTGCGCGATGAGCTGTGGGTTTCGGCACAGAACATCACCATCAGCGGCGAAGCGCAGGACGATCTTTTTGCGGCGGGCGGCATTCTTGATCTGCGCGGAAATTTCAAGAGCGACGTCTGGGCCTGCGGCACGCAGGTAATTGCCGCAGGCCGATTCACCGATCATGTGCGTCTGATGTCCCGCATGGTGCAGGTTTCGGGAACGCTCGGCGGTTCGCTGACCGCCATAGGCAATACCGTCAAAATCGAACCGTCGGCAACCCTCGCTAAGAACCTGTTCTGCCTCGGTGAGAACATTATCAACGAAGGCACGGTAGCCGGCAACATACGGATCGTCGGGCAAAAGGCAACGCTCGGCGGGAAAATTGCCGGCGACGTTTCCGTTACGGCGCAGGAAATCGTGATCCTGCCCGGCACGGTAATCGGCGGCAACCTGAGCTATACCGCGCCGAAGGAACTGGTGATTTCCCCGTCCGTCACGCTCGGCGGCAAGCTGACCCGCACCTTCGAGACTCCGCCGCCGAAACAGTTTCTCAAGCCCGGTCTGTTCGGTCACTTCGTCTTTGCCGTCGCCGCGCTTTTAACCGGTATGGTTTTCAGCTCGGTCTTCCCGCGCTACACCGCCCACACGGTCCAGCTGCTGCGTACCGCACGCGGTGCGTGTCTTCTCACCGGATTCATCGCGCTTTTCCTCATCCCGATCAGCGCGTTTCTGATGATTTTCACCTTTATCGGCGTACCGCTGAGTATTCTGATGTTTCTCTTCTATCTCATCCTGCTCTATCTCAGCAAAATCGCCGTCGGCCTCTGGCTCGGCGCGCTGATTCTGCGCCGCAAAACGCTCTCCAAACGCAATCTGCTCGGGACGCTGGCCGCCGGACTGTTCATTATCTATCTGCTCACGGCTTTTATCGCCGTCTCCATGGTCATCAGCATGCTGGTGGCAATCTACGGCCTCGGCGCGCTGCTGCTGGCTCTTTTCAGAAAACCGGTGCTGATCGTTCAGGCACCAAACGATATTAAGTAAACAACAACGGAGGATTAAGTTATATGCCAACAATACTGGGAATCTTTTTACTGGTCGTCGTCTTTGTCTTCACGGCGGTTATTCTGTCCGTGCTCGCGGTCTGGGTTCAGGCCTGGGGCTCCGGCGCACCTATCAAACTATATAATCTGATCGGGATGAAACTCCTGCGCAAAGTGCCGGTGACGCTGATTGCCCGGGCTCGCATTCAGGCCATCAAAGCCGGAATTGATATCAGCAGCGATCTGCTCGAAGCGCACTACCTGGCGCGCGGCAATGTCGTCAATGTGGTGCAGGCGCTTATTGCCGCCGACAAAGCCAATATCGAACTGAGCTTCCAGCAGGCCGCCGCCATCGACCTCGCGGGCCGCGATATCCTCGACGCCGTCACCACCAGCGTCAACCCGAAGGTGATCGACTGCCCGAATCCGAAGCAGGGAACCACCTTCCTTGACGCCGTTGCCAAAGACGGTATCCGCCTGCTGATCAAGGCGCGCGTCACTGTCCGTACCAATCTCGAACAGCTTGTCGGCGGCGCCACGGAAGAAACCATCATCGCCCGTGTCGGCCAGGGTATTGTCAGCGCCGTCGGCTCGATGGATTCCTATAAAAAGGTTCTCGAAAATCCCGATAACATCAGCCGCAAGGTGCTCGACAGCGGACTCGACGCGCAGACCGCGTTTGAAATCGTCTCGATTGATATCGCCGACGTCAGCGTCGCCGGAACCGCCAATACCGCCAACGTCGGCGCCATGCTTGAAACCGAGCGCGCCGAAGCCGACAAGAAACTGCGCCAGGCCGAAGCCGAAGGCCGCCGCGCGATGGCGATTGCACAGGAACAGGAAATGCGCGCCCGCGTTCAGGAAATGCAGGCCAAGGTGATCGAAGCACAGGCCCAGGTTCCGCTGGCCATCGCCCAGGCCTTCAAAGAAGGCAACCTCGGCGTCATGGATTTCTACCGCATGCAGAATGTCATGGCTGACACCTCCATGCGTGAAACGCTCGCAAGCGGCGGCGAACACGCCAAAAGCGAATAGGCACCGGTAAAATTCCCTAATGAATCAACCGATTATCAAAGCAGGCGCCGACGGACTCATCTGGGTCGTCGTCGGCGTTTTCTGGGTTATCGCCCAGATTGCGGGCGCGGCGGCAAAAAAGAACCAGCCGCGCCCGCCGCTTTCCGATACAGATGAAGCGGGTGCGCCGGCCGGAGATCCGCTCGCTGAACTGCTGCGTAAAATGGCCGGCGGACAGGAGCTGCGCGCCGAGCCGGACGAAGAGCCGGAACAGAAAACGTTCGCGCCGCTCCAGTCGCGGCAGAGCGGAGCCAGAACGAGCAACCCTTGGAAACCCGGCGATATCGAAGCCCTGCCGGACATCAAACCGCTCCGGCGCGCCGCCCCGGAACCGCCCGCCCCGGTTTCTGTCCCGCCCCAAATTGATATGCGCCCGAAGATGAGCGCCTTCCGTAACAGCACTCCTTCGATCAAAATGCCGACGATGAACCTGAGCTTCCAAGGCTCGGCAACTTCTGTTCAACAGGTTCCGAACCTTGGAAAAATTCTGAATCCGGCAGACAAGAACTCCCTGCGCCGCGCCATGCTCAGCCATATTATCTTCTCGCCGCCCAAAGCACTCGAACAGGCCGCCAAACAATGACCCTCACACCCTCCGCCGGAATTTTAAACGAATCGCTTGCTGTTTTAAGGGCATTAGATATACAACGCTACCCGTCGAACCGGGTATTTAATACGGCGAAACCTTGAAGAAAAAAGAAACCGGGTGATTTCATGATACTGTCTTACCGGATAGATTCAGCGCGGCTCGTGCAAAGCAATGAGAATGAGGCCGACATACTTGTGTATTGTCAACCCACCGACATCGAGAAAGAATCCCTGTACAGCCGATTTGATCTGGATCCCTTTGACGTAGAAGCAATTTACGACTCAGATGAAGTCCCGCGCTTAGAAAACATGCCGGACGGCGGCCTCTTCATGGTCTGGAAGCGCCCTGACAACATCACCCGCGACGAGACCATTCAATTCGAAGTGTCTTCACTCGGCATATTAATCAAAGACAGCAAAGTTGTTTTCATTGTACCCCGGGACGAACTCCCGATTACGGGCCGTGAATTCAAGCAAATCGGCTCCGTCTGGGACTGCGTCCTCCGCGTGCTTCTGCACACGGTGCATCACTATCAGGGCCACCTCAAAGCGATCAAAATGATGTCGCAGGAATTGCAGGCCAAGATCATTAAATCCATGGAGAATAAATACCTCCTGCAGATGTTTGCGCTCGGCGAGAGCCTGATCTATTACCACAACGCATTGGAAACCAACCTCGCAGTACTATCGAAACTCCATACCGCAGCCGCCAAACTCAAACTCTCTGCCGAACAGATCGAATTTCTCGACGATGTCATCATCGAAAATCAGCAGGCCAGCAAACAGGCCGGCATCTATTCGACTGTTCTCTCGGGCCTGATGGATGCCCGCGGCACCATCGTTAACAACAACATGAACGTCCTGCTGAAAAACCTTACCCTCATCAATGTCGTTTTCCTCCCGCTTAATATCATCGCCAGCATGGGCGGAATGTCGGAATTCAGCGTAATGACCAGACACATTAACCCGTGGATATCCTACGGCCTGTTCTCGGTATCCATGATCGTCCTCGGCTGGATCATTTGGTGGTGGCTGATGAAAGTCCTCGACCATCTGCAAAACCGCAGCAGTTAGAACCCCGGCGTCCGCATCTGCGGCAACCCCCTTCCTGAGTTACGCGATGGAAAAAGAAAACGCGAACGGCTCCCGGTGGATGAAATGGGCACGGTCTCTTCAGGCCATCAGCCAGACCGGTCTGCATTTTTCCGGCGACCCGTATGACCGGGAACGCTACGGACAGATCGCGGAGATCTCCGCAGAGATCCTTGCGCATCATTCATCCCTTTCCGCTGAAGAAATTCTGAATCTGAACAAATCGGAATTCGGTTACGCCACGCCCAAAGTCGATGTCCGCGGCGTTGCTTTCCGGGACGGAAAAATCCTGCTGGTCAGCGAAACTGCAGATCAGGGACGCTGGACGCTTCCCGGCGGCTGGGCGGATGTAAACGAACCGCCCGGAAAAGCCGTTGTCCGTGAAGTGCATGAAGAGTCGGGGTTTGAAACGCGCGCGGTAAAACTGCTGGCGGTTTACGACCGTGAAACACAGGGCCACAAACCGCCATTCCCGTACACCGTTTATAAACTTTTCTTCCTCTGCGAAATCACCGGCGGCGCGGCACGCCCGAACAGCGAGGCCGGCGAAATCGCCTTTTTCGGAGCAGACGAGCTGCCGGAGCTTTCTGTCTCACGGGTAAAGGCAGAACAAATCCACCGGTTCTTCACGCATCTCCATAATCCGGAACTGCCGGCAGACTTCGATTGATTCCCGCGCCAGCTTCTCCGAGCAGAGAGCTTGCGATACAGGCGGTTCATCGGTACCTTTTCCGGATGAAAACACCTTCCAACGAACAGCTTCTGGATGTCTGTGCCAAGGCCGCGCGCGCCGCAGGCGGACATGCGTTGAAAAACATTCACCGGCGGGGAGAGGTCGCGCAGAGTTTCGATCATGACGTTAAACTGGTGCTGGACAGCGAATGCCAGCGCATCGCCGAAAGTGTTATCCACCGGCACTTCCCCGATCACTCAATCCTCGGCGAGGAAGGCTCCATCGCCAAACAACACGCTTTCGAATGGGTCATCGACCCGATTGACGGAACCGTAAATTATTCACGGGGCATTCCCTACTGGTGCTGCTCCATCGCCGTGCGGCGCGACAGCGAAATCCTGGCCGGATGCGTTTTTGTTCCGGTGCTGAACGAATGCTACGCCGCCACGGCGGACGGCCCGGCGCTCTGCAACGGCGCGCCGATTCATGCGTCCGATATTCCAACGCTTGGAAAAGCGTCCTTTTTCACAGGACTCACCAAAGATATGGATCCGCGTGCGCTCAATTTTTTCTGCGACACGGCCCCGCGCGTAAGCAAAATCCGGATACTCGCTTCGGCCGCGATTGATGTCTGCAACATCGCCTGCGGCCGTTCGGACGGTTACTTCGAAGCCGGGCTCTACCTCTGGGATGTCGCCGCCGCCGGACTGATTGCCGAACGCGCCGGAGCCGTCTGCACCGCTTATCCGCGCGGCGAAGAACACGGCCTGCGCTTCCTCTGCACCAATCATCACATCCACGCCGCCGCGCGCGAACTGGTTGAAAAACATTTCAAGGACTGACCGATGGCAAAGAAGAAAAAGATTCCGGATTTACATTATCTCTACGAAGCGTCCGTGCAAGGCGTTGAAACCGACCTCGATTTTGCGGTGCGGATTTTTAAAAAGAAAACCGGGCGCAAACCCGCTGATCTGCGCGAGGATTTCTGCGGCACCGCCGCGCTGGCCTGCGAATGGGTAAGCCGCTCACCGCAGCACCGCGCATGGGGCGTGGACTTTGACCGCCCGACGCTCGACTGGGGTATTGCACATAATGTAGCGCAGCTCAGCCCGAAAGCCGGCAAACTGAATTTGATCTGCGCCGACGTGCTGGAGGTCAAAACCCCGCCGGTTGACATGGTGATGGCGCTCAATTTTTCCTACTGCGTTTTCAAAACGCGCGACCTGCTCCGCACCTATTTCAAACAGGTGCATGGCGCGCTCAAAACCGACGGCATGTTCATTCTGGATATTTACGGCGGCACCGAGGCGGTGGGCACCAAACTGGAACCGCGCAAAGTGGAGGCCTTCACTGCCGCCGACGGGACAAAAGTTCCGGCGTTCAAATACATCTGGGATCAGTCGGAATACAACGTGATCGACCATCACGTGTTGAATTATATCCATTTCGAAATTCCGAGGATTGGAAAGGTGCAAAAGGCCTTTACTTACGACTGGCGGCTCTGGACACTGCCGGAACTTCAGGAACTGCTGATTGAAGCCGGATTCAAGTCGGTCGAAATCTATCTGCACGACTGGACCGAAGACGGCGAATCTGACGACATCTACCGCCGCCGCATCCGCTACGAAAATGCTCTCGGCTGGGTCGCCTATGTCGTCGGCGTCAAATAACTCTGTTCGTTTTCCCGGTTTACATCCTCCGTCCGCCTGCCAATAATAGCGGCGCGTTGAAAGGGAGGTATGAAATGAAAATACTGGCGAGCGTTGATTTCTCAACTACATCAGAAACCATTCTGAAAGTGACAAAAACCTACGCCCAAAAGCTGGGAGCCGAAGTGTTCCTGATTCATACCGAACCGGTGCCGACAGACCTCAGCGACGCGGACTACGACACAAAACCCGAATCGATGCGCCTGAGAAGAGATGCTTTGGCTCTCGAAAAGGCCGGCGTAAAGACAACACCTGTTTTTTTACAGGGCCCGACCTGCGAAACGATTCTGTCGGAAGCATTGCGGCTTAAGGTCGACCTGATTATCACCGGCGCGCACGGGCACGGCGGAGCAAATTGCAAGGTGTCGCTGGGCCACATCAGCGAGTGTATTTTGTTCGGATCGAAGATACCGGTGCTGGTGGTTCCCGTCTGATTCCGGCTCAACCCGGCACGGTCTCCGGACGCCGGAAAACCGGTTTTTACAGTCCGAAAATTTTCCGGCATTTTCAGTTTTTATCCTTGTCTTTTCCAAACCTTGAAAACGCCGCCCCGCCAAACAAAATTCCCCGTAAAATAAGGGGGATTTTCATGTTTTTTGCTTAATTTTCGGTGGCGTCAGCCGGGCCGTTTCTATATTATGTTTTCTTTGAAATTTGAGAGGAAAAACAGCCCTTATGTCAGACGAAAATATTGAACAGCAACCGAAGAAATCAGCCGGGTACGGCGCCGACCAGATTACCGTTCTCGAAGGAATGGCCGCCGTCCGCAAACGCCCCGCGATGTACATCGGCGACACCGGCATCCGCGGCTATCACCACTGCGTTTACGAAGTCGTTGACAACTCCATTGACGAAGCGCTGGCCGGATATTGCACGCATGTCGATGTCACGATCAACTCCAACGGCTCGCTCACCGTCACCGACGACGGCCGCGGCATTCCGGTGGACATGCATCCGACCGAACACAAACCGGCGGTTGAAGTAGTTCTGACGGTACTGCACGCCGGCGGTAAGTTCGACAATGACTCCTACAAGGTTTCCGGCGGTCTGCACGGCGTCGGCGTTTCCTGCGTAAATGCTCTTTCGGAATGGCTCGAAGTCGAAGTCTGCCGCAACGGACAGGTTTATCATCAGCGCTTCAAACGCGGCGCAACAGCGTCACAGCTCGAAGTAATCGGCAAAACCCAGAAGACCGGAACCAAGGTTACCTTTAAGCTCGACCATGAAATTTTCACGCATGAGGGCTTTCAGTGGGATATTCTGGCCTCGCGCCTGCGCGAACTGGCGTTCCTGAACCGCGGCGTACGCATCCGGCTGATGCAGGAAGACCCGGCCCGCGAAGAGGTGTTCGAATATGAAGGCGGCATCTGCGAATTTGTGCGCCACCTGAACAAGGGCAAGGTGGCGATTCACCCTGACGTGATCTACTTCCAGTGCGAAAAAGACGGCGTTACCGCCGAGATTGCGATGCAGTACAGCGATTCGTACAACGAAAGCATCTACAGCTTCGCCAACAACATCAACACCATCGAAGGCGGCACGCACCTTTCCGGCTTCCGCAGCGCCCTCACCCGCACCGTCAACCAGTACGCGCGCACCAGCAAGCTGATCAAAGACGATAAGCAGGCGATGAGCGGCGACGATATCCGCGAAGGTCTCACCGCCGTCATCAGCGTAAAGATTCCCAACCCGCAGTTTGAGGGCCAGACCAAAACCAAACTCGGCAACGGCGAGGTACAGGGAATTGTCGAAGCCATCGTCAACGAAGAACTCGGGATCTATTTCGAAGAAAATCCGTCTGTCGCCCGCGGCCTGATCGAAAAAGCCGTATTGGCGGCCCGTGCACGCGACGCCGCCCGCAAAGCCCGCGACCTGACCCGCCGCAAAGGCGCGCTCGAAAGCGGCGGTCTGCCGGGTAAACTGGCCGACTGCTCCAGCCGTGATCCGGCGCTGTGTGAACTCTACATCGTAGAAGGAGACTCCGCCGGCGGTTCCGCCAAGCAGGGCCGCGACCGCGAGTTTCAGGCGATCCTTCCGGTGAAGGGTAAAGTCATCAACGTCGAAAAGGCGCGGCTGGATAAAGTGCTGGCCAACGAAGAAATCCGTACCATGATCACCGCCATCGGAACCGGCATCGGCACCGACGAATTCGACCTGAGCAAAACGCGCTACAACACGATCGTCATCATGACCGATGCGGACGTGGACGGTGCGCACATCCGCACCCTGCTGCTGACGTTCTTCTACCGTCAGATGCCCCAGCTGATCGAAGCGGGCTACGTCTATATCGCCCAGCCGCCGCTCTACAAAATCAAACGCAAGAAGCGCGAGGAGTACATCGAAAGCGAGGCCCACCTGACCCGCATCCTGCTGGATCTCGGCTCCGAAGACCAGACGCTGGTCTGCCCGCTCGGCAACACGCTGCTCGAATCGGCACAACTTCCTGACGTCCTGCTGCTGCTGAGCGATGTGGAACGTATCGCCGCCCAGATGGTTCGCCGCGGCGTTGATTTCGATGATTACGTCAGCCGGATAAACAGCGACTGCCGCCTGCCCTCTTTCCGCGTTGAAATTGACCGCGGCGAAGGCGAGCCGCAGGTTCACTACGTCTTCAACGACACCGAACTGCGCGCTTTGCGCGAACAGACCGAAGCCTCGCTGGGCAAAGAACTGGAAATCGCTGACTCGCTGACCGGCGGGCCGGGCTTCCGCTGGATGGAAATCCACACGGCTGAACGGCTCGAAAAACTGATCGCCCAGCTCGATGCCAAAGGTTTCCACGCCCGCTGCCTTTCGCACCTCGAAACGCCGGAATTTTATCTGGTGGACGAAAAGGGCGAAAAGAAAGCCCTGCACTCGCTGCTGGAACTGCTCACTACGATCCGTGAACTGGGACGCCGCGGTCTTTCGATCCAGCGCTATAAAGGTCTCGGGGAAATGAATCCTGAACAGCTCTGGGAAACCACGATGGATCCGGCGAAACGCAAAATGACCCGCGTGGTGCTCGAAGACGTCGTCAAGGCCGACCAGATGTTCACCATCCTGATGGGCGATGAAGTTGAACCGCGCCGCGAGTTCATCGAAAAGAACGCCCTCAACGTACAGAACCTCGACATTTAACGCACAGGAAATTTTACCGCAATGAATACACAACAGCATCAGCGTATTGATCTGGTCAATATTGAAGACGAAATGCAGCGCGCCTACATCGACTACTCGATGAGCGTGATCATCGGCCGCGCCCTGCCCGATGCGCGCGACGGCCTCAAGCCCGGCAACCGCCGCATCCTTTTCGCCATGAAAGAACGCGGCTGGGTCAGCAGTAAGCCTTTCGTCAAATGCGCAAAGATCGTCGGGGAAGTAATCGGTAACTACCATCCGCACGGCGACACGGCGGTCTATGACACCATGGTGCGTATGGCGCAGGACTTCTCCATGCGCTGCATGCTCATCAACGGTCAGGGAAACTTCGGCTCTATCGACGGTGACCGCGCGGCGGCCTACCGGTACACCGAATGTAAACTGCTCCCGCTGGCCGAGGAAATGCTGGCCGACATCGACAAAAACACCGTCGATATGCGCCCTAACTTCGACGAAACGCTCATGGAGCCGACCGTTCTGCCGGCCCGCGTCCCCAACCTGCTCATTAACGGCAGCACCGGGATCGCCGTCGGGATGGCCACTAACATTCCGCCGCACAATCTGAGCGAGGTGATCGACGGAACCATCCATCTGATTGAAAATCCTAGTGCCACCGCAGAGGATCTCTGCCAGTTCATCAAAGGCCCCGACTTCCCGACCGCCGGTATCGTCCACGGCCTCGGCGGCATCAAGTCCATGTATCTCACCGGCCGCGGCCGCATCCGGATGCGCGGCAAGGCGGATATCGAGGAGTTCGGCAACGGCCGCGAACGCATCATCATCACCGAAATTCCATACGCCGTAAACAAAGCCGCCATGATCACCCGTATGGCGGAGCTGGTGCGCGAAAAAAATCTCGAAGGCATCTCCGATATCCGCGACGAATCCGGAAAGCTCGGTATCCGCGTAGTCATCGAGCTTAAAAAAGGCGCGATCGGCAAAGTTGTACTCAATAACATCTACAAGCACACCCAGCTGGCGAGCACCTTCGGCGCGATCATGCTGGCTATCGACGGCAACCGCCCGCGCATCATGAACCTCAAGGAACTGCTGCAGTGCTTTATCAAACACCGCTTTCAGGTCATCACCCGCCGTACGCAGTTCGATCTCGATAAAAACCGCGCCCGCGCCCATATCCTTGAAGGGCTGCTCATCGCGCTGGACAACCTTGACGAAGTGGTCCGGATCATCCGCGCCTCCAAGTCGCGCGAAGAAGCTCAGGCCAAATTGATCGAACGCTTTCAGTTCAGCGAACTGCAGGTCAAGGCGATCCTCGACATGCGCCTCTACCAGCTGACGGGTCTGGAGCGCGACAAAATTCAGGCCGAATACGACGAACTCCAGAAGCAGATCGCCTACTTACTCGACCTGCTCGAACATGAAGAGAAACTTTACGGCGTCATCAAAGACGACCTCGCCGAAATCAAAGCCAAATACGGCGAACCGCGCCGCACGCAGCTGGAAATCGACGAAGGCGAAATTGATATCGAAGATTTGATCGCCGACGAACCTTGTGCAATTACCCTTTCGAACACTGGCTACATCAAGCGCGTACCGGTTGACACCTACCGCCAGCAGCGCCGCGGCGGCAAAGGCGTAATGGGCATGGACACCAAGGATGAAGATTTTGTCGAGCACGTCTTTACCGCCTCAACGCACGACTACCTGCTCTGCTTCACACAGGCGGGCCGCATGTACTGGCTCAAAGCCTACCACGTGCCGGAAGGCAGCCGCACAGCGCGCGGACGCGCGCTGGCCAACGTCATCGAAATGGGCCCCGAAGAAAAGCTGGCCGCCATCCTCTGCGTGCGCAACCTCGACGACGACGCGCACAACCTGCTGATGGCCACTAGAAACGGAATCATCAAGAAAACCGTTCTGTCGGCTTACAAAAATATCCGCGCCGGCGGCATCAATGCCATCAACATCGATGAAGGCGACCAGCTCATCGGCGTGCAGCTCACAAACGGCGCAAATGAAATCATTATCAGCCTGCACAACGGTAAAGCCATTCGCTTCAATGAAGAAGATGCCCGCCCGATCGGTCGTACCTCCCGCGGCGTCAAAGGCGTCACGCTGGAAGGCGACGATAAGGTCGTTTCCATCGAGATCGTCAACACCGGGGCGACCATGATGGCGATCACCGAAAACGGTTACGGCAAGCGCACTAACTTCGACGAGTACCGCCTGCAAAGCCGCGGCGGAAAAGGTATTATCAGCATCCAGACCACGGAACGAAACGGTAAAGTCGTCAGCGCCCACGCGGTGACCAACGAAAACCGCATCATGCTCATCTCTCAGAACGGACAGATGATTTGCATCGGCGCCAGCGACTTGCGCGTCATCGGCCGCAACACGCAAGGTGTGCGACTGGTCAATCTCAACGAAGGCGACAAGATCGTCTCCGCCGCCGTGCTCGATCCGGAGGCAGAAGCTGTAGAAACAGTAGCTCCGGTCTCGACCGAAGTCGTTGAAGCGGACATTCCGGAAACTGACGCTGAATAGACCGGTCATGCCGATTGATCTGAGCAGTTTCGACCTGACTCCGGAGTGGAGCAAAAACACTCCGGGCAGTCAGCTTCCGCCGAAAAAAGACAAACCGCAACAGAAGTCGTCAGCTCCAAAGAATGACGGAATTGTGCGTGTTGGGCGGGAAACTAAAGGCCGTAAAGGGGCGGGCGTCACAGTCATCACAGGAATTCCGTCGCACCCCGAAGGACTGGAAAAACTGGCGAAACAGTTCAAGCAGCAGTGCGGAACCGGCGGAACCGTCAAAAACAGCGTAATTGAAATCCAAGGCGATCACCGCGACCTGCTGGTCGTCGAACTGCAGAAGCTCGGCTATACCGTCAAACGCTCCGGAGGATAAGGTGAAAAATCAAATATACGCTTTGGTACTCGTCGTCTTGTCAGCACTAACGTCGCTCGGCCAGATTTCCGGCGGACTTCAGCCGGTGCTGACAAAAACCGGCAACACTGTTCTGCAAGATGATTTCAATACGCCGCATGCGCTGGATAAAAAGGTCTGGCAGAATGGACAGGGAACCCGCTGGGAAATAAAAGACGGCGAGCTTCAGGGCATTCCGTCTACGCCGGAATATCAGGCGGCCCGGAAAAATCATAAGGGTCTTTCCCCGCGCATTGCGTTGCTGGCAGCTCCGCAGGAATACGCCGTTCAGTTTTCATTCAAACTCGATCCGAATCCGGTCAACGGGAAACCGAAACCGGCCGATCTGCCTTATGTCTTCTTTGATTTCGGCCACCACATGACCCGTCTGCTGCTGGACGACAAGGGGGCTCATTTGGTTGCCAGCAATGAAACCGTCACGCTCGCCGAAAACAAGGCTTTCCGGTTCAAACCCGGCCTCCGGTATGAGGCTCTTTTTGAGATTAAAGGCGACGAAGTCGTTATCCAGATTCAGGACGGGCCGACCCTGCGCGGAAAACATGAGATCATTGCGCAGCCGAAAAAGAGCTTCGATTTTGTCGGCAACGGAGAAATGCTGCATATCGACGACCTGACCGTGTGGTCAGCGCAATAGCAGCATTCCGCATCAATTCGTGCGCATGGTCACTTCGACCAGATGGTAGCCGAACTGCGTTTTGACCGGCCCCTGCACCTTGCCGATTTCCGCGCTAAAAACAACCTGATCAAACTCGCGAACCATCTGGCCGGGCGAAAAAGTTCCCAGCGCCCCGCCCTTTTGGCCGGACGGACATTGCGAATGCTTTTTGGCCAGCGCGGCAAAATCCGCGCCGTCGGCGATCTGCTGTTTGAGCTTATTGCACTCTGCTTCGGTGCTGACGAGAATGTGTCTTGCTGCGGCTTTGGCCATAAAATAGCTCCTTTTGATTTTGAACGGCATTCAAGATGCCAACTTCGAACCGGAAATCAAGTCCCTATAAAAATGGGGCGAACTCTCCGAGTGAGCCGATCTTTTGCGCGGCGGCTCACTCGGAGAGTTCGCCCCACCTGAAAATGCGGAGAGCTTGCTCTAAAAGATGAACTCCTTTATAAAACAACCCGATGAAGCGGAAGGATCAAGAAATGAAACAGCGGAAAGCAACGGTACAGCGCAAAACCAACGAAACGGATATCTGCCTGTCGATCAACCTTGATGGTACCGGCATCTACTCGATTGAGACCGGAGTGCCGTTTTTCAACCACATGCTTGAACTGCTTTCAAAACACTCTCTGATCGACATGGATATCAAAGCCTCCGGCGACATTCAGGTCGATTACCATCACCTCATCGAAGATGTCGGTCTGGCGCTCGGACAGGCATTCAATGAAGCGCTCGGCGAACGGCGCGGCATCAACCGTTACGGCTTCTGGTTGCTTCCGATGGACGACGCGCTCGCCAGCGCCGAAGTATCGCTCGATCTCGGCGGACGCCCCTACCTCGTCTACGAAATTTCCAATAAGAAAAATCTGATCCGCGACTTCGACACCGACATTCTCGGTCACTTCTGGCGCTCATTCTGCGATACCGCAAAACTGAACCTGCACATCGACCAGAAATACGGCGACGACCTGCACCACGCCCACGAAGCAGTTTTTAAAGCCGTCGCCCGCGCCCTGCGCATGGCCAGCACCGCCGACGAACGAGCCCTCGACGCCCTGCCGTCGAGCAAAGGGAAAATCTAACGTTCGTTTAAACGTCCCTCACAGCAGAACTCGTGCAAATCGTTGAAGCCGTGGAGTAATAGATGGAGGGCGAGGTTCCACCCGAGCCTTCTTCTTTCCCAATACCTGACAACCAAATTGTCAGCTTATCGGACTACCCTCGTCACCATCACAAGCTCTCAGATATGGATGTAAATATGTTTTCAAGCAGGCGTAGCGGACTGCCAACTGGCCGTTTTTTTGAGCACGAAAGCGAGCCTGCTCTTCATCCGCAAACTTGTAGGCGGCAAAAACCATCGGTTGAACTTTTTCCTTGGGAAGCCTATTTAAAAATTCGCCGCCCAAGTAATCCAGAATTGTTTCCCCGTCTATATCAGTTTTTAGCCAACCCCTTGAAATTCGCGCCAATGATTTTGAAGCTTGATTCTGTATGGTAGTACCTTTCTGCATACCAATCCGTTCAATGTTCTGCAGGTACTCGACTAGCCCGCAACCCGCCACAATCCGGGGATATTGAGCGTGCTTGCTTTCTAATTCATACGCATTCTGAACCGCTGGACCGATCAGTTTCCCATCCTCTAGTTCCAACCCAAAGCCCACTTCAACACCGCAACGAAACGGGCGGCCTTGCGCAAGAAAAGAAAGCATCTGGACACCCAGAACAGATAGCAGCGTGTTGATCCCAAAAAGCGGCTGGTTCTCGCCGTTATCTGTCAGAGGCAGATAGAACATGGCTGCATCAGAAAAGACCTGCATTTTCAAATTTCGCCGAAACACCGCCTGATATTCCTTCTCGGGAATGCTTGGAGGTAGAGGAAGAATCGGTTTCACATCGCCTACTTGATTTGCAATCAAAGTACCCTGAAACGCCTCATAGAAATGTTTATGATCAAAATAGATGTCCTTCATTTTTTCGACGGCCTTGTCATCCTGCCCAGAATTAATCAGGTGAGAGACTTCGCGCATTTTATCGCCCTGTCCTAGCAGGTCGACAAAAGCAACAACCCAATGGCACAATTCCACTTTTTTCCGATCATTCATTTCAATTTCTCCATGATCTCGATTTCAATAAAAGACGAATTGATGCTCAAACTTACTTCAAGTTATAAAATTTAAAATTATTGTCCAGCGAGTTGTCCGCAGGCGGCAGCGATGTCGTCGCCGAGGGAATAGCGCAACGTTACCTTAAATCCGGCACGCTTCAGTTCATCACTGAATACTTCGCGGGATTCTTTGCTGACCGGTTCGAACTGCGCGCCGGGATGCGGGTTGAATTGAATCAGGTTGATGTGAGCTTTGGTGCCGCGCAGGAAATCAATCAACGCGACGAGATCTTCCGTCCCCTCGTTGACACCTTTCAGCATCAGGTATTCGACCATAAATTCTCCGACCTTTGGAAATACAGTCTTCAGTTTTTCCAAGGTCTGAAATTTTGCAACCGGCATAATCCGCTCGCGGACTTCCTGCCGCGCGCTGTGCAGGCTGAGCGCGAGCCGGATTTTCGGGAAGCGTTCCGCAAAGCGCAGCATCGCTTCCGGAATACCGACGGTGGAAACGAGCAGATGGTTGTCGGACAGGTTGAAGAAGCGTTTATCGCGTAGAGTTTCCAGACATTGGAAAAGATGTTCTTCGTTGCGGAGCGGCTCGCCCATTCCCATAACCACGACGTTGCGTAACGTCCGCCCTTCTTCGCGCAGAAGCCGCTTGGCGAGCAACACCTGATCGAGCATTTCGGCGGCGCTCAGATTGCGGATGAACCCGAGCTTGCCGGTGGCGCAAAACTGACAGTCGGCGGCACAGCCGACCTGCGAGGAAATGCAAAGGCTCGTCCGGCCCGAGGCGATCCGTAGAATCACGGCCTCGATCTTGTGTCCGTCAGCTGTCCGCAGGACCATTTTGGTTGCGCCGTCGCGCTGAGAATCGTACCGTTCTGTGATTTCCAATGATTGGAAATTGAGTTTATCGGCAAGTTCCGGTGCTTTCTCCAGACATGCTTCAAGCGGCAGCGCCTTCTTGAAAAAGGCATTGCGGAAAAGTTTCAGCCGGTGCGGATCCCGGCAGAGAGCCTCGAGGACATTACTGTTGTAAGTAGAATTCATTTCCAACCGCAGATTAGACACCACCCACGAATTACACGAATCAACACGAATATAAAAACCGAATTCGTGAATATTCGTGCAGATTGGTGGGTAACAATTCAACCATGAGCAGGGTTACAGGAGAACGCCTTGCGGGGCTTCCTCATCGTCGCGCCACCAGCGTCCGGGCTTGGTGTCGATATATTGCACCGATTTGGTTGTCAGGCGGTTGCCTTTGGCTTTGGAGCCTTTAACGGCGAGGTCTTTGATTTTGAAGAACTGCTGGTGAATCCGCTGCCCTTTGGCCGGGCGGTAGCGAAGGTAGAGTTCGTCGGGGCAGCCTTCCTGAAAGAAAAGTATTTTCGAACCTTCGGGCGCGAGCTGATAGTCGCGGTTCATGATGGCACCGCCGAAGGTGAAGCGCTTGATGTAGGTATCGCGCTGATGGGTGTAAACACAGGTCATTTCGCGGTCGCGGTCGAAGATGGCGTAGTACTGCAGATTGCTATCCACGAAAAGTTTTTCGGGCGGCGGCACCATCTGGTAACGACCGTCGTCCCAGACAAAGATGAGCTTGTCCAGTGATGAACACTTCAGGAGCGATTCGCCTTTGACGCCGGAACCGACAAAGTGGCTTTCGAGGTCGTGCTGAATATGAAGTTCGGTAGCGGTGAGTTCGCGAACTTCGATCTCTTTGAACGTTTTTACCTGAGTAAGGCGCGGATAGCGGTCTTTATATTTTTTGATGAGCTCTTTGAGGTAGCGGGTGGCATACACCGTGAGGCTTTTCAGATTTTTCTCAACTTCAGCCAGTTCCGCGAGGATTTTTTCAAGCTCCTCTTTATTTTTGCTCATGTCAAAGAGCGAGATGCGTTTGATCTGAATCGCAAGCAGCATTTCGATATCTTCAGTCACCACGGGACGGCGGAGCAGATGCAGAAACGGCTCCAGCCCGGTGAACACAGCCTGATGCACTGCTTCGTAGGTTTTGCATTGCTCTATCTTTTTATAGATGCGGTTTTCGACAAAGATCTGCACAAGCGTCTTCGTATGGAATGCGTCGAGCAGTTTGTCTTTTCGCAGGTTGAGTTCCGCTTCAAGGATGATGAGCAGCTGTTTTGTGTTCAGGT
>JBAZTQ010000014.1:0-39500 GCA_041661845.1 Kiritimatiellales bacterium | reverse complement strand
GGGAGTGTCGATTATGTGTCATCACAGTTCGCGTTCTGCTAAATGGGTCATTGTGCTTCTCACAGCAACATCGCTGAACAGTCATCAATTGTCCGCACAGGCACCGGACACGCCGCCGGCAACACCGGCGCAGGAACAACCCGAAGTTCTGAGCCGCGGTCCGGTTCATGAGGCTTTTGCCGAGCCGGTCACCATGCAACTTCAGACCGGCGTGGTCGCTCCTCAGCAACCGCCGTCCAATATCAACGAAGTTCCGCCGGCGGAAAGACCGCAGGGTGCGCAATTCGTCTGGATCCCCGGCTACTGGGCGTGGGACGCGGATCGGAACGGCTACATCTGGGTCAGCGCCTGCTGGCGGGCGGCTCCGCCGAAAATGTCCTGGGTGCCCGGCTACTGGGCTCCAACAGCCGGAGGCTGGCAATGGATATCCGGTTACTGGGCTCCCGCCGGGGTTCAGAATATTGAGTACCTTCCGCCACCGCCGGCCATCGAGGATTTGGAGCCGGTCACGGTTCAGCCTTCGCCGGACATGATCTGGGTGCCGCCCTGCATGTACTGGAACCACGGTCAGTATATCCGGCGATCCGGCTACTGGCTGACCGCACAGCCAAGCTGGGTTTGGATTCCGGCGCACTATGTTATGACGCCGCGCGGCTATATCTTTGCCGCAGGACACTGGGATTACGCGCTGGAACGCCGAGGCGTACTGTTTGCGCCGGTCTATTTTCCGGCGTCCGTCTATCACCGGGTCGCCTTCACATACAGCCCCAGTATTGTCGTCGATGTGGGCCTGTTACAGGTCAGTCTTTTTGCCTACCCGCGTTACCACCATTACTACTTCGGCGATTACTATGATGATGCCTATCTGCGCATCGGCATCTTTCCGTGGTTTGAAAGCCGGCATCATCACATCTGGTACGATCCGGTCTACGAGCACAGCCGCTGGCGGCACCACCGGTCCGAACCGCGCTGGGAAGAGCACGAGCGCGACGAATACCGCCGCCGCTGCGACGACAAAAACCTCCGGCCGGCTCACACTTTCCGCGAGCAGGAATCCCGGCTCGAAAAAATGCCTGAGCCGCAACGCCATACCTTTCAGGTGACTCAGCCGATAGAAACCGCCGCCGCCCGCAAAACGACCGCGATAAAATTTGAGCGGATCGGCAACGACGCTCGGCAGAAGATATCCAGACAGGCAACCGAAGTGCACACTTTCAGCGATAAACGAACCCGCTGGGAATCCCCGGCCGCCGGATCCAAGACAGCCCAACCGGACAGGGAAAATAAACCTGCCGCGACGCCGATAACCGGACACCGGCAAATCATTCAGCCGACTGTTGAACGCAAGCCCGAAGCAAGTCCTGAACCTATGCGCCGAACAACCGTACAACCGGAAACTGAGCACAAGCGGACGGTTCAGCCGCCGGCAAAGCGTACACCTGCGGCGATACCGTCGACGGAGTTCAAACAAACAGTTCAACCCGCGAAAACAAGCGGAACCGCGATGCAGGACACACATAAAGAATCCGGCTCTAATCCGTTCCGTGAAACTCAGACACACCAATCGGAACGGATACAGGTTCCGGCATCACCTGTTACCGGCGGCAAACAAGGCCTCTTCCATAGAGGCCCGCCGACCCAGCCTTCCGCCGAAGGAAGTCGTGGACACACCGATTCAGACCGGCGGCACGAGTAAATAACTATGAAACCCGTCGCCATCAAAACAACGTGGGGAACAATCACGTTGAAGCTGAACGACGATGGAAGGGCCGTTGAACTTTCGTTGCCGCCGCTGAATCAGATTCCTCATAAAAAATTTTCAGAGGCCGACTTTGAGGCGCTTGAAAATATGATGCGTGATTTCCGCCCGGCTGGAATTCCCGCCGGAACCAAATTTCAGCAGGCTGTCTGGCGCGAAATGAAGAAGATTCCGCGCGGCCGAACCAGAACCTATGGTGAAATCGCTGCGGCCATCGGCCGTCCGAAAGCGGTGCGTGCGGTCGGCTCGGCCTGCGGAGCTAATCCGCTGCCGGTTTTTATTCCATGCCACCGCGTTGTCGCCGCTAACAGCCTCGGAGGTTTCGGAAGCGGCCTGCCATGGAAAATTCTGCTTTTAAAAATGGAAGGCGCGCTATGAAACAGCAAGTTACGCCGTATATCTGCCATATCTTTGTCTGCGCCAACGTGCGGAAAAACAGTCCGGAGAATCCCGGCTGCGGCGCAAAAGGCGGCGATATACTGAAAGACAAACTCAAAGAAGCAGTAAACGCACGTGGCTGGCGCGGCATAGTGCGGGTTTCAAATGCCGGGTGCCTCGGCCTCTGTGCGCAGGGACCAAATGTACTGATTCACCCGCAGAAGATCTGGTTTTCAGATGTTACCGAAGCCGACATCGCAGGCATTCTGAAAATCGTCGAACAACTCCTCGGCTAAGATTTCTCCGCGCCGCGCGGCTGAAACGGTTTGCGGAAGGCTTCGTCAAAGTCGTAACCGTTGGCAAAATCGGCGCGACTGTCTTTTTCGGTTTTTCCGAGCAGCCCGGTTTCAACCATGTTAAAAACGATTTCGCCGACATCTTCGGTCCGTTTAATCCCCCATCCGTTAAGAACGGTTTTGGTCATCGGACCGAATTCGGCCAACGCAAACTCCCGAATACCGTCGAGCAGCTCCTGCCCGCTGACATGGCGCGGCTTTTCGAGACGGCGAACTGTATGGTCGAGTCCGGCACGGACAAATGCATAGGCTTCAGCGGTGTAGCGCGGGTCGCGGGCCAGGATGTCTTCCAGCAGATATTCAGCGTTTGGTTGTTTCATTCCGCCAGTCCTTCGCGGATTTTCGCGGCAAGTTTTTCCATTTCAACCGGGCTGTCGTATTTTTTGGCGTTCCAGTTCCAATGGTGTCCGTCACCATCAAAACGCGGAATGACGTGAAAGTGGATGTGCGGTACAACCTGACCGGCCGCTTTGCCGTTGTTCTGGATAATGTTAACACCGTCAGCGCCGAGTCCTTTGACTTGCGCGGCGGCGATGCGCCTGCACACAGACATGAGCTTCGCAAGAACTTTGTCGGGCGTTTCAACAACGGAATCGTAGCAGGTTTTGGGAATGACCAGCGTGTGACCTTTAATGACCGGACCGATGTCCATAAACGCGAAGGTGTCAGCGTCTTCATAGATGACAGTCGCCGGAATTTCCCGGTTTATGATTTTTTCAAAAATATTCATGCCGCCAGTGTAGCGGTCTGCGGCAGTTTTTCCAAACATTGGAAAAAAGAAAAGCGCCCCGGAAGTTCGGGACGCTTTTCAATGTCCGCAAAGCGGGTTTATGCAAGCGAAGCGCGGCGAATGATCCCCGCTGCCAGCGCTCCAAATCCGAGCATGACAATGGTCGCAGGCTCCGGTACAGCCTCCACCGTGAATGAGTTCAGGCTCCAGCCGTTCCCGCCGCCCGTATTCAGAGCGCCGATCTTGAAGTAAGAACCTTGATCCAGCGCCGCATCGACTGAATAAGTCCCGTTGGCTGTAAAATTAACAAGACTCCCGCCGGCCACCTGATATGCACCGGTTTCAACATTTCCGGCAGTAAAACTGGAAACGGTGACGGATTTTATTGTTACCGCGCGATTAAACGAAACCCACAAAGATTCCTGCCCGTTGACCGTATCGAACAATGACGTTGCGTCTCCGCTGTCCGCCGCATTTATACCGAATTCGGATGCCGTTGAGTTCAACTGGCTCCCCGGACTGTAGCTTCCATTCAGATAAGCAAACATGGCGGCCTCCAGCGTCAGCACACTGCCTGCATTAGTGTAAACACCGGACGATGCACCGTCCCAGGACACGCCGTTTTTGTTGAGCAGATCAAATGTAAACAACTCAGCATAAGCACTGCTTGAAACCACACCGATAATGGCAACTGCCGCAATTACTTTTTTCATTTTTTCCTTTCGTTTTTATGGTAAGTAATTTTCCGGCATACTACTCTTTAATTTTTTTATGTTAAGAGGTTTTTAAAAGAATTTCCTAATAGATGCTACCACTGTGCAAAGGGGTGCCGGGCCAGCTCAACGTTGTAATAGCGGGAATCAGAAGTGACTTCAACTCCGAGCCATTCCGGCATTTCGAACTGCTGATCTTCGCTTTCGAGCTCAATTTCTGCTATAATCAAACTTTCATTCAGCCCTGAAAAGACGTCGATTTCCCAAACCATTCCACCGGCTTCACAGGTGTATCTCTTTTTTGAAACCAACCGGTCTCCGCAAAGGTTTTCGAGCATGTATTCAGCGTCAGCCGCCGGAATTTCATATTCCATTTCGGGCCTTGAAATCCCCTGTGCAGGCCCTTTGATTGTCAGAAACCCCTGTTCACCCAGCAGGCGGACACGAACGGTGGCTCCCGACGGCCCGGAAGTCAGATAACCCTGAACACAGACGGCCCCGGTGCCGGCGGCGCGGCGCCAACTGTCACTCACCACCAGAAATTTCCGTTCTATTTCCTGCTTCATGAACTAATCCTTGCTTTCGGTCTGCCGTTCATGGATTTTTAGCGCATTGCACACCCGTAAAGGAAGGATGAAAATGAAACCTGCTTTGATTGTTGCGCTGGATGTACCGACCGCAAAGGAAATGGAAGAAACTCTCGGCCGGCTTCCGGATATCATTGAGTGGTATAAGGTGGGTCTTGAACTTTTCTGCGCCGAAGGCCCTGCTGTTCTCGAACCGTTAAAAAAACGGAACAAAAAAATATTTCTGGATCTTAAACTGCACGACATTCCCCGTACCGTCGCCAACGCGGTGAAAACAGCCGCCCGCCATGGCGTAAACCTGATGACCGTACATGCGATTGGCGGAAGAGCCATGCTGGAAGCCGCCGCCGAAGCCGCGCGGGAGTGCCCCAATCCGCCCAAACTGGTGGCCGTCACAACACTGACGAGCCTTTCCCTGACCGATTTCACCGATCTGGGAATCCATCGTACGGTATCTGAACAGGCACTGGCGCTGGGCGGACTGGCGATCAGCTCAGGCATTGACGGACTGGTGACCAGCGCCCACGAGGCGGGTGTGTTGCGCCAGAAGTTTCCGAACGCCTTACTGGTGACGCCGGGCATTCGTATGCCGGACGGCGAGGCTGGCGACCAGAAACGCGTAGCCACACCTGCCTTTGCGGTACAACAGGGAGCCACTCATCTGGTGGTGGGCCGCCCGATTTTGCAGGCGGAAAATCCGGCGGTCACAGCAGCGGCTATTTTTGCCGACATAAAAAACGCCCCGTAAATACGGAGCGTTTTCCCAAATATTTTCAAAGAAAATACCTGCACGAAGCTTGGTTTTCGCCTACTTCTTTTCGGCCAATGTCAGCTTCTTTCCAGAAGCAAGCCATTGCTGAAGAACGATCTTACAATACTTACTCTTGGAAATATGCATAGAGTCTGCACGTTTTTCCAGATCTTCAGCCATTCCCCTCGGCATGTTAATGCCGATGGTCTTGGTGCCTTTTCCTATGGGGTTTGTTGCCATACCATCCTCCTTTGTCAGCTATTACCCTACAAAAAAGGCTTCCCAAAAGCAACTGAAAATAAGACAGAGTTCATGAAATTATGCATTACTTTTCCATCGTATGCATCCGATGCACAGCAAAGACTGCGCTTTTTGCCGGAACCAAGCAGCGGCCGCCCCGGTAAAGAGGCGGCAATAAGTCCGAATCAGTAGCGATAATGTGCCGGCTTGAACGGCCCATTCGGCGAAATTCCTAAATATTTGGACTGCTCACGGGAGAGTTTTTCAAGCTTCACTCCGACTTTTTCCAGGTGCAGGCGAGCAACCTCTTCGTCGAGCTTCTTCGGCAAGGTGTAAACACCAACCGGATATTTCCCTGGGTTGCAGTAAAGTTCCATCTGGGCCAGAACCTGATTGGTGAAGCTGTTAGACATCACAAAACTCGGGTGGCCGGTGGCACAACCGAGATTTACCAAACGCCCTTCGGCAAGCAGCAGGATGCTCTTTTTATTCGGGAAGGTAATCTTGTCAACCTGCGGCTTGATATTGATCCAGCTGTATTTCTTCAGCTTCTCAACCTGAATTTCACTGTCAAAGTGGCCGATATTGCAGACGACCGCCATGTCTTTCATCTTCCGCATGTGTTTCTCGGTAATGACGTCGCAACAGCCGGTCGTGGTGACAAACAGGTCGCCAATGGCGCAAGCGTCATTCATCGTCATCACTTCATAACCCTCCATCGCGGCCTGCAGCGCACAGATGGGGTCGATTTCCGTGACAATAACCCGCGCGCCCTGTCCTTTGAGCGACTGACAGGAGCCTTTGCCGACGTCGCCATAACCGGCAACCACGGCAACTTTACCGGAAAGCATCACATCCGTGGCGCGCATAATGCCGTCCACCAGCGAATGGCGGCAACCGTAGAGGTTATCAAATTTCGATTTGGTCACCGAGTCGTTCACGTTAAACGCCGGAAAAAGCAGCTCGCCGCGTTCCATCATCTGGTAAAGCCGGTGTACGCCTGTGGTCGTTTCTTCGCTGACGCCGATAATGCCTTTGGCAATGCGCGAGAAACGTTTCGGATCTTTCTTAAGCGCTGTTTTAAGCTGCGCCAGCAGCACTTTTTCTTCGTGACTGCCCGGCTTGCGATCCAGAATCGAAGGGTCGCTTTCCGCCCGCAGACCGAGGTGTACAAACAACGTCGCGTCGCCGCCGTCGTCGAGAATCACATTCGGGCCTTTGCCGTTGCCCCAGTCAAGAATACGGTCGGTATAGTCCCAATATTCTTCCAGCGTCTCGCCCTTCACCGCGAACACCGGTGTACCGGTGACAGCAATGGCCGCCGCCGCATGATCCTGCGTTGAAAAAATATTACAGCTCGCCCAGCGGACTTTCGCGCCGAGAATCTGCAACGTTTCGATCAGCATCGCCGTCTGAATCGTCATGTGGAGCGATCCGGTGATGTGCGCGCCTTTGAGCGGCTTGTCTTTGCCGTATTTTTCGCGCAGCGCCATCAGGCCGGGCATTTCATGCTCCGCCAGCTCCATCTCCTTCCGTCCGAATGCCGCCAGCGAGATGTCTTTGACAACGTAATCCTGTTTTTCAGAAATCGCTTTCTTCGCCATGTTATTTGCTCCGTTTCTTCTCTTCTTTAGTTGCAACCATCATCACTACAGAAAAAGCCGGGGTCGGCCCTTTCAGGATTTGAAAAATCTCCATTTTCAGCCCGGTTCCGGCCAGCCAGCCGCGCAACTCGCGCTCATCGAATCCAAGCCATTGATCCGCCCATTCACTGCGCACCCACTCCTGATCGTGCTGAGCCAGATCGAGCAGAATCAGCCGTCCGCCCGGCTTTAAAATACGTGTCGCCTCCGTCAGCGCCTTTTCCGGCCGCGCGGCATGGTGCAGCACCTGGCTCACAAACGCCGCATCCACACTGTCCGCATCCAGCGGCAATTTTTCCAGATCGCCTTTTTCCACCGTCACACGCCGTGCCACGCCGGCTTCCGCCGAGCGTTCCTGCACCACGCGCAGCATCTGCGCGGAAAGATCCACCGCCACCACCCGTTTTGCAAAGCGCGCCAGCAGCAAGGTCAAATCGCCTTCGCCGCAGCCGATATCGGCCACCGTCTGCCCGGCGAAGCCAGCGGCGAGTGCGGCGGCCATTGCCTGCCAGCCGCCGCCCGGCTGCGTCAGCGAACCGTAGCGTCCGGCAATTTCGTCAAAAAACTTGGTGCTCTCACGGCGGCGCTGTTCAATCGCGCGGTCAACCGCCGCGCGGTCGCGGCTTGCGCCGCGCAATTCCGCCAATTTTTCGCCCAGCAATTGGGAAAACGCCTGGTCCTGGAAAACCGGTCCGCGCCGGTAATAGACCGACGTACCTTCGCGGCGGGTATCAAGCAGTCCGCTGTCGCGCAGCGGTTTCAAGTGACGGCTCACTGACGACTGCGGCATTTTGAGCGCTTCCACGATTTCGGCCACCGACAATTCGGCAATCTCCACGGCGCGAAGAATCCGCAACCGGGCTTCGTCGCCCAGCGCTTTAAAAACCTCAAGGATGTCGGGTTCAGTCATATTCAATCTATCCGCTTTTCCGGATGAAAGGATATTTACAGTCCGGAAGCAAGACAGAAAAAGGCACCCTGAAGTTTCGGGGTGCCTTTTCCAAACATCGGCAGCCTGTCGTGCCGGTTATATAGGTCAGAATTTTATTTGGCCGCCTTCCTGCCGGCACGCCAGGCAGAAACGGCCATGATCAGCCCGAAGGTCAGCAGCACCAGTCCCCACCAGAGGTTGATATTGATATTCAGCGCCTTAGCGCTGGAACCGGTGAGCAGCCCGTTGACGAACAACAGTGTACCCACCAGCGAGAACATAAGGCCGATCGGCCAGCGTAGATCCAGTCCCATGACGGTGTTCCTTTCCTTAAAAGAATATGATGTTAAGTACGACACAAACGATCAGTAACAAGGTTCCAAGCACCGCCGGGCGGGCAAACCACGGCTCGTCACCGGCTTTGATTTTCGGCGTAAGCGAATAGACCAGCCCGGTCAGCTCAGCGTCGCTCTTGGTACGTTTCGTCGAGAGCGAAATACTGACCGTAAGCGCAAAACAGGTCAGGAAGGCGAAAGCGGCCAGCCAGAAGTTCTGGGCCATTTCGCTGGGAAAATACTGCAGTGCGGCCAAGTAGCCGCCTTTAATACCCGGCACATTACCGGTCGTCAACGTGCAGGCATGGAACAGCGCCGAGGTGAGCGTGCCGCCCACCAGACCGAAAAATGCGCCGTGACTGGTGGCGCGCTTCCAGAACATACCCAGCAGGAACGTGGCGAAGAGCGGCGCGTTGACGAAGCCGAACACCAGCTGAATCACGTCCATCGCATTGGAATAGTTGCGCGCAAAATAGGCGCAGGCGATACTGAGCAGAATACCCACGACGGTGATGCAGCGGCCCATGGTCATGTAATGGGCATCGCTCTTATTTTTGGCGATGTAGGCCTGATAGAGGTCGTAGGTCCAGACGGTATTGAAGGCGGTGACGTTGCCGGCCATACCGGACATAAACGAGGCCAGCAGTGCTGTTAATGCCAGACCCAGCAGACCCATCGGACAGTATTTTTTCACCAGCGAGAGAATCACGCCGTCGTAATCATTCTCCGCCACGGCGTCCTGCAGCCGGGCACGGATTTCGGTTTCCGGCAAAGGCTGAACGGCTTGCGCAGTTAACAAAGCGGCTACTTTGACGTCGTCCATCTTGAGGCCGATGGCTTTCTTGACGGCCGTCACCGCGGCGGGCTGATCCAGCGTTGCCGTCTGCACCGCCTGCACGGCGGCGGCGGCAGAGGCTTCGTTTTTAATCAGCACCGGCGGCAGGCGGTAACCGTCTTTGGCGGTGAAGGCCAGTGAGGCGGCAATCATGCCGGGCAGAATCACCAGCAGCGGCAGAAACATTTTCGGCACGGCGGCGATCAGCGGCGTGCGCCGGGCTGACGTCATATTTTTGGCCGCCATGGCGCGCTGCACGACGAGGAAGTTGGTGCACCAGTAACCGAAGCTGAGTACAAAACCCAGGCCGAAGACCATGGCGAAGATGTCCACGCCCATCGGGTTGCCGGATGCACCTCCCGTCAGCGGCTGCCAGGCGCTGGTCCAGGCGTTGGCGGCATACGTTGTGCCGGCCTCTTTCAAGTTCAGGGCCGCCGGGTTCTGAGCTACACCGCTCAGTGCGTGGGTCATCTTGCCCCAGCCGCCGACATCTTTGAGGCCGAGGAAAACCACCGGCGCAAAGCCCATGACAATCATGAAGAACTGAAGCACTTCGGTGTAGATTGCCGAGGTGAGTCCGCCTTTGAGCACGTAGAGCAGCACGATGCCGGAGCATATCCACAGGTAGGCGTCATAATCGGTCAGGCTGAACGGGCCGATCTGGCAGGACAGATGGAAGTTGAGCAGAGAGCTGAGCAGCTTGGCCAGCGCGTTCATTGAGATGCCGGAAGCAAAGACCGTCATCACGGCAAAAGTCAGAGAGTTGAAGCAGCGCGTGCGTTCGTCAAAACGCATCTTGAGATATTCCGGTACGGAGCGCGCCTTGGAGCCGTAATAGAACGGCATCATGAAGACCGCCAGGAACACCATCGCGGGAATCGCGCCGACCCAGTAAAAATGGCAGGTGGCCATGCCGTACTTGGCTCCGCTGGCGGCCATACCAACCAGTTCCAGTGCGCCCAGATTGGCCGACATAAACGCCAACCCTGTAATCCACGCCGGAATAGATCGGCCGGAAAGGAAAAAGTCCGAACTGGACTTCATGTATTTCTTCAGAGCGTAACCGATCCCGATAACAAACCCGACATAGATGGCCATGATTGAATAGTCCAGCCACCCCAAACTGATCTGACCCATATCCAGTTCCTTTCCCGCCGGTTATTAAGTTTCCTGCCATCATTCAGCACAGCAGTGTATTTACAAACTGAGCCGCAAAATAGTCAAAATTCCGGAGACAAGGCAACCTTTGATTTCACCGTAACGACAATTTGATGCGTCTTGTCCCCAAAGCAACCATCAATCGGCTTCAGCTCCGCGGAAAGCTTTTACGATACTGTGCCGGGGTTGTTTTGAGGTGTTTTCTGAAAACAACGCCCATGTATTCCTGATGCGTGAAGCCGGCTTTTTCAGATACCTCAGCAACAGATAAAGCTGTGCGCGTCAGCAGTTGCTGAGCACGCCGGATTCTTTCCTGCAGAATCCGCTCGTGTACTGTTTGACCGAAAGCTTCTTTGAAACGGCGTTGCAGCACACTGCGGGAAAGAAAGGTGTGCTGCGCTACCGCCTCCACACTGATCGCCTCGCCGGCGTGTTCTTCGATGAACCGTACCGCTGCAATCAGGCTGCTGTCTTTGATCGCCAGAATATTTGAGGACTGCCGCACGGTGATCTCTCCGGGAGGCACATAAAGAACAGCGTCATTTGCTTTCTTCTTCTGCATTAAACGGTCAAGCATCGCGGCGGCCTGATAACCAGCGCAGAAATGATTTGCGTCAATGCTCGAAAGCGGGGGACGGCAGAGTTCGCAGAACAGAGTGTCGTTATCGACGCCCAGCAAAGCCAGTTCGTCGGGTACGCGGATGGCGGCGCGGCGGCAGGCTTCGATCAAGTGGCTTCCGAGTTCGTCGTTCGCGCAGAACACGGCACACGGACGAGGCAAATGTTTCGCCCATTCCGCAATGGTTTCTTCGGTTGTTTCCCACGACTGTTCATTGCACGACTCGTAAAAAGACGGCAACTCCAGTGCCTGCATGGCGAAACCGTGCTCATTCAGTACGTTGAGAAATCCGACTTTCCGGCAAAATGACCACACTTCATTTTTCATCCCCAGAAAAGCAAACCGGGCGAATCCGTTTTTTATAAAATACTCCGCCGCGCGCCGTCCGATGCCTTCATCGGAAACAAGCACTTGCGGAAATTTCGGATCGGCAATTCTGCCGCCGATCATGTCGATCATCGGCTTGCCATACTGCCGGATCTCTTCCATGGCCGGTTCGGAAGAAATGCGCACAATCATTCCGTCGCCGTCCCAGTTTTTCAACCAGGCCGCCGCTTTGTCGCCGAGCGCCCGCGGCGCGTAATAAACGGACCAGGCCGCATGCTCCTGCACATATTGCGCAATCCCGCGGAGAATGTTGCGGCCGGCCGCGTGCGTGGTTTCGGCCAGTACCGCCACATGCGGCCGTTTTTGCGACGTCTTTTTCATGCGCCGGATTGTAAAACCGCCCCGAGTGCCAGTCCACCCTTTTGACCCGATTTCTACAAACTATGGTTTTTATGCGCCTAGCCGGAACCGGTCGCTAAGGTTAAATTGGCGAGGTCTTACAACAGAAACAGGCGAGGAAGAAATGATGACAGGAAAAGAAAGAGTAAAGGCTGCGCTGAATTTTGAAACGACGGACCGTCCGCCGGTCTCCGCCACGTTTACGCCGGAAATTGCAGCCCGCCTGCGTGAAGCCACCGGCATTGCTGACTTCGATCTGGGCGCAGCACTGGGTAATGATCTGGTGAAAGGCGTAGCCGGTAACAGTTTTGAGATGAGTTATTACCGCCCGCAAAAACCAACGTACACCTGCCCGTGGGGCGTCATCTGGCGCTGGGCCGACAATAAATTCGGCAGTTTTACCGAAATCCACCGCTCGCCACTGGCAGAGGACGATGAAGAATCCATGGAACTGCTCAAGGCGTACCGGATTCCTTCGCCGCACGATGAGGCGCAATACGAGCCGCTGAAAAAACTGATTGCCGCCTACGGCAAAGAAAAATGGATTGTAGGCTCGTGCCAGATCAGTCTCTTTGAAGCCGCCTGGTATCTGCGCGGCATGGAAAATTTCATGGTCGATATGTTGGTGAATCCGGACTACGCCAATCTGCTGTTCGAGAAAGTGATGGAGTTCGTGCGGGTCGCCGGACGGAAATACATCGAGCTCGGCGTGGATATGATCTGGCTGGGCGACGACGTGGCAACCCAGCAGAATATGATGATATCTCTCGATACCTGGCGCGACTATCTAAAGCCGCGCTACGCAACGTTGATCCGCGAATTCAAGGCGCTGAATCCAAAAATAAAAATCGCGTACCACAGCTGCGGAAACTGTGAAGCGATCATTCCGGAAATGATTGAGATCGGCCTGGATGTTCTCAATCCGCTGCAACCGATGGCAATCAGCCCGTTTGAGATGAAGAAAAAATACGGACGGAACATCGCCCTCTTCGGCGGGCTTTGCGTACAGCAGACCATGCCGAACGGCACTCCGGCGCAGGTGAAGGAGGCCGTCCGGAAACTCAAAACAGAATGCGGAAAAGGCGGAGGATTTATTTTGTCGCCTGCACACCATATTCAGGCCGACACTTCGATAGAGAACGTGATGGCATTTTACGAAGAAGCGCTGAGAATCAACTAGCAAAGCCCCGGAGTGAAAATGAACAGACTCTTCACAAATTACAGCACGTTACTGGGCGCAGTATTATTTTTTCTGCTGCCCTGTTTGAATATCAAGGCCGCCGCGCCCGGCAAGTCGGCGGCTCCGGAAATCTGGACTTTTGTCAGCATGCCGGACTTCATCAATGTGGACACAACCTATCCGCAGCCCGGATGGGAAGGAACACTCGACTACGTGCTAAAAGCGGTAAAGGCTGAGAATCCCGATTTCGTTCTGGTCGCCGGCGATCTTCTGATGGGGCATTGGGCGAACGAAGAGAAAATAAGCAAGTGCGCCGCCCTGTACTACCCGGCGTGGATCAATAGAATGAATGACCACAGCCTGAACTTCTACGCAGCCATCGGCGACCACGAAATCGGCGACAATCCCTGGCCGCCGGAAAAAGCAAAGCTGGTGCCGGCCTACAAGCAGGCGTTCCGCGATTATCTAAAGATGCCGCTCAACGGCCCTAAAAACATGAAGGGAACAGCGTTCTATTTCATGCATAAGAATACTCTATTCGTTTCTGTGGATGTATTCGAGCCGGGCAAAGGCAGTCAGGGAGAAATCACACCGAAAGTCACCGGCGAACAGCTCAAATGGCTGGACGAAACCTTGGCCGGAAATCTTTCAGTCGATCACGTCGTGGTCATGGGCCACACGCCGGTTCTGGGCCCGGTACGGAAGCAGTCATCCAGCGGGATGCTGCTCGACGGCGGGCAGCAATCGCCTTTCTGGCAATGTCTGGCGAAGCATAAAGTGGATCTGTATCTGTGCGGAGAAGTTCACGCCATCACCTGCACCGAAAAAGACGGTGTGCAGCAGATCGCTCACGGAGGTCTGTTGGGATACAACCCGAAGGTCAATTATCTGGTTGTCCGGATGTCTCCGCAAAAAGTCGAACTGGAGCTCAAGGAACTGGATATCGTTTGCACCGGTGAAAAACTCTGGCAGGAAGGTCTGAACCGGCCACGCAAATCCGTCACCATTTCGGAAGAAATTCAGAAGCGCGGCTATGTCAGCGTCGGGAAAATGACCATCGACAAAACATCCGGACAAAAAAAATATCAGGACAAAACCGGCTACTTCGATGAAACCGACAACCCGAAAGAAAATACAGCAGCCTTGCCGTCGATCCCTCCGGCAGACGACAGTTATAATCAGCCTGCCGCGAGCGGATTTACATTTGTTGCTGCGGACTCCGCATTCCGCCGGGCGGTGCCGGGGTTCATCCAGAATACAAATGTCTGGCGTGTAGGACGGCCGTTGGAAAAAGTTTTTCCGGATGATCCGGCGCGGGCCATGTTCTTCGGACCGACCGTCACAGCAGCTTTCGCCGCATTGGAAACCGGTGCCGATTACGAGCTGGAGCTGATCTTTCTTTCGGACAGTAATAACCGGACCGTGCGAATTGCCGCCAACGGCGTTGACCTAGAAAAGCAGCTCGTCCTGCCGAAAGAAGAAGTGCTGAAAAAACGCTGGAAATTACCGCCGGAAACTTCCGTTGGCGGCGAACTGACCGTCAGCATTTCTGCCATCACGGGACCGAACGCCATACTGTCCGGCATTGCGGTGTATGCAAATAAAACGGATGCCGTTCCGCTGACGGCTTTGCCGCCGCGCGTAAACGGCAAGATGGTGGCAAGGGAAACCGCCGACCAGAACAGTTTCAGCTCATTCGTCCAATGCACCAACCGCTGGGAACTGACTGAAACAGCAACTAACAAACCGCTCCGAACCATGTTCGTTGATAAAAAAAATATCACGGCGGTCTTCACCGGCGCCGAAGCGGCGACTCGCTACGGAGTCGAACTCTCTTTTCTTTCCGGCTCCACTGACCGCTCGGTAAGAATTTCGTCTGGCGACACGGTGCTCGAAGATAAACTCGCCTTGCCGAAAGCGCAGATCCTGCGCAAATATCTCCCGATCCCGCCGAAGTCCGTCAAAGACGATCGCATTGAAATCACCGTCACCAAACTATCCGGGCCCAATGTTGTGCTTTCCGGCATTGCCGTGTTCGCAGACAACGCACAAGCAAAAGCGCTGATCGCTCCACCGGCAGAGCCGTTGCCGACAAATTTGATTCCATCCATCCGCCTGACTCCACGACCGGCGGATGTAACCGGTGTCAGCACACTAAAGATTGATCTGAATGGTATCTGGAAATTCAACCCCGCTCCGCCGCCGGAGTTCGGAAATACATCGGCCGGCGGTGCTGGCTGGCAGGATATTCAAGTTCCCGGCGAATGGGTGATGCAAGGCTTCAAAGTTGCGCCGAATACCGCCGCGGGCTACACCCGCAAATTTTCCGTACCGGAGGACTGGAACGGCCAGCGCGTGAAGTTGCGCTGCGACGCGGTTTACAGCGATGCCAAAATCTGGATTAACGGACAGGAAGCCGGTTCGCATCTCGGCGGGTTTACCCCGTTCGAACTGGATGTGACCAGATTCGTAAAACCCGGCACGGACAACACCATCAACCTGACGGTGAAAAACGAATCGCTGGCGGACTCGCTGGCCTGCGGAAGCCAATACGCGGCGCACCCGCTCGGCGGCGTTCCGCGCAAAATCTATCTGTTCGCCGTGCCGAAGCTGAACCTCGCCGACATCTTTATTCGCACAGAGTTTGATCGTGAGTTCGTGAACGCGACACTGATCGCTCAGGTGCAGATTGCGAACGATTCCGAAAGCGATTCCTCTCCGTCGACTTTCGAATTAAGCCTGCCCGGCTCCGTAGCCAAGCCGCTGATGGTCGACGTGCCCGCCATCAAAGCCGGTCAGAGTTTTGCCACGGAACTGCGGATGCCGGTTCCGTCGCCGCGCAAGTGGGATCCGGAACATCCGAACCTTTACACGGTAGTTGCCTCGCTTAAAGACGCCAAGGGAACCGTTTTTGAAACCGTAAACAAGCGGATCGGGTTCCGGCAGATCGAAGTGTGCGGAAACCAGCTGTTCGTCAATAATCTGCCAGTTAAGCTGCGTGGCGTTTGCCGGCACGAAACGCATCCGCTGCTGGGCCGCGCAACGACACCGGAACTTTGCCGGAAAGATGTGGAACTGTTCCGTGCGATGAACGCCAACCACATCCGCACCTCGCACTATCCGCCGCAGGAAGAATTTATCGAAGCCTGCAACGAACTTGGAATGTTCGTGGAGCTCGAAGCCCCGTTCTGCTGGGTTTCCGAAGCCCGCGCGAAAGACACCGCAATTCTGCCGTTCATCCTTCAAGCGCAAAAGGAAACCGTTCTACGCGACCGCAGTCAACCCAGCGTGATCATGTGGTCGGTCGGCAACGAGTCCCACTGGGGAAGAAATTTCGAAGCCAGCATGGCGGAAACACGCCTGATGGACGGCAGCCGGCCCTGCCTGTTCGACAGCAGCGGTCCATTCTTGTGGGGAAAAGGAGAAGGCGATAAACCGCAGCCCTTGGTAAACATTGATGCTCCGCATTATCCCGATATGGACGGGTTTTCTGAAAAGTTCTCCGGCAATCCGCGCCCAGTACTGCTCGGCGAATACGCGCACCTCAACTGTTATAACCGCCGCCAGTTTATGACCGATCCGGGCATACGCGACTTCTGGGGCGAAGGCATCGCGGAAATGTGGAACCGCATGCTTACCACCGACTCCTGTCTGGGAGGAAATGTCTGGGCTGCTATTGACGACATCTTCTTCCTGCCCTCCGGCGAAACTGTCGGCTACGGTAACTGGGGCCCGCTGGACGGCTGGCGCCGGACGAAACCGGAATACTGGCAGCTGAAAAAAATCTATTCGCCGGTGCACATCGCGACGGACACACTGCCGGTTCCAACATCAGGAAAATCGATCAGCATTCCGGTAGAGAATAGACATTTCTTCAGCAACCTCGGTGAACTCCGCTTCGAGTGGTCGCTCGACGGCAAGTCCGGTACGGTGGCTAATGTTGCCGTAGTGCCGGGAGCTAAAGGCGAATTGTTTATTCCGCTGAGCGGCAAAAATGCGAACGGAAAAATGCTGGAACTGAAAGCGTTCAGCCCGCTGGGATTTATGGTGGATGCCTGGCGGTTCACCGTCGGAACGGCAAAGCCTGCACTGCCGCCGTCCAAGACCGGTAAGGTTACGCTGGCAAAAACCTCCGAAACGCTCACCGTGCAGTGCGGTGAGGCGCGCTGGGTGCTGGATGCGAAGACCGGTCTGATTCAACAGGCGGTTACCGGCAGCAAATCTGTGGTTACTGGCGGACCGACCCTCATGCTGCTTCCGCTCGTTAAAGATTCTAATCCAAAAGGCGTACTGCAACTTGCAAAAACAGAGTATCCGCCAGTCAAAACGACCTGCGGCGATTGGCGGGCTTCCAAGGTAGAAGCCCGCGAAACCGCCGATGGAGTTGAGGTTGAAATCACCGGCGAGCACACGGAAGCACGAGGCCGGTTTCTGCTGAATTTCACCGGCGACGGACGGCTGACCGTGGACTACGATTTCAAACTGAAGGCCGCGCTCGACTCCTGGCAGCTTGGTGTAGTGTTCGATCTTCCGCGGCAATGCGACACGCTTTCGTGGAAGCGCAAAACGCAGTGGAGTTATTACCCCGACGACCAAATCGGCCGCGCGGAAGGCTCGGCAAAAGCATCCGCCGGCAAACCGAAGGTCAATATTTCCGGGCCGCGTACCCGGCCGGACCATAGCTGGAATCTCGACGAAACCGAAATGGGCTCCAACGACTTCTGCTCGATGAAACGTAACGTTATCGAAGCGTCGCTGCGGTCGTCCGACGGAAGCGGACTGCGGGTGGTCGGCGGCGGTACGCAGCACACCCGCTGCTGGATTGACGGCGATAAAATCCGTTTGTTCGTCGCGGACTATGCCAACGCCGGCGGAGGAAGTTTTATAAAAGAGCGCGTTGTTCCTTTCCGGCCTCTGCGCGCGGGCGATACCGTGACGGGTAAAATCGTTTTGGAGGCACTGTAGTAAAACAAAAAGACGCTCCGGATTCCCCGGAGCGCCTTTTAGATTTCGGTCGGCTTACTGGTCAGCCCCACTTGCCTTTTTTCATATGCAGCTGCTGTTCCGTCATGGAAAGCTTCATCATCTGCCAGGCCAGCGCGCGGGCTTTGGTGAAAACATCGACGCAGCCGGGATCAAGTTCGTCTTTGATGCCGGCGTTGCAGGCGGCTTCCAGCTGCCGGGCCAGATCAATCACATGTGCATGCAGCGTATTGCTGTGACGTGAACGCTCGACCAGTTTGGCTGCGGCTTCGTCCAGCAGTGTAAACTGTTCTTTCGGCGCGCCGCATTTCGGGCACTTGGCCGGGGCTTCATCGCCATCATGAATGTATCCGCAGGCTTCACATTTCCATTTTTTCATCAGCATCCTCCCTTTCGTTTAAAACATTACCGCTTTCCTAGGTTTTTTAGTTATCCAAGTCAAGCACACTTGTGATCGTCTGTGCCGAAGCCTACACTGCCGCGCATGAAATCCAAAACCTTTTTCAGAAACGCATAGTCCGGCGGAGAAACGAATCTTATGCCAATTTATCTTTTTCTCGCACTCGTCGGCGCGTTCGCTTACGGTATCGGCAGTATTTTTAACAAGCAAGCCATGACGGAAGGTTGCGGCGTCCTCCGCGTATTTGCCGCCATGACCTGGACGACCACGGCCCTGCTCGTCCCGTTTGTTTTCCTGACAAAAACCGCCGCGCCGTGGCACCAGTTTCACCAACCTGTACTCGCCATGCTCTGCTGGCTGGGAGGTGCGTCGTTCTGGATGAGCGCGCTGCGCACCGGTGACGTCAGTCTGGTCGCGCCGGTTGCCGGGATAAAGCCGGTTTTCAATGCGCTGCTCACCGCTCTGCTGCTGGGCGCCGCCCTTCCGTCAGGCGTCTGGGCAGCCTGCGGACTGACGGCGGTCGCTTTGCTGGTGATGCGCGTGCCGGTAAAAAAAGGACATACACCGTTTGTAAAAACCGCCGGACTCATGATCGGCGCGGTGTTCTGCTATGCTCTCTGCGACGTCTGCATACAGAAATGGGCTCCCGGCTGGGGCGCACTGCGCTTCACCGGCCTGATGTTTCTGATGGCTTCGACGCTGATGCTTGCGCTGATTCCGCGATTCGGTCTGCCCTACCGCGAACTGACGCGCCCGGCGCGGCGGCACCTGAAAACCGGTATGCTGATCGCCGCGCTGCCGGGCGTCTGCATGGGACTGGCGATCGGCCGCTACGGCCACGCGCCGGAAGTCAATGTCGTCTACAGCTCGCATGCACTCTGGAGTGTACTGCTGGTCTGGGCGTTCGGCCGGCATATCGGCAACCTCGAACACACCGCAGGACATCACGTCATGCTCCGCCGGCTGGCCGGCGCGCTGATTCTGCTCACCGCCATCGGCCTGATTATTTCCGGACGCACTCTTTAGCCTAAGGTAATCGGTATGAACATTAAACCGGTCGGCATCATCCATTCGTGCTTTAAGGAAAAATTCGGCATCCCGCGCCAGCCGGGACTGGTAAAAAGCGCGACCGCCATGCTCGAACTGCTTCCGCCGTACAACGTCGAAGAAGCGCTGCGCGGCATCGGGGAATTTTCCCATCTTTGGATCGTGTTCGCCTTTCACGAAAGCATCTGCACAACCTTTCAGCCGACGGTCCGTCCGCCGCGGCTCGGCGGCAATACCCGCGTCGGCGTCTTCGCCACCCGCTCGCCGTTCCGCCCCAACCCGATCGGTCTTTCGGTGGTCGAACTGAAAGCGGTGAAAGGAACCGTACTGGAACTGGCGGGCGGCGACTTTCTCGACGGCACACCGGTGTTTGATATCAAGCCCTACATTCCGTACGCCGACAGCATTCCCGGAGCGCGCGGCGGTTTCGCCGACGGCGCGCCGGAGCCGGTCAACACCGTCGCCTTTTCGCCGAAAGCGGAAAAAGTTTTCCAGACATTGGAAAAAGAAAAACAGCAGCTCATCGCCGACGTGCTGCGTTATAACCCGCGCCCTGCTTACCAGAACGACGATCCGGCGCGAATTTACGGAACACGGCTCTTCGATCTCGAGGTCAAGTGGCGGCACGCCGGAAATGCGGTGACGGTCGAATTTATCGGCTGAGCGGCGGATGTTTCAGCAAACGTACGGCGCAGGCACGGTTCACGGCGTCTGAATCTTTCGCCGCCATCTCGCGCGCCGACTTCCAGTAATCGCCGTCCGCAAACCAGTGACCCCAGAACAGTCCCGCGCGACGAACCAGCGGGTCTTTGGATTGAATCAGTAAGCGCAACAGCGAGCGCGGCCCGGCGGTCGAAGGCAGCGCGTTCATCAGCGGCTGAAGATACTCGCCGTTTTCCAACGATTGGAAAAACGCCGCCGCCGTGCCGAAAATCCGGTTCATCATCGCCCGCTTTGTCTTGTCGGTTTCCAGCGTTTTACAGACAAACTGATGGTGTTCCGGACGGCCGTGAACCGCCAGAAAAAGTCCCGACAGCCCGGCCTGACCCGCCGTGCGCGCCGCCGCGAACCGCGCGCGGTTGAACTCCAGCCCTTCCGCCGCCGGAGCAAAATAGCCGGGAGTCAGCCAGCCGCCGCGCACCATCTCAAGCGGACTAAGCTCGTTCCCGTCAATCATCGCGGACAGTTCTGAAAAAGTCTCCGCATAGTTTCCCGGCAGCGCAGCGCGGGCGAACCCGGCGGAAAGAAGAACCGTTGCGACAACAATCCGGCATGTGAATCGAAATTTCATACGCCGGATAAAGTGCCTGATTGAGCCCTGCAAGTCGAGTTCAGCGCAAGACTCCGCCGCAACGGAACGAAATGGCAACTGCCGACCGCGTTCGCAGTCTGCATCAGAAACCAAACTCATCCGTAACATCGCAATAAATGATTCATTTTCTGAGAGCGTTATATTGCTCTTAAAACATGTTTTTTGTATTTTTGAGCAGTATTATGCTCTCTGTGTTTATTGTTTATTGAGCATTTAATTTAACTTTTGTCTTGCCGGATACCTAAAAATGGCAATAATTCCACCATGATGAATATGGAAACAGCCAGCAACGAGACGATCCGCCAGAAGATCGGAAAGCGCCTGCAAAGCGAGCGCCTTAACCGGAATATCACGCAGGCGGCGCTGGCCGAAAAGGCCGGCATCGCCCGTCGCACACTCGTCGGAGCCGAACGCGGCGAAAGCTTCACCATCGACACCCTGATCTCCATCCTCCGGGAGCTGGGATGCCTACCGCAACTCGACCTGTTTCTGCCGGAGCCGGAAATCAGCCCGGTACAGCTCTCCAAACTTCAGGGGAAGAAGCGCAAAAAAGCCTCCGGCAAGTTCACCTACCCGACACCCCGCACGACACCGTGGGTCTGGAATGAAGAATGAATCCATCCGTTACAGCTGATATTCTCCTGTGGGGCAACGTCATCGGCTCAGCCTCGTGGGATACTGTCCGCCAGCTGGCGCTGTTTGAGTATGCGCCGGACTTCCTCGACAGCGGCATTGAGCTCGCGCCGCTCACCATGCCGCTGCGCAAACAGGTCTACGCCTTTCCCGAACTGGCCCGCGAGTCGTTCCACGGACTGCCCGGTATGCTGGCCGACGCTCTGCCCGACCGCTTTGGAAATCTGCTGATCGACGAGTGGCTCGTACGCACGGGACGCACTCCGGCTGACTTCACACCAATTGAGCGCCTCTGCTACATCGGCCTCCGCGGTATGGGCGCACTGGAATTCCGCCCCGCCCTCCGCGACCGGCAGAGCGGCTCGGTTCCGGTCAACATGGCGGAGCTGGTCGATCTGGCCAACACCGCGCTGGCGCAGAAAGAAATGCTCACCACCCGCATCGCTCTGGAAGACGGGGAAAAACTCGACGGCATGCGCGATATCCTGCGGGTCGGCACCTCGGCGGGCGGCGCGCGCGCCAAAGCCGTTATCGCGTGGAACGAAAAAACCGGCGAAGTCCGCTCCGGACAGGTCAAAGCGCCGCCCGGCTACAGCTACTGGCTGATCAAATTCGACGGCATCGGCGGCAACCGCGACAAAGAACTCAACGATCCGCAGGGCTTCGGGAAAATTGAATATGCCTATCACCTCATGGCGCTGGCCGCCGGAATTGAAATGAGCGAATGCCGCCTCTTTGAAGAAAACGGGCGCAGCCACTTTATGACCCGCCGCTTCGACCGCACCGCCGACGGACGCAAAATCTTTATGCAATCACTCTGCGGCATCGCCCACATGGATTTCAACCAGGCGGGAGCCTACGGCTACGAACAGGCGCTGGACGTCGCGCAACGTCTCGGTCTCGGAGTTGGCGCACTCGAACAGCTCTTCCGGCGCATGGTCTTCAACGTCATGGCCCGCAATCAGGACGACCATACCAAAAACATCGCGTTCCTGATGAACAAGCGCGGCGAATGGCGGCTTGCTCCGGCCTACGACGTCATCTACTGCTACAACCCCGACGGTGCATGGACGCGCCGTCACCAGATGAGCGTCAACGGCAAACACGACCACTTTGAAAAAGCCGACTTTGAGGCCGTCGCCAAACGTTTCAGCATCCTGCGCAAAAACAGGGTGCATCAGGTACTTGAAGAAACCGCCGCCGCACTCGCCCGCTGGCCGCAGTTTGCCGCCGAAGCCGGCGTTCCCGAACAGGCGGCGCAGCAGATCGCCAGCCATCACCGCTCCATCGCCTGAGTATTATTTGCCGAAGGCGCGTAAATCACATAACGGCTCGTTCGGAGAACTCGCCCCACCTTGGAACATGATCGGCAGAGCGACGTCTCCGACGGAGCCGTGCTCGAATCGGGAACCCATCGGCCGGACATCCTCTTCCAATTTCGACGAAAACGACAGCGAACTCATCAAAGTCATGCAGCGCGCCATGGTGCCGTGATGCAAAAGTCGGTTACTACAGCTTGATTTGATAGTGCGTGCTGCGTCCGCCGCCAGCCAGAGTAACCACGTTCTTTGCAACCAAATCCTGCAAGTCCCGGGTTGCCGTGGCTTTGGTTGTTTTGGCAATGGTCATATATTTTTTTGCGCTCAGGCCGCCGTGAAATCCGCCGGGGCCTTCTGCCAGCATACGGCGCACAACCTTGAGTTGCCGCTCGTTGAGCAAATCCCGAATCCGGTCGAACAGTTTTGCTTTCTTTAGAGTAAACTCTATTTCCTGTTCGGCCTGTTTCTGGGCGTTCATCAGCGTGTTGGCGAACCAGACGATCCAGTCGGTGATCTCGTTGGAACGTTGCGCCTGTTTGAGAGCGGCATAATAATCGGCCCGGTGTGTCTCAATGGACTTTGACAGGCTGAGTAGAGCGGGACGGCCGATTCCCTGCGACAAGGCCTTTTCGGAAAGGGCGCGGCCCATTCTTCCATTTCCGTCTTCGAACGGATGAATCGACTCGAAATACAGATGGGCAACAGCGGCCCTCACGGGTGCAGTCCGGATTTCAGCTTTTCCGCCCGGGGCGGTGTCGTTAAACCACTGGATAAACCGTTTCATTTCGCCCGGTACTTTTTCAGACGGCGGCGCTTCGAAATGAATCTGTTCGCTCCCAATGGTTCCCGAAACAATCAACATCGGCTCAGCATGCGTTCGCCACGCACCGGATTTTACCTTTGAGGCTCCTTTCATCAGCAAGGTGTGCCATTCGAACAGCATTTTTTTTGTCGCCGGTTCAGCATAGCCGTTGCGCACACGAACCATAAGTTCTGCGATTCCATCTGCGCGCTGATCGCCAACCTGTTTGATCGCCGCGTTAAACCCCAGATTGTTTTTAATGGATGACATCACATCCGGACGGCTGAGCATCTCGCCTTCGATCTCAGAACTTTTCATCGCCTCGGAAACCAGCAATTCGATGATGGTTTCCATCTGCAGATCTTCCGGTAAAGCAGCCAGCAGGCCGTCAACCCGACCGGTTTTCTCGGTAAACCGGAAAAGCAGATCCTGGATGCCGTCCAGTTTGTAACGGAATTCCGGCCAGTCTTTTTGCTGCCAGTTATATTGCATGAGCCGTTTATGGCATTTGTTCGGCTCATATCAAATGAATTTATGAGCCGAATAATATTCCTATTCGGCTCACGGCGCAGACCCGCCGACGAAAAAATCACCAAAATTCCCGCCAACCTCGACCTCACGCCCCGTGGCGCGCCGAAGCCGGGCGAAGGCAGCTACCTCGACGAAAAAGACACCGAACTCATCAAAGTCATGCAACGCGCCATGGTGCCTTGATGCGAAAAGTTCTAAACAACGACTTTTTGTAGATTATTGAACGCTACGAACCAGTTGAGCGGTGTTCTTGAAATTTAATAATCCGGACTGCTCCGATTGCGCCTCAAGGGTTCCGGCATAAATAACCGTTCCCGGCGGCGAGTGAGGAAACTGTACTTTAAACGGATTAAACCCTTTGCACATACCCGGCGAATAGGTCATGGATGCTTTAATTTCAACCGGATGGAGCGTGCGATGCCGCCGAATAATCAGGTCAACTTCATTGCCTTTCCCGTCGCGGTAAAAGTAAAGATTCGGCATCAGTCCGGCGTTGGTGCGCGCTTTCAGCGCTTCCGCGACGACCATATTTTCAAAGAGATTTCCCATCAGCGGATCGCGGGAGATTTGTGCCGGAGATTCAATATCCAGCAACCATGCCGCCAGTCCCGGTTCAGTGAAATAGAGCTTTGGTGTTTTGATGGCTCGCTTTCCGGCGTTATCAAACCAGGGCGGCAGGCGAAAGATGATGAAAGAGGCTTCCAGCAGAGTCAGCCATTCGTTCACGGTGGCCCGGGCGACGCCCACATCTCCGGAAAGCGCGCTGATATTGATCAGCTGTCCGACCCTGCCCGCCAGCACCCTCATGAATTTTTCAAACAAATTCAGATCACGGATTGCCGTCAGCTGGCGAAGGTCGCGCTCGATATAGTTCTGAAAATATTCGGCATAAAGGGTGCCGGGACGAACGGGCTCATGATAAAGCTTCGGCATAAACCCCCGGCAAAGCGCCTCGTCACGTGTCAGCTCGATCCCGGCACCCTGCAACTCTTCGAGTGAAAGCGGAAGCAGCCGCAACAGAGCAGTTCGACCGGCCAGCGATTGACTGATGGCGGCGGCGAGATCGGTTTGATGGCTGCCTGTCAGAATATACTGTCCGCGCTTTTTTGTTTCATCTGCCATCACCTGAATATAGGAAAGCAGTTCCGGAACCCGCTGCACCTCATCAAGAATCACCGGGGCGGGATATGCGTTAAAAAAACCCCGGGCATCTTCTTGAGCCATTCGCCGCGTATCCGGGTCTTCCAGATTGGCGTAGGCGTAGCCCGCGCAATATCTTTTTGCCAGCGCTGTTTTTCCGGACTGCCGGGGGCCGGTAATGGTGACCACAGGATACTCTTTGCAGACTTGAGCAAACTCGGTCTCTATCGACCGCTCGACCCATTCAACTGTTTTCATAGGTTCCCTGCTTCCTGCCTGATGAAGCGGAACCGTACGCTCGACCGGTGCAAATTGCAAAGTTATATTGTCAATTTACACCGCGCAAAGCAACCCGTTGTTCATTAAACATTTGAGTACAAAAATATACCGAAAATCCGGTCTTACAAACCGGACTTCCAAGATGTCGCGAGGCCCGCCAACCTTGACCTGACGCCCTACCTCGACGAAAACGACAACGAACTCATCAAAGTCATGCAGCGCGCCATGGTGCCTTAACGCAGAAAGTCCCAACGGCTGGAATCTGATCAACTTAGAAATGGGATATATAGGCAAATTATTTAAATTATAAAAACATTGTAATTATAATAATTTACCTATATACACTTCTTCATGAACCCAATAACAAATCCATTTGCACCGGGTGCAGGAACACCCCCTCCAGAACTGGCGGGACGCGATGAACTCCTAAAAACCATTCATATCGCCATCGAACGAACCCGCCGAGGCTTTCCAACCAAGAGCGTTCTACTGGTCGGATTGCGTGGCGTTGGCAAAACGGTATTGCTCGACAGAATGCGTGATGATGCCGAAGCATCTGGAATCCAAACCTTGCGGATCGAAGCCCCGGAAAACCGCTCTTTGCCTGCCCTGCTGGCTCCGCAACTCCGCTTATGCCTCCTTCAGCTTTCCCGAAACGAAAAAGCAAAAGAGCTGGCCCAAAGGGCGCTCCGCGGACTTGCCGGTTTCGCCAAAGCCCTGAAGGTAAAATATGAAGATATTGAGGTCGGGTTTGATTTTGATCCGGAACCGGGCTTGGCCGACAACGGTGATTTGGAGCATGACTTACAGGCCTTACTTGAGGTGGTCGGCGCTGCGGCAAAAAGCGCCGGTACCGCGCTCGTCATGTTTGTTGACGAGCTCCAATATGTTCAGGAAGCAGAACTCGAAGCACTGATCATGGCGCTTCACCGGGTTTCACAACGTCAGTTGCCGGTCATGCTGGTCGGCGCGGGATTGCCGCAATTGCGCGGTCGTATGGGGCGGGCGAAATCCTACGCCGAGCGTTTGTTTGATTTCCCGGAAATCGGCCCGCTTAACCCGGACGCCGCGAAACAGGCCATCCTTAAACCTGCTGCCGATCAAAATGTGATTGTAGAAAAAGATGCACTGGAGCGGATTGTACAGGAAACCGAAGGCTACCCCTATTTCATTCAGGAATGGGGAAAACATGCCTGGGATGCCGCTGAAAAATCACCGATTACTCTTCAGGACGTAACGCTGGTTTCGAAAGAAGCCATTGCCGCTCTTGATGAAAGTTTCTTTCGCGTCCGGTTTGATCGTCTGACGCCGGCAGAAAAACGCTATCTGAGAGCCATGGCCGAACTCGGAGCCGGGCCGCACCGATCTGGCGATATTGCGGACATCCTTGGCCGCAAGGTGAGCGCTCTAGGACCGACTCGCGGCCAGCTGATCAACAAAGGAATGATCTGGAGTCCAAACCACGGAGACACCGCTTTCACGGTTCCGCTATTCGATGGTTTCATGTATCGGGTTATGCCGGGCGACGACTGGAAGAAGGACTGATCTCGCCAGCCTCGATCCGACAGCTGGAAACCTCTTCCGCCTTTCCGACCAAAATTGACTCTTCCAATGCTTGGAAAATCCGCCGAAATCCGTAGTCTGTTGCGGTTTGAATGGGAAACCGCCCGATGAGGTATCAGGCCTGCCGCAATTGTAGGCCGCCCCGGATATTCAAGGCGTAGTTGAAGCCAGGCAAAGAATCGATTGGATAATCGTTAAATGGAGACTGTATGAAATATTTAATCATCGGAGTGATAATGGCTGGCGTGAGCATATGTGGCGCGGAAACTCCTCAACTAAAACATGTTGAAGTGACGGCCGTGCGGGCCCCGCTTCCTCCCGCGAGTGCACCGCAACCCATCACAAACCAGTTGCGCGCCGTAATAACACTCCCGCAACCCACAAATCTGACACTATCTGCTCAGGCAACCGACCTGCGTTTTGCGATTCCTAGAGTCACAAATCTTCCTCCCGGCCTCGTAAAAAACATAACGACCCCCACACTCAAACCATCCTTGCGCGCAGGACAGCCATCTCCGCCGGTTGGCATCCCGAACCGCCCGTCACTAGATATGCAAACAGCCATCCAACGGTTCCAGACGTTTTTCAATAATACTCACTATAAAGACTCTCATTATATCTACAGCGTTTACTGCCAACCTTCTTCAGGGAGCACGGGCTGGGTATACAGCGTTAATGTATCCCCTCTCATTTACAAAGAAGTCGAGTCGTCCCGATCAGGATATCGCGAAATATTGACCACAGGTTTTTTGGTCGATATGAAGGGCGAAGTTTCAATGATCGAAACCCCTTCATGGTTCCCAAAGCAATCTGAGTAGACTTATTTATCTCTACCCGCCACGTTGCGCTTTTTGGCATTTAATCCGGCTCCCGGTTCAATGCTTGGGAAAATTGTTTCCGAAGCTTGGAAAATCCGCCGGAATCCGTAGTCTGTTGCGGTTTGAATGGGAAACCGCCCGATGAGGCATCGGGCCTACAGTTGTAGGTCGCCCCGAATATTCGGGGCGGCGAAAGGAACGCGAAGAAATGAACGAGAAATACCCTTTTTCTGAAATTGAACCGAAGTGGCAGGCGCACTGGAACGAGCACGGCCTGTTCAAGACCGATCTGTCGAAGACGGCGCAGAAGTATTACTGCCTGATGATGTTCCCTTATCCGTCCGGCAAACTGCACGTCGGCCACGGCCGCAATTACATCATCGGCGACGCCGTCGTCCGCTACAAAAAGATGCGCGGCTTCAATGTGCTCTCGCCGATGGGCTGGGACGCGTTCGGCCTGCCCGCCGAAAACGCCGCGATCAAGACCGGCACCCCGCCTCGCGAAAGCACGCTCAAAAATATTGCCGTGATGAAGGAACAGCTCGCCGCCTGGGGCTGCTGCTACGACTGGGACAAGGAAGTCACCTCCTGCGAGCCGGAATATTACAAATGGACGCAGTGGCTTTTCATTCAGATGTTCAACCGCGGGCTGGCGTATAAGAAGAAGAGCAATGTCAACTGGTGCCCGAGCTGCGCGACGGTGCTGGCGAACGAACAGGTCGTCGACGGCCTGTGCGACCGGTGCGATTCGACCGTGGTGCAGAAGGCGCTCGAACAGTGGTTCTTCAAAATCACCGACTACGCCCAGCGCCTGCTCGACGATCTCGACAAGCTCGAAGGCTGGCCGGAACGCGTAAAGACGATGCAGCGCAACTGGATCGGCCGCTCCGAAGGATCGGAAATTGATTTCGCGCTCGTTCCGCGCGTCGACGGCAAGGCCGACAGCTCGAATAAAGTTTCCTGCTTCACCACCCGCGTGGACACCATTTACGGTTGCACCTACATGGTGCTGGCTCCGGAGTACGTGAATCTCAAGGAGATGATCGCCGGTCTGCCGCAGGAACAGGAAGTGCTGAAGTTTGTCGCCGACAGCGCCAAGCTGACAAACCTCGACCGCGAATCCGACGTCCTCGAAAAGAAAGGCGTCTTCACCGGTCGCTATGTCGTTAATCCGTTCACCGGCGAGAAAGTTCCGCTGTGGGTCGGCGACTATGTCCTGATGTACGGCACCGGAGCGGTAATGGCCGTTCCGGCGCACGACACCCGCGACTGGGCTTTCGCCAAGAAGTACAATCTGCCGATCAAGCTTTCCATCCAGAACCCGGAAGGCTCGCTCGTCCTCGCCGAAATGAAAGATGCCTACACCGAAGACGGCACGTGCTGCGACTCCGGCGAATTCACCGGCTTGGACAACCGCGAAGCGATCGGCGCGATGATCAAATACGCCGAGAAAAAAGGCTTCGGCAAAGGCACCATCAATTTCCGTCTGCGCGACTGGCTGATTTCCCGTCAGCGCTACTGGGGCGCGCCAATTCCGATCGTCTATTGCGACCGTTGCGGCATGGTTCCCGTCAACGATGACGAACTGCCGGTTCTGCTGCCGACCGACGTCGAGTTTAAGCCGACCGGCGAGTCGCCGCTTAAAGGCTCGGATGCGTTCATGAACTGTTCCTGCCCGAAGTGCGGCGAGCCCGCGCGGCGCGAGTCCGACACGATGGACACCTTCGTCGATTCGAGCTGGTACTTCCTGCGCTACCTCAACGCCCGCGACGATTCGCAGGCAATCGACACCGAAGCCGCCAATAACTGGCTTCCGGTTGACCAGTATATCGGCGGCATCGAGCACGCCATTCTGCATCTGCTCTACGCCCGCTTCTTCACCAAGGTCATTCACGACCTCGGACTGATCGGTTTCGACGAACCGTTCGCCAAACTGTTCACGCAGGGGATGATCTGCAAGAAGAGCGACATCGACGGCAAGCTCTACAAGATGAGCAAATCCAAAGGCAACGTCGTCAGCCCGAACGAACTGATCGTCAACTACGGCGCCGACACCGTCCGCCTCTACACCCTCTTCATCGGCCCGCCGGAAAAAGAAGCCGAGTGGAACGATGCCGCCGTCGAAGGCTCCTTCCGTTTCCTCGCCCGCATCTGGCGCCGCGTCTGGCAGCACCGCGATCTGCTGATCGCCGCGAAGGCGCTCACGCCGGATATGGCGAAGATGGACAAGCCGGAGCGCGACCTCTACCGCAAGCTGAACGAATCGGTGAAGAAAATCACCAGCGACCTCGACGGCGCGTTCCATTTCCATACGGCCATTTCGACCATCATGGAACTGATGAACGCCATCGATGAACTCAAGGTGGACACCGCCAGCTCCGACCAGGCCAAAGCGGTTTTCCGCGACGCCATCGAAAAAGTGATCGTGCTGATCTCGCCCTTTGCGCCGCATATTTCCGAAGAACTGTGGAAAGAACTCGGCCATACCGGCGGAATCCTTTCGGCTAAATGGCCGGAAGTTGTCGAAGCCGCGCTGCACCGCGACGAAATTCAAATGGCGTTGCAGGTGAACGGCAAAGTCCGCGGACAAATCACCGTGCCGTCCACCGCGACCAAAGAAGAAATCGAAAAACTCGCCGTCACCGACGAAGCCGTTCTGAAATGGTCAGAAGGCAAAACAATCAAAAAGGTAATCGTCGTCCCCGGACGGCTGGTGAACATCGCGGTGGGTTAAAAGCCTCTCGCAAAGCCGCTAGGACGCAAAAGCCCCACTCACGCGAGCGGGGCTTTTCTTTATGCCTTCTTTGCGTGAATTCTAAAATTCACCGCGTCTCCCGGGTTTAGAGCAACCTCCATTTGAAAGTGAAAATCACGTTAGGAATATCGCTTTTCATGTGCATCCATCTCATCCAACAGTTCATGTACGTTGGTGTAGGGATTCCATTGATACGGTTTTGTCCATGAAGCATCGGCTCCAGCTTTTGTCTGCTTGTTCAGCTTCACCGCATTTTTCCGAGCCATGGAAACCTCAGCTGCCGTGTAGTTTCGCTTCACGCCTTTGTCATAGTCCGGAATGTGTTTTTTTAACAAGCTCCGTTTACAGAGGTCAGCACAGCTATCACAATTTGGAACTGTCTCTTGAAAATGCAGGAGAAGCCAGACCTCAAAACAAACATTCGAAAAGGCGATCTTAATCCCGTTTGCCTTGGCTTTGTCACGGGCTTCCGCATGTAAAGCATCCGGATAATTAATGGAAGACTCTCGGTCATAAACGACCCAGAATTGATCCTCTTCCGGAATATCCCGGCGGGATTTCTCGGCAATTGCTTCCTCAACCAGTGGAATAGGTGTGTTCTTTTTTGTCGCGCGAACCAAAGTTAATTTGGTGCCTGGGAAACAGCGCTCGATATATCCATTTAGATAATTCGGCTCGGTCTTTTCGCCCTCGCAGAAAATATGCAGCCGAGGTTTAAGATCTCTTTGCTGACGTTTCTGCTTTTTAGGCATCCGCTCCTCCGCCCGTTTTCAGCAGATTTACAATACTGCGATAATCAATTTTGGGAATCGCCCCGAACCGGCCCTCGGCATACCATCGATTGAATGGACTCTGCGGCTTCACCTTTTTCTTATCAAAATCCTCCAGCGAAAAGAGCGTAGTGGCTCCCTTCGTCTTCTCGGTCAGCCAGATTTGGTCACGCCTGAACCGCTCCGGCGACATCAGGCTGATATTGTGCGTTGAAAAGATCAACTGCGCATTCCCCCGATTTACCTCGGGGTCATTGAACAGTCGGATAATCAGCTCCGCCATAAACGGATGCATGCTGTTATCCAGCTCATCGACAATCAGAATTCCCCCGTCGTCCAGCGCATCAATAATTAGAGGTGCCAGATGAAACAACTTCTGAGTTCCAGCTGACTCCTTTTCCAAGTCGAATAACTCTGTCGAATTCACATCGGTCTGATGCACAAAAAGATAAGCCCGTTTCATATCCCGCAGAATGGACTCTCTCACTGATTGCGGCATGCCGTCAGGAAACTTCACAGAGTCCACATCCGCTTCATTGTCCTTAATGACAACCCCGCTGACGCCTGTATCCACAAACGTCAAAAGCCCAGAAACTTTATGAAACATCGCTTCATCTTCTTGCCATCCATCGAAAAGGGTCTGTTCGTTCACACCCAGACGAAGTACTTCATTTCGGAAATAATTATAAACATTGCGAACCAACTCAGGCGCATCCGCACTGTCGCCCGCCTTTGAGAGGTAGGCGTTGTTGTCGAAAAACGGGAATTTTCTCTTCCCACCTGTGTACAGCGTACCGAACTTGATCGTCTCCCATGTATCGGTTTCCGTCCGGTCAAAAAGTACTGCGGCTTTAGCCGACGAGTAGAAGCTTAAATTCTCTTCCACGATCCGCTGCCGGGTAAATCCGATTTTATAGACGTAGCGCGCCCCTTCCGGCGTAAAGAATTCCACTTCGAATCGAACCGGCTGACTTTTGGTCTGCTCACAAAGCCGAAACGGCTCATAGCATTTAATCGGATCGCCGTCCTTCCAGCTTCCCGATGCGCAAACAAGGTACTGCAACGCCTCAAACGCCAGCAATACATTGGATTTCCCGGAAGCGTTTGCGCCGTAGATTCCGGCGCTTTTCAGCACACCGATCCGCTTGTCGCCCGGATAGGAGATATTATCCAACAAATGCTCGCCCGGATTTTCAGCATAGAGGCTGAACGTCTGCTCATCCTTGATTGAGCGAAAATTTGAGATTGTAAATTCAACAATCATCACATTCCTTTCGGTTATTTTTGTGTTCTTTGCAAAACAACTGTCAAAATATAACATAAAAACAAATATGCGCCAGCTGAATATGGTTTTTTGCCTCTAGAAAAATTCTGCGCCTTGGCGGCTTTACGCGAGAACGCTTCCGATGTTTTGAACATCTGCGCCTGTCTGTATAATCTGCGGATTAACTTTTTCAGCCGCCTCAGGTCTCAAGCCTCAAGTCTGCGGCCTCCCCTTAAAACCGGCGTCCGCCGTGGGCGTTGCCGTGCATTCTCTGCTGTTTGGGAACCGGCGGAGCCTCCAGATAGAGGCTGTACCATTCTTCGCCGAGCCCGGCATTTGAGAAACTCTTTTCTTTGCAGTTTGAAAGCAGTTCCCAGTTGGCGGCGAGGGTCTTGTCGGCAGTGATGTCTTTGGCTTTAAACAAAAGCTGGCGCGCTTTTTCAGCCTCGCCCTGTTGCATATAAATCCAGGACATCAGCCCGTAAAGCAGCGTACCGCGATTTCCCCGGAACCATTTTACACGGCTCTTGAAGGTTTTTTCAGCACCCGCCGCATCGCCTTTTTCATACTGCCGCGCCATTTTCATGGCAATCGCCATGGGCTCCATCATCATCGGTCCGGTAAACAGACCTCCGGACACAAGAAGTTTGTCAACCGCTTCGAAATCCTTCAGCTGGTAGAGGAACTGCAGGCGCATGGTGGCAATCTGCCGACCCATGAGCAGGCTCCATTTTTTAAATGGCTCAAAACGCGAAACAAAAGCGAGCGCTTCCGTAATCAGCGCTTTCTGATCGCCTTCCAGCTGACGCTGGATCTGTTTGATGTTCCCGCCGGGCTTCGTTTGAAAAATCTGAATTTTCCGGTTCATCTGTTTCTGGCCATTCGTGAGTATCGCCTGAAGCTCTTTCTGAACCGCCGTGATTTTTTTCCGGACGATCCATCCGATTAGAAGGTGCGGAATAAGCAATCCGGCAATTCCTCCGAAAATCTCTCCTCCCAAACCGACCTGATAAACCATCCCGGCAGCAACCGCCGCGGCAGAAACAATCACTGAAATCAGCAATGCAAACATGTTTTGAGTCCCTTCTGTTAAAAATTATCCGTTGTATGCAGATCCGGTCACGCATACACGGTTTGTCATAAAGGGCAACATCGTACAACAAGCGGCAGAAGATGTCACCCCTGCGGCGGCCGGACTTTTATTAACTGGCCGAACTTAAGGCGGCCAGCGGTTTGAGAACTACACCCGGCTCCAGAGCAGCCTCGCGCGTTCCAGGATAAACGATCCAAAGTTCATCCAACTGCAAGTCTGCGATGGCCACCCTCATAGACCGGGTTATTTTCGGGGCGTCCTGCCGTTTAAATTCGATCCCCAGCCTCCGCCCGGCGGTCGGAAGAAATAAATCCAGCTCCGCCCCGCTGTGCACGGCATAAAAAAACGCATCAAAGGGGCGCAGTGCTGCAAACACCTGTTCCAGTGCAAAACCCTCCCAGGAGGCCCCCAGCTTGGGATGGGTCAATAATTCAGTTGCGGAGGAGATGCCCTGCAGGGCATGAAAAATTCCGCTGTCGCGAAAATATATTTTTGGAGATTTTACCAGTCGTTTCCCGACGTTCGCGTGCCACGGCAGAAGCTTCCTGATCATGTACGTCTGTTCCAGTGCATCCAGATAACTGCGGGCTGTGTTCGGCGCAATACCGAGTGCTACGGACGCTTCGCTTCCGTTCCAAAGTTGCGCATGATAATGCGAAAGCATCGTCCAAAAGCGTCCCATCGCGGACGGAGCCATCCCGAAACCGAGCATTCCAAGGTCACGTTCCAGAAACGTCCGGATAAATTCCCGCCGCCAGCGGAGGCTGTCCTCGTCTGACTGCGCCAGATAGGAACGGGGAAACCCGCCCCGCAACCAAAGCGGTTCGAGCTGCCCTCCCCCGGCCTCTTCAAGCGAGAACCCTTCCATTTCGATTGTTTCAATCCGGCCAGCCAGCGATTCAGAAGCCTGCCGTGAAAGCTCCGGGGAAGCACTGCCGAGAATCAGAAATGTTGCCGGTGAGCCGACGCGGTCTGCCAGCACTCTGAGAACCGGGAAAATTTTGGGTTGGCGCTGCACCTCATCAATCACTACAAGTCCGCGTAAGGCCGACATCGCACTCATGGGTTCTTCCATCAACGCCGCCACCACCGGATCCTCCAGATCAAAATAGTGCGAAGCCGTTTCCCCGGCCAGTTCTCTGGCGAGAGTGGTTTTACCAACTTGACGCGCCCCGAGCAAAGCCACAACCGGACTACGCGCCAAAGCCGTCTGGACTCTGGAAATATACTGTTTCCGATTAATCATGGTTGAAATATTGCAACCATGTCGCCTGATTTCAATGTTTTTCTGTCCGTTTCTTGTTTTTCTGCATGTTTTTTATTCAATCCTCAACACAACCTATTTTGTTAGAATGATTATGGTCAGAATTATTTTTTCATCAGGCGCATAGAACTCTTTCCCATTATTTTGACCGTAATTATTCTGATAAAATTCTTATTTTACGGCTTTGGTTGCGTCTTTGCCGCGCTGGGTTCTATGCGCTCTTTTGCGGCGATTGAGTTCCAATGTCTGGAAACTCAACAGAGTATAGCCACACCTCAACAAAATTCAGGGCAATTAGCAGTCGGCTCTTTCGGGAGTTCCTGCTATACACGGCGCTCATTTTTAATTTTTAAGCTTCACGCGGAATTGGACAGCCATGATTACAACATCAAAAATCACAATGCGCTTCAGCAAAACGGCTCTTTTCGAAGACGTTTCGGTGAAGTTCGTTCCCGGCAACCGCTATGGTCTGATCGGTGCCAACGGCTCCGGCAAATCGACGTTCATGAAGATTCTGACCGGCCAGCTGGAGCCGAGCGAAGGAACGGTCACCATCGGCCCCGGCTGTACGCTCGGCTATCTCCGTCAGGATCATTCCGCGTTCGATGAGTACACGATTCTCGACACCGTTTGCATGGGAAACCCTAAGCTGTGGGCGCTGCATTGCGAGCGCGAACTGCTCTATTCGAAAGACGACCTGACCGACGAAGAACACGAACGCTGCAGCCACATCGAGCACGATTTCGGCGAAGCGGGCGGCTACACGATGGAATCCGAAGCGGCCACGCTGCTGGTCGGACTGGGCTTTACCGAAGATCTGTTCGGACAAAGCATGACCGTTCTGCAAGGCGGATTTAAACTGCGCGTTCTGCTGGCGCAGGTTCTTTTCGGCAAGCCGGATCTGCTGCTGCTCGATGAGCCGACCAACCATCTGGACATGGAGTCGATTGAGTGGCTGGTTGAGCTGCTTCAGGATTACGACGGCATGCTCATCACGATTTCGCATGACCGCTTTTTCCTTAATCAGGTTTGCACGCATATCGCCGACTTGGATTTCCATGAGATCCGTCTGTTCCCGGGAAATTATGACGACTTCACCATCGCCAGCCTGGAAGCGCGCGAGTTGCAGGAAAAGCAAAACCAAAAGGTCGAGCGGCAGGCAAACGATCTAAAGGCGTTCATCTCCCGGTTCAGCTCCAACGCTTCCAAAGCCAAGCAGGCCACCTCACGCAAGAAGACGCTCGAAAAGCTGGAGGTTGTAAAAATCAAAGCCAGCAGCCGGGTATCGCCCTTCATTCGCTTTAAACCGAAAAAACGGCTGGGCGACAAAGTGATCGAGGCCGTGACGGTTTCCAAGGCGTACGACCAGCCGCTGTTCAGCAATTTTTCCTGCACGATCGGGCCGGAAGAGCGCGTAGCCATTGTCGGTAAGAACGGCATCGGCAAAACGACACTGCTCAACATTCTGTGCAAACAGCTGGCGAGCGACTCCGGACAGGTTCTGTTCGGCGAAACCGTTCAGGTCAGCCTGTTCCCGCAAGATGCCTCGTCCCTCTTGAACGCGGAAACCCCCGCACTGGAATGGCTAGGAAAATTTTCCGACGCCGGAACCGCCGAAGTCGAACTCCGTTCGTTTATGGGTAAAATGCTGTTCAAAGGTCAGGACGTTCTGAAAAAAACCGGCGTGCTCAGTGGCGGCGAAAAGGCCCGTCTGATAATTTCAAAAATGCTACTGGAAGGCGGCAACGTGCTGGCGCTGGACGAGCCCACCAACCATCTCGACCTGGAATCCATCGAAGAGCTGAACTACGGTCTCTCGCTCTTTCCCCACACGCTCATCTTTGTTTCGCATGACCACCGCTTCATCGCGACGCTGGCCACGCGGATACTCGAAGTCACCAAAGACGGCATCACCGACTATCGCGGCACGCTGGATGAATTTGAAGCGTGGAAAAAGGCTCAGAAGGCGAAGTGAACCAAGCCGGCATAATATTCGGTTTATAGACAAGGCAACCGGCCTGCGGTGAGTCCTGTCGAACCGGACGGCTGCGATACGTACCGCCGCCGTCCCGGCCTGTCTCGCCATAGTCTTTGGCGACGGCGGACGGCCTTGACATAAATACCGCACATCTTGCGCGAGTGGCATGAGCGGCGAATCGAATTTTACCAGCCAATGCAATTTACGAATCAGGGATCCTGATCAGACGGTTCATCCGTAGATTCTATAAATTCGCTGGCGCCCTCCCTCTGGTTAGGAATCGACTGCCTAAAATTATCGGACACCGGCTCTTTTAGCGCTTTATGAATTCATAAATAAACTGATTCACCAGAACAGCGTGTGTAGCCGTCAATGCGTGGCCGCCATCAGATATGAATCGTGTATCATGGTGGGAGCTCGCAGCAAAGATGTAATCACGGCCACCATGAACACGTAACACAGGAAGATTTCCAATACAGGGGCAGGGTTTCCAGTTTAAGAGTGACGAAACACCCCATTCGACAAAACTACGGTCAGCCATCAGAAAGTATTTGAAAAAGCCTTTTGCATTCGACGATAGAAGCGGGCTAAACCAGCGCACAATCATTGCCGCAAGGATAAATGCAAGGCGGAGAAGCCATACAAGCATTTGGGGATAAACGTGTCGAAGTATTCTAAAATACCATCGGATATCCTTCGGCGACATTGGCCCTGCGACAATCACGACCCCTCGGACATTCAAACTCCGTGCAATTTCCAACGCCACCGGAGCCCCGAATGATACTCCGGCAAGATGTGTCGGGTTGAAAGACTCAATTCTTTGAATAATCCGTCGCGAATAGTCAGCAAGAGATTCTCGATATTCCGGTGTCGGCCATTCTGGAACAACCACCCGCCAACCATTCATATGCCCGACACTCAAAAACTCTTGCCCCAATCCCATCCCTGAAAAATAGATGAGCGTTCCCTTTTCACCTGCCATCAGCGCACCACCATGAAATAAGGCCAGAAAACTATGATACCAATTACTACCGCCCCAAAAGCCAAGGCCAACACAGCTCCCGCAGCCATATCCTTGATTGCTTTGATGCCGGGATGTTCATCGGCATGCACGATGTCGGCGAGCATCTCAATTGATGTATTCAAGGCTTCGCCCGCCCACACAAGTGAGATCGAGACTACAATCCAGCACCATTCATACTTTGAGATACCGCAGAAACAGCTCAGCCCGCAAACAACTGTTGTTGCCAGCATATGAATTTTAGCATTGGGCTGCGTGTGCAACAGGTACAGAAGCCCTTCCAATGCGTATCGGAAACTCGATACCAGCCTACAAGACATCATTTTACCAACAGCACTTTTTTTGTTCTGCAAGACACATCTCCTAACCGACTGTTTAATAATCATATTTCTATCTGTATATGCCGGAGCAAACGGCCCCCCGTCTGTTAACCATAAGTACCGCGAATCCATACCGTTGAGATATCTAGCTGAAGGGTCATTTTCATTGATGTACACAGCCGCTACATATCGTTCAATATATGAGTCAAGATGGCCGTGCGCCCAAAACAGTCCGGCGACGACAAATTCTAAGAAGACGATGTATACCAGCAGACAGATCAGAGGCCACCCCGCCCCCTGCCACATACGAGCCAGACACAAACCAACTGCGAAACCAAAAAAGCCCCCCGTAATGAAACGACGAGGATTTGTACTTCGATAGGTTTTTATAAGCTCGTGTGCGGCGAAATCAAAAGCTGCTGGCAACGTGAGGCAGAGACCGCCTATGAAAAGCCACACATCAGAAATATCAACGAATACCTGTCGGGTGTAACACCCGGCCAGCAAACCGCCCGACATACCTAGGCAACGCGTGCAGATGCGAACGCCGAAAAGGGTTAATGTCCGATCATAGTCACATGGGGCGTGGTGAGACACAAGCATACTCCACCTGATTCGCGAAACATGCTTGTGCAAACACGACATCATGTTCGATTAGCCGATTTTATTGGCCTTGGCGGGTCCAAAACTATGCCCTTTACAGATCGGGCATTTTGCCGTCTGTAACAAATAGATCGGGAGATAGAAGACTCCGCAAAGAAATATGGCGACAAGCCAATTAAATTTCTTCTCCTTGGTAACATTCCTCTGACATATGTTGCAATACACTGGGCCAGCCATATAGGTTCCTTTCTCTTTGTTGTTTTTTCTTCTCATCGTCACCGAAACGATGTTCTGCGCTATTCATCTTTCCTCTTAATTCTCGAATGTTTCCGCTACATTTTCGGGATCCCGCCAAAGTCACTTTCCCAACACAAACAATTTACCGGAATATCCCCCGTGAAGTCCGACGGCTGACCCGTCCAGCTTCAAGTAGAAGTGATGCCTATTTCAATAAATCGCGGGAAACTGCTCTTCCGCATATCGTGCAACGCCAACCGCCGATCTTAATGGATGACAATATCCAGATAAGGAGCCAAAACCCCGCCGTAAAAATTGTCAAAATCAGATGCAAAATGTGATTCGTACCTTTTCTTCGGATCATCACCTGTCTGTTGCATGTTTTACAGAAACCCGTTGCTTCCTGAACTGCCATGTCTTCCTCCTT
>JBAZTQ010000013.1:0-39626 GCA_041661845.1 Kiritimatiellales bacterium | reverse complement strand
CGCGCACCTGCGTGAGGATGCCGGCGACCATATCGGATCGGGCGGTAAAGAGACCGTCTTCTTCGGTGCGCATAATGACGCCGTCGAGCGGAATGCGTGCAACTTTAACGTTGCCGCTGCCGCAGGACCATGTTTCTTCGAGTTCCGGCGCTTCGTCGCGCGGGTAATCTTTTTCAACTTTTCGGCAGTGCGAGAGCATCATGCCCAGCAGGGTGACGGCCAGCAGAGCGGTGATAATCCAAGGTTTACGGCTGTTTCGGCGGTGATTCATGCGGGGCATTCTAAGACGCGAACCGGTAAAATCCAGTTTTTAGCAAAAGCATTTGACGGCACACGCTCCTTCAGATAAAAGCTCTCCCCACTATGGGACAACAACTTAAAGAACGAACCAAACAGCGCCGCCGTGTACTTCGCAACAAACGCCTCAAAGTGCGTGCCCGCGAAGCTGCCAAGAAGAAGTAACAGCTTCTTGCACCAGGAGCCGAATAACCTCGCCCCGAAACTTCGGGGCGGGGCTTTTCTGTTTAAACGGATTTGCCATCTCCCGCGCGGGTTGTTCGTGGAACAGACACTCCTGTCTGTTCATTCTTCAGAGGACAGACAGGAGTGTCTGTCTCACATTCATCAAAAGCCTTTGAGGATCTGTTTTTCCAATGCTTGGAAAAGCGGGCAGAGCCTGTTAGATTGCCGCCCATGATTACTTTCCTCGAAGGCATTCTCGAAGAAAAACAGCCCGGACGCGCTGTGATGAACGTCGGCGGCATCGGCTACGGAGTGCTCGTTCCGCTCAGCAGCTTCGACCGACTGCCGCCCGAAGGGACGAAAACCCGCATCCTGATCTATCATCACATCACGGAAGTTTCACAGGCGCTGTTCGGCTTCGCCACTGAGGACGAACGCCGGATGTTCATGCTGCTGCTCGGTGTCAGCGGCGTCGGCCCGAAAATTGCCGTCGCCGCGCTTTCCGGTCTTTCGGTTCGCGAACTCAAAACCGCCCTGATTGAAAGCGACGTCAAACGGCTTTCCTCTATTTCCGGTATCGGCAAAAAAACCGCCGAACGGATCATCGTCGAACTGCGCGATAAATTTTCGGCGGGCGAAGCGCTCGAAACGCTGGCCGGCTCCGACGACTTACCCGGCGACAGCCGGTTGCGCGACGCCGCGCTCGCTCTTATCTCTCTCGGCTACAAACAGGACGACGCCCGCAAAATGGTCAAAGCGCTCAAATTGGAATCGGGAACTTCGGTGGAGGATATCATCCGCATGGCGTTAGCCGTGAAATTAAATTTGGGATAGATATCAGTTAGGGCGGAAAGGGATCCGTCTAATTCGTAATTTTAATTAACGTGTTGATAGATAGATGGTTGGCGATTGGATTTTTTTGCGAACGGGATAAATGGATATGAAAACCGAAAAATCACTGGTGGCTTTTGAGGATCATAAAATCCGCCGGGTTTATGACGAGAAGTCGGAGACCTGGTTTTTCTCCGTGGTGGATGTCGTTGCCGCGTTAACGGGCAGCGCGAATTCACGGGATTACTGGTTCAAGATGAAGACGCGGGTTAAAGCCGAGGACGGATTTGAGTTGTCGACAATTTGTCGACAACTGAAGCTTATCTCTTCTGATGGAAAGAGATACGCCACGGATTGTGCGGATGTTCAGGGACTCTTTCGGATTATTCAGTCCATTCCTTCGCCCAAGGCGGAACCTTTTAAGCAGTGGCTTGCCAAGGTGGGCTATGAGCGGATTCAGGATATGAGCGACCCGGCGCGGTCTCTGGATCGCGCCCGGGAATTCTGGAAGCAGCACGGACGGAGCGAGAAGTGGATTCAGCAGCGGATGACGGGGCAGGAAACCCGCAATAAGCTGACGGATTACTGGAAAGAGCATGAGGTCAAAGGCGAAGACGAATACGCGATTCTGACCAATATTATTCATCAGGAATGGAGCGGAGTTTCGGTTAAAAAGCATAAGCAGCTCAAGGAACTAAAAACCCAGAATCTGCGCGATCATATGAGCGAAGCGGAACTGATCTTTACTGCGCTGGCTGAGCTTTCCACCCGCCAGATTGCCGAGAGTGTTGAGGCAGCCGGCCTGATCGAAAATTCCGAAGCGGGTAAAAAGGGCGGGAAGATCGCCAAAAATGCGCGCCTTGCACTGGAGCAGAAAACCGGACGGAGCGTGGTGACTGGTGAAAACTTTCTGCCGCCGGCTTCCCGAAAACATAAATTGAAGAGTTGAGGGGCATAGAGGCAGAGGTACATAGGCACAAAGGGGCAGAGCAAAGTGGGAGAGATAAAAACATATCGGGATCTGGTGGTCTGGCAGAAGGCGATGAGCCTTGTGACGGCGGTGTACCGTTGTGCTGTACAGTTCCCAAAGAATGAAACCTATGCTCTGGTATCGCAGATTCAACGCGCTGCAGTTTCTATTCCAAGTAACATTGCGGAAGGTTATGGCCGACGTTCAACCGGTGATTATCTCCGGTTCCTTCAGATTGCCATGGGATCCGTGTTTGAACTGCAAACACAGCTTGAGATCGCACTTAATCTGGAATATCTAACAAAAGAGAGATTTGAGGAACTCTATGGTCAAAGCCGTGAAGTTGAGCGTATGCTCAGCAGTCTGATCACCAAACTGAAAGATTAACTTTGTGCCTATGTGCCTAATGCCTTAGGAACTTCTCTATGGAACACACCGTCACCACGCTGAACCGCCCGGACAAGGATTTCGACATCAAGTTGCGCCCTTCGCGGTTTGCTGATTTTACCGGGCAGGAAAAAATTAAAGAACGGCTGGAGCTGTTTGTCCAGGCGGCTAAAGCGCGCAACGACGTACTCGACCATGCGCTGCTTTCCGGTCCGCCCGGCCTCGGCAAAACCACGCTGGCCTACATCATTGCCGAAGCAATGGGTGCCAATATCAAATGCACCTCCGGCCCGGTCATCGACAAACCCGGCGATCTGGCCGGACTGCTCACCAGCCTGGAACGAGGCGATTTTCTTTTCATCGACGAAATCCACCGTATGCAGAAATCGGTTGAGGAATATCTCTATTCCGCGATGGAGGATTTTGTCATCGATATCGTCATCGATCAAGGGCCGAACGCCCGCTCCGTTCGGCTGAACATTCAGCCTTTCACGCTGATCGGCGCAACGACCCGCAGCGGACTGCTCTCCGCGCCGATGCGCTCGCGCTTCGGCCTCGTCAACCGGCTCGACTACTATGACGCGGCGACGCTCAAGAAAATCATCGTCCGCTCTGCGCGCATTCTGAATGTGGATATCGAGCCGGACGGCGCGCTCGAAATCGCCCGCCGCTCGCGCGGCACTCCGCGTATCGCCAACAATTTGCTGCGCCGTGCCCGTGACTACGCGCAGATCAAAGCCGATAACATCATCACCGCCGAAGTCGCAGCCAAAGCGCTGGCGCTGCTTGAAATCGACGACAGCGGCCTCGACGAAATGGATAAACGGATTTTACAGACCATCATCGAAAAATTCGGCGGCGGCCCGGTCGGCATCAGTTCGCTGGCGGTTTCGGTCGGCGAAGAGGCCGACACGATTGAAGAGGTTTATGAGCCGTACCTGATTCAGGAAGGTTTTATCAAACGCACTCCGCAGGGCCGCGTTGTTCTGCCGCGCGGCTTCGACCTGTTCGGATTAACGCCCGGCAATTCACAGCAGAGTCTTCTTTAAGGAACAATACCAATGGCTGAAATTCCACAGTTTTCTCTCACTGAATCCGAAGAGATCGGGGTCATGCTCGGGGATGCCGGCATCTCTTATGAGCAGAGTGTTTCCGCCTCTGGCCGGGGATATGTAGGTTTTCTGTTTTCTGTTCCGGATGACCGGCTTGCGGATGCGGTTCAGGTGATTAAATCCTACTACGGGTTCCTTGATGCGCCGGCAGAAGCCGTCAGCGGAACCTGTCCGGCGTGCGGTGCGACTGTGAACAACGCGCTTGAGTGTCCGGATTGCGGGCTGACATTGTCGTTTGATCCGCGTGATTCGATGAGGAATCATCCTTTCACCGTATTTTTAGAAAAACTGGAAAAAACCGGAGAGCTGGTTAGACGATGAAAACAGTTAATATGCACAAGTTGATGGCCGTTATTCTGCCGCTGCTGATTCTTCCAACGGTTGGAAGTGCAGTGACCGGCCCGAAGCTGGTCTGCGATGCGCCGGTGTATCAGTTCGGTCGTGTGGATCAGTCGGCGGTGGTGACCAATGTCTTTACCGTTCGCAATGAAGGCGACACCACGTTCATTGCCGGACTGGCGCGTACCACCTGCAGTTGCACCAAGGCCCGGATCAGCAAACGGATGATCGGGCCGGGCGAAACGGCTGAATTGACGGCGGTCTTCACCGCCGTCCGCCGTTCCGGCGAGCAGAAGAAGACGATTTATCTTCTGCCCTATGAGTCGGAAACTCCGGCCGTTACATTTTATCTGGAAGGTTTTGTTGAACCGCCGGCGCAAGCTCAGTAAAAAGAACGCTCATTTTTAAAACAGGAGAAAATCATGGCTGGAATTTTCAAAGCATACGACATCCGCGGAATCTATGGCAAAGACCTGACCGACGACATCGCCTTCAAAATCGGGCGCGCTGTCGCCACCTTCCTGAAGCCGAAAACTTTCGTTATCGGCCACGACATGCGTCCGCATTCGACTCCGTTATTCAACGCCATGGCCAAAGGTCTGACGATGCAGGGCGTTGACGTCATCAACATCGGGCTGGTTTCCACGCCGATGTCCTACCATGCCAACGGCGAGCTCGGTGCCGACGGCTCCGCCATCATCACCGCCTCGCATAACCCCGGCGAATGGAACGGCATGAAGCTCTGCCGCGAGCTGGCGATTCCGATTTCCGGGGCCACCGGCATTGCCGACATCGAGCGCATCGTCAACGAACAGTCTTTTGACGCTCCGGCCGCAAAGCCCGGCAAGGTGACCACCTATGACATTAAGCCGGAATACTTCGCCCACATCCGCACCTTCGCCGACATGAAGAAGCCGCTCAAAGTCGTCATCGACTACGCCAACGGCATGGGCGTTTCCGAAGGCGGCGTCTTCACCAAAGAAATGTTCGACATCACGCCGATGTACGACGTGCTCGACGGAACCTTCCCGAACCACGAAGCCAACCCGCTCGACCTGCACACGTTGCATGACATCTCCGCCAAACTTAAAGCGGGCAAGTACGACTTCGGCATCGCCTTCGACGGCGACGCCGACCGCGCCGGCTTCCTCGACGAAAACGGCGACATTGTCACCATGGACATGATCACCGCGCTGGTCGCGCAGTCCATGCTCGAAAAATTTCCCGGCGCGGCCATCTTCTATGACCTGCGCAGCAGCTGGGCCGTCAAAGAAGTAATTGAAGAAGCGGGCGGCAGGCCGATGATGTCGCGTGTCGGACACGCGTTCATCAAAGCGCAGATGCGCGAAGCCGACGCTGTGTTCGCAGGCGAACTCTCCGGTCACTACTACTTCCGCGACAACTACTACACCGAAAGCTCGTCGCTGGCCGCCATCTGTGTTGCCAACCTCATCAGCAAAACCGGCAAGACGCTTTCCCAGCTCATCAAGCCGCTTAAACGCTACTGCGGTTCCGGCGAAATCAACTCCAAGGTCGCCGACGTGCAGACGGTTTTCAAAAAACTCGACGCCAAGTACGGCGACGCGCACAAATTCCAGCTCGACGGCAACTCCTACGAATACGCCGACTGGTGGTTCAACGTCCGCTCATCCAACACTGAGCCGCTCGTCCGCCTCAACCTTGAAGCAAAAACCAAGGCGCAGATGGAACAGAAGCGCGATGAAGTTTTGGCGCTGATTCGCACGTAGAAGCCTTTTCCACCGATGTTTAAAGGAGTGTGCAAGCGGGAAAATTGGCCAGAGAAGTCCTTGATTGCGAAAAGCGATTTACCATCTCTGATGATCAACATTATCGTATTGGGGGATATTCTGCCTTCGATTTGGATAATCCAAACGACATGCAAAAAGTTCCGCTATTTCTCGATGTTCAAATACAAGGTAAATGATGCCGGCACAGTGGCGGTTGTACTTATGAGAGAAAACGGTTCAATTTTACTATGTTGTGATGGTGAAAATCCCGGCACTCGACACGGCATTCCTTCTGAAAGAACGACCGCAAAATCTCTCGTCAAGAAAGTACTTTTCGATATCAAAATGTACGTGGATGATGATGCGGCATTTTTATCCAGACCGGGTTTTTGTTAACTGCGCGACACGGTTTTATTTCCAGCAGGCTTGAGCATAGTGTTTGAGGATCGCCCTGTCTTTAGTAAGCAGGGCGGCGTTCTGAATGGAAGCCTGAGCGACAATCATCCGGTCGAACGGATCGCGTGTCCATGACTGAGACAAGGCGCCGGTGATCACCTTCGAAAAGGCCAGGTCGCAGAGCTGAAGATCAATCGTCTCTTCCAATGTTTGGAAAATCAGCATGGGGTCTGCATCAATCCGTTTGATTTCCTCCAGAAACTGAAGTTCAAGCAGAACAGCCGGTGAGATATAAAGCGGACATTCTTCAATATACTGTAAGGTGTTTTTATGAAAACGACCCAGCTCCTTGGCGTACAGCCAAATCACGGTATGCGTATCCAGATACAACATCACGGCTTCCATTCTCCCGACCAATCGATATGCACCAGATCTTCCGGATCGCCGATAATACAATCATGCTTTTTAAGCCGCTCAAGCTTTGAAATTTTAGACACCGGTTTGTCCGGAACAATTTTCACGATTCCACTTTTCCGTTTCACGGTCAGCGGCTTGCCGGTCGCCAGCACCTGATCCAGTAACTGGTAGATGTCTTTTCTAAGCACGGATGCTGTAACAGTCATATTGCCACCTCTGTATGGAGAGTACGGGAACGTACGCCTTACGTCAATTTGGCGTACGCAACTATTTTTCGTGCCACCGCGAGTTTTCCGTGGTTAATTCTCCGGCTCTATGAATTTGAAACCTCTAAAATTCGGAACGGTGACGATCGACTTCCCGGCGGTGCTTGCGCCGATGGCGGGTTACACCGACGCGGCGTTCCGTTCGATCTGTAAAGAGCAGGGCGCGGGTGCGTGCTATACCGAAGTCACCAGTGCCGAAGGCATCCGCCGTGATTCGCAGAAAACGTTCCAATTTCTGGAAGTTTCCAAATTCGACCATCCGATTGCAGGCCACATTTTCGGTAAGTCGGTCGAAGCGATGGTCGAAGCTTCGCGATACATCGAACAGCTCGGCACCTTCGACTGGATCGACCTGAACTGCGGCTGCCCGGTTAAAAAAGTCGTCCGGCGCGGCGCGGGCGCCGCGCTGATGAAAGAGCCGGAACAGATCGGCGAGATTGTCCGCGCGGTGAAGAAAGCGGTATCACTTCCGGTGAGCGTCAAAACCCGTATCGGTTTCAGCCCGGCGTTTCCGGACCACCTGACGATTGCCAAAATCGTCGAAGATGCCGGAGCCGACATGATTGCCGTGCACGGACGCTACGCCTCCAACTTTCACGGCGGCCCGGCTGACTGGGAGAAGCTCGGCCAGATTAAACAGGCGGTGAAAATTCCGGTGATTGGAAACGGCGGCGTTACCACGCCGGCGGAAGCGGACGAAATGGTGCGGGGGTCGGGCGTTGACGGCGTAATGATCGGCCGCGGCGCGGTCGGCAATCCGTGGCTGTTTAACCAAATTAAAAATCCGGCGACGGAACCGCCGTCATTGGAACAGCGGCGCAATGTTATCGCAACGCATCTGCTGCGGCTGGTTGAAATGACTTCCGCCACGGCGCAGGGACGGCGCTGCAAAACCAAATACATTCCGGAGCAGGCGGCCTGCCTGCACTTCCGCCCGCATCTGGCGCAGTACATCAAAGGACTGCGCGGGCGCCGTGACCTTTTGCAGCATCTCAACGAAATGCATGACGTAAAAACGGTGCTGGCGGCCGTCGATAAAGTAATGGAGCAGAACTGATGGACGACAAAGAACTGGATCTGGGCGTACAGCCTCTCGATAAGATTATGGAAGAGCGCGGGCTGAAAAACCACGACCTGGTGGCGGCATCGAAAGACGGGCTGACGCATAAGCAGGTACAGAAAGGACGTAAGGGACGTCGCCTGACACGGAATATTCAGGATAAGATCGTTACAGCTCTTTCCGCTTGTACCGGAGAGACTTATAAACTGGATCAGCTTTTTAATTACCGCTGACCGCTCTGTTTTTGTAGGGGACGCCCCCACAAATCTCTTTTCTTTCTGTTGTAATGGCGTACACTCACCCCGTTTTTCAGGGAGGTGCCGGTGATGCGTCTTAAAGTCTATTCAGAGAATCGCTGTCCCGTTTGCGGGCGAACCGAGTCCGCTCATCGTATCAGTCGCGGAAGAATTGTGCGCTGGCTGATTCCAAACAGTGCGCTGATGAAATGCCGCCTCTGCCTTACCCGTTATCTGGTGCGCAGGCAGCCGGAAGCGTGAATCCGGCTTTTGCGATGCGTTTCAGCAGTCCGGGCTGGTTCTCAGACAGGAAGACGGCGGTATTCTTGAACTCGCGCCGCACACCGTAGTTCGCGCGCAGTTTGTCAAACTGTCCGATGGTTTCTTCAGTTAACTGATCGGCTTCAATGTCATAAACCGCCGCGACTGCTTCCGCCAGCACCTCAAGACCGCTTTTGCCGCGCGAATCGATTTTCAGTTCCGGCACGGCCACGGCGGGCAGCAGCAGCGCGGGATTCCAGACCGGCTCGACTTCAAAGAAATGGCAGGCTTCGCGGTAAACCTGAACGGTTCCGTTCAGTTTGCCCTCGAAGGAATGGCCGGCAATATGCGGCGTTCCGATGGTTGCCGCCTTCAGCACATCGGCGCGGACGGCCGGTTCCGGATCCCAGACGTCGAGTATGGCATGAGCGGCAATGCCGCGTTCTTTCGCCAGAAGCAGCGCATCGGAGTCGGTCACCCGGCCGCGCGCGGCGTTGATGAAAACCGCGCCGCGCTTCATCTGTTCGAAAAAACGGCCGGCGGCCATTTTAAAAGTCGGCCACGGTTTCCCTGCGGTCAGCGGCACATGGAGCGTGACGATGTCGGCTTCCGCCAGCAGGGGTTCCAGAGATTGGAATCCGGCGGAGCCTTCGCGCGCGGCGCGCGGCGGATCGTTGAGCAGGATGCGCAAGCCGAGCGCTTCCGCGCGTTTTGCGACGCGCGAGCCGACCTGTCCGACGCCGATGATGCCGATGGTTTTTCCGGCGAGTTCGACACCGTGTTTGGTATGAAGCACCAGCAGTGCGGCGGTCATGTAATCGGCGACGCTGTCGGCGTTGCAGCCCGGCGCGGCGCACCAGCCGACGCCGGCTTTTTCCAAACCTTGGAAATCAATATGTTCAAAACCGGCGGTGGCGGTGCCGACAAAACGTACAGAAGAACCTTCGAGAAGTTCCGGCGTTACTTTGCTCTGCGACCGGGTGATCAGCACATCGGCATCTTTAAGCTGTTCCTGAACGATCTGCCGGTCGGGGACGACCACCACTTCGCCGAGCGTTTCAAACGCTTCGCGGCCCAGAAGCACAGTTTCTGTCACAACAGTTTTCATTGGCGGATAATTTACGGTATAAGCCTGCACATGAAAACGGAAAAACCGGCAGGCGGAGCAATTTTAACACTGATGACGGCGCAGAGCGCGGCGGAACCAATCAGCGACTGGGTGGCAGAAAATCTGGGGAAAACAGTCGTCGAGCTGAAAAAACCCGGCGGCGTTGAATGCGCGCTCGAAATCTATTTTGACAACACGATCGAAGCGGAAATCGCCGCGCGGGCACTGGAACAGTTTCCTGTCAAAGGCCGCGCGATCCGCGAGTATGCCGCCGAAGAGTGGGCCGAAAGCTGGAAAAAGCATTTCAAACCGATGGATATCGGCAAGCAACTTCGCGTAGTTCCGCCGTGGCTCGCCGAGTCAAAGGGCAGGAATCAGGAGTCAGGAGTCAGCGGGAAACGAATTGAAATCATGATCAATCCGGGACTGAGCTTCGGCACGGGCAATCATTTTACGACGCGCTTCTGTCTGGAGCAGCTCGACCGGTTTGTTCCGCAAAGCGGCGCGAAGACAATGCTAGATGTCGGCACCGGCTCCGGCGTTCTGGCCATCGCCGCCGTCAAGCTGGGTATCGAACAGGCGCTCGGCGTGGATTTTGATCCGATCTGTGTGGAGTGTTCGACTGAGAACGCGGAGGCCAATGGCGTCGCCGATAAAGTGACCTTCCGGCAGCACGACATTACCGACGGCTGGCCGGATGAAAAATACGACATCGTCTGCGCCAATATTTACGCGTCGCTGCTGATCGACAACGCGGCGACGCTTTTGCGCGTGGCGGGAAAATATCTGCTGCTGACAGGTATTCGCGAAGTCGAACTCGACGGCGTGGCCGATACGTTCGTGCGGCTGGGCGGCCGCGAAATTGTGCGCGACGGCGACGGCGAATGGTCAGGTCTGGTTATGTTGACTTCCGCTTAGGTTCATTGGCCCGTACAGCTCATGCCGTCTTTTTTCCCGCAGGATTCCGTGCAGGGTTCCTGTAGGGCCGTTCACCTCACAAACTTCAGGCGTCATCCTGACGTGCGGTGTTTTTCCGAATGTTGTAAAAACTTAACTGCCATGATGATCGCTGTGAGAACGGCTGTCCGCATGGCTGCTAAGGATTCTGAATTTTGAAAAACAAAGCAGAGGAGCCCTGTTTATGGCGCATATTCTGATTATTGACGACGAACCGGCTGTCCGTAAGCTTTTTGAGCAGTTTATGGAAAGTTCCGGCCACAGTGTTTCGTCGGCCGCTAACGGACGGGAAGGAATACTTTTATTAAAGAAGCGTCAGACAGATCTTGTCATCACCGACATCCTAATGCCTGAAATGGACGGGCTGGAATTTCTTCTTGAGATCAGGAAGCTGCACCTCGAACTTGCCGTCGATGTTCCGGTCATTGCGATATCCGGAGGAATGAAATCCTTGCCGATTAATTTTTTGAAACAGGCGAAATCCTTTGGTGCCGCCCGGATTTTTGAAAAACCGGTCAAGCTGGAAGAAATGCTCGCCGCCGTCCGGGAATTGCTTTCGGAAAATTTGGGTTTGCCGGCATAATCCGGTGTTTAAAATCTGTCAGTGACGCCGGATTTATCTTTCCGGTTTTTGTAAATAATCTGGAGCCATCCTGTGTAGCGGAGCAGCGGATGCGGTTTCCGCTTTGATAGTTCATCATTCATAGTCCATATTGGTTCCTGTTGCCTCGGTAGCTCAATCGGATAGAGCATCAGATTTCGAATCTGAGGGTTACAGGTTCGACCCCTGTCCGGGGCACACCCATTTATGAATGAGACGAAAAGCAAAGATGTACCGCGCAAGCGCCGGATCCGGCGTCTTTTGTTTGCGGCTGTTTTTCTATCGTTGTTTTTCGTGCTGCTGCCGGGCGCGATCAAATGGACGGTGAACCGCGCTGTGCTGCCGCGCCGGTTCGCCGCTCCGGACTGTCCGGTAAAGTCGGGCCGTCTGGATGAGTTGCGTTATACCGGGCTGGTTGTCAGCAATCTGCTGGCCGACGCCGGGAGCGGGCGCACGGTGCGGGTGTCCCGGGTTGAGGCGGCTTACAATCTCTGGACGCTGATGCACGGGCGGATTCCGCTGGTTCGCGGGAAAATTATTTCCGGCCCGGATGTTGTGTTTGAGGCGGATATCACCGCCCGCGATATTGATTTTTCCGGCGGCGGCGTTAAGGCGGATGTGTTAGCGCAATGCTCCCGCGTGACTTCCGGCGACTTCAGTGCCGGGCCGTTCTGTGCAACCGCCCGTATGGCCGGAAGCGAAGGCGCGATGACGACAGAGATTCCGTTGCAGGACGGACTGCTCCGCGCGTCGGTCGATGCACAGGTCGCCGGCCTGCCGACGAATCCGGTCTGGACGTGCGCGGTGCGGGTTCCTCTGGCCGCCGCGGACGGCTCACCGGTTCAGCTGGGCGGACTGGTTTCCGGTGTGGACAGTTTACTCGTTTCCGGTTTGGTTCAGGCGGATATTTCCGGCGGCAAGTCCGGTACGGAAGCCGTACTGTCGCTGGCTGTCGGCAGTCTTGATTTTCCGGCGCACAGCTTGAGTCTCAGCAATCTGAATGCGGCCTGCACGATGCGGTTTCCGGGCGAACTGCGCTCGCAACCGGGGCAGGGCTTGACGGCGGACAGTCTGTCTGTCGGCAAGTTACGGCTGGATCAGATCCGCATGCACTATCAGCTGGCACCGGATTCGACCGTTTTTCTTGAAGACCTTGAGTTTAACTGGTGCGGGGGCCGGGTCAGTCTGTACAGCGCGCGGTTTGGGCCGGATTCAACCAACGTTTCTGTCCGGCTCTTCTGCGACCGCCTTTCGCTGGAACAGGTGCTTGCCGCCTGCGGACTGACCGGCTTTTCGGCGGGCGGGGAGCTGAATGGACGGCTTCCGGTGCAGTGGACAAAAAACGGGCTGAGTATTGACCGCGGGTTCCTGTTTACCACGCCGGGTAAGGGCGGAACGTTTTCGCTCGGCGGAACGAAGGCCGCCGCCGGTCTGCTTCCGCCCGGCTCTCTTGAAGAAGGTCAGATCGGGCTGGTTACGGCGGCGCTGGCTTCATTCAACTACGACTGGATTACGATGACGCTTAACAGCGAGGGCGAAAATCTGCGGATAGAAATTGAGGCGTCCGGACAGCCGGTCAATGTTCTGCCTTACGAATATGATTCCCGCAGCGGCACGTATGTGAAGATTGATCTTCGTCCCGGACGAGGTATCCGGCAGCCGATGAGTTTCAAACTGAATTTAACCGTTCCGCTGAATCAGCTGCTCTGCTATGCTTCCGGCATCAATAAACAGTGGAATCTGTTCAAAGGGCAGCCGTAGCGGGACAAGGAGACATTCATGAGTAAACAAATGATATGGGCGGGACTGGTACTGTTGCTGGCCGCAACCGGATGTTATACCCGGCACCGGGTGGATATGACGCATGAGGTGAAGCCCATTCACATCACGCTCGACATCAATCTCAAGATCGACCGGGAGCTGGACAATTTCTTCGGCGACGTTGATCAGGCCGCCGCTAAAGCTGAACCGCAGCAGAAAAAATAAAACAGAAATTCAAAGGAGGAATTCCCATGAAAAAAACAGTCATAAATTTCAAACTGGTTCCGGTTGTTGCTTTGGTACTTTCCTGCGCCGCGCTGTCGTTTGCCGCCGGTGAAAAAGAACGGATGATCCAGCGGGCACCGCAAATCCGCGCGCTTAAAACCAGCGGCGTGATCGGCGAAAAGGCCAATGGTTTGCTCGGTATCGTTAAAGAGGGTGCAGATCAAGCCGTGGTGGATGCCGAAAATGCCGACCGTAAAGCGGCCTATGCCGAGATCGCCCGCGGTTCAGGCGCCAGCACGGCCAACGTGGCCGGTCGCCGCGCCTTGCAGATTGTCGAACAGGCCGCTTCCGGCGACTGGCTTCAGGGCGCTGACGGCAAGTGGTACCAGAAGAAGTAATGCCGGATCCGACTAGTATTTGGTGCGAACTCGCTAATTCCTGGTTGAGGTGAAGAGGCGTTTTCAGGGCTTGAGGCTTTAGGTTTGTTCAAGAACGCTGTCAGGAAGAATGCGTGAATACTTTTCCATTAGGGCCGGGGACGATTTTATATTTTGCTTCTGACCCTCTAACTGGCAACGGAGAACAGGTAACCAATTGCGTCTATAACACCCGCAACTTTCTCATTCGTGTTGATTCGAGTAATTCGTGGGCAGAATTTTCTTACGATGTTTCCGGCAACCGCATTGGTTCCATCACTCATCAATCATCGCTCATCACTACGAATTCTTACACCGTCAACCCCAACTCCTCACTGTCGCAGGTGCTGATGCGGGACAAAAACGGGCAGAAGACATTCTACGTCTACGGCCTCGGGCTGGAATATGAAGTCAGCCAGAGCAGTGAAGTGCGCTATTACCACTATGACCAGATCGGCTCGACCGTTGCGCTAACCGACGACAGCGAAACCGTTACGGATCGAATTGAGTATTCACCGTATGGAACGGTTACTCATCGAATAGGAACTACTGACACACCATTTCTGTATGTCGGTGAGTATGGTGTGCAGACTGATGGTAATGGCCTGCTTTATATGAGGGCGCGTTACTATTCGCCGGACATCCGTCGCTTTCTGAATAGCGACCCCATTCGATTCGATGGAGGATACAATTTCTTTGCGTATGTGAGCGGAGACCCGCTCGGTTTCATCGATCCCTTCGGACTCGTTGATGTAAATTATTTTGATAAGGGAGGCATCTTTGGAATCGGAAGCGATCCTTTGCGCAGGTGGGTAGAACGTGCCCCGGATTCGGGGGATCGAATTACCGTAGGAATGCACGGAAACTCTCGGCACGGAAGGGATGATAACACTGGACAATGGATCACACCACAGATGCTTGCTCAAGAGATAACTACTCGCACAGATTTCGCAGCCACTAAGGTGGTAGTTCTCTACTCCTGCTCAACGGGTAAAGGTGTAAATTCTTTTGCATCACAGCTCGCAAAATTTCTAGGAAAGCCTGTCATAGCACCAAGTGACACATTATGGATGGGTAGTGATGGAAAATATTTTGTGGCACCAGAAATAAAACCGAACCAAACTTGGTGGGAACGGCTTTTGCATATTACTCCAGCAACTCAGCCCGACTTGGATCATTTGGGGACGATGGATACGTTTGATGGAAAAGGGAATAGAATTTATCAAAAACCTACAGCAGTTCCGCAATCTGATGCAACTGGTGCTGTGAAGATTACCAATGTAAAGTAGGAATGTGTTTGTATGAAAAAATATATTCAGTCTGTAGCTTTAATGTTTTTCGTCGTATTTTTTTTTGGATGCTTTCAAAATAGGTTTAGGTCTGGAAACGAGAGATTTTATTTAAATCCGCAGCAAGTAAAGAAATTGGAACGTAAAGCTTCGAATGGCGATCAAAAGGCCGCTCAAAAATTATCTACCTATTATGCATTTTACGAGCAGGATGAAGAACGGGCTGATTTTTGGCGCAAGCTGGAACGGGGTCAGGAAGGAACGGGAACGGGGTCAGGGAACGGGGTCAGTCCGGAATGGCACTAAGTTAAGCCCGTTTCAGCCGGACAGCCCTCGAAAAAAGAGCGGACAATGTGCGAAAACTCCAATGAAATCAAAAGATGTATTGGTTGCTTTCTCCGGTTTTTCATGCCAAAAACCCTTAACTTAGTGCCATTCGGGTCAGTCCGATAATTCACTAATTGACTCGGCGGGCGCGGGGCGTTAGGTCGCGACGATGGTGAGAGAAGTGCGAATCCAATACGAGGGAGCGGTCTATCCTGTGATGAATCGTGGCAATCGACAGCAGGCTCTTCGCCTTGATTGCTACCGCCGTTGCATTTTGTGCTTTTGGAGATAATTTATGAAAAAAAACCTGCTGTTGATTTTCGGGTTGCTGATTTTGTCCGGCTGTGTCGCTACCAATCAACCATCCACCGGCACGGACGGTTCCGGTGCGCGTCTGGGCGGATCGGATAAGCCGGTTAAAGTTCCCGATGTTTATCTGATTCCGATGTATGGGTTTCCGATGGAGCGGGCAAACCGGCTGGAAAAAGATATCAAGAAAGAGCTGGGGCTTTCGGTGACCGTCTCGACCCATATGGGCTATTCCGATTCGATGGTTAACGAAAAGCAGAAGCAGTACGATGCCGGCAAAATCGCCTGGGCCGCACGCGGGGTGATCCGCCGCCTTCCCGGCGATCTGGACAATACGACCTTTCTTGTTCTGCTGGACCGCGATCTGAACAGCCGTCCGTTCAATCTCCGGTATAATTTTTCCGCGCATTTTGACCGGTTCGGCAAGATTACGCCGATTTCCACGACGCGGATGGATCCGGTTACCTTTAACCAGCGTCCGGATGAAGAGCTGCTTTACAGCCGGTTAAAAAAGATGGCGTATAAAAGCATCGGGATTCAGCACTACGGATATGACCCGAGCAGTGATTTGGATAGCGTGATGTACGGGCCGATCATGAGCCTTGACGATCTGGACCGGATGGGCAGCCGGTTTAAAAATGAACAGGCGCAGCCGTCAAAGGAGCAGAGTTTTTCCCCCGCGCCTGACGGCTATTCCTGGCAGCCGCTGGCCGAAATAGATGCCGCATTTCTCAAGCCCGACGGCTGGTTCTTCAAGCATCAGCAGAATGGCTATAACCATTTCTATGCGATTTCGAAAGAGTCCATAGAAGAAAAAGGGTCGTTTGATACCGGGATAACGGTTCAGCTCGTCAATCATGTCGCCAAAAACAGCGGATACCCGCCCTCGACCGCTGCTGTCAATCTGGCGCAGGCGATCAGCGAAAAAGAGAGTAATAAGGTTCTTCTGACAGCTAATTCCAGTGCCGGGCCGTTCAAGTCCTATGTTCTGCGGTTCCGGAGCGCCCCGGTGGTGGCGCCGCCGGTTGTGATTCATCAGATGTACGTTTCAAACGACCGGGACGATATGCTTTTCATCATTACTGTCGAAAGTCCGGAAAGCAGCTGGAACGAAACCTGGACGATTGTTGAACCGATCTTGTCCTCGTTCCTGATCGAAGGGTATCAGCACGGTTCCGAAAAAGTTACGGTTCCGGAACAGGAGCCGAAAAGCGAAGGCGGACAGGGAAACTGATTTGAAGCTCAGTTCACGTATGTTCGGCAACCCTTGTCCAGCAGCTCGACGGCGAGTTTGGTGACGATTTTTTTGACGGGCTGCGGGGAGTTGCCGGTCATCAGGCAGGGCATATGGGCGTCTTCCGGAAAGAAGACGACGAAGTCGCCGGGGTGCAAGGTTACCTGTACCGGTGATTCCTTCGGCGACTGATAAAACTCAACATCCTTTTCAGGATTGTACGGTTCGCTGACGGTCAGCCCCTTTTTCGGGAAAATTTCAATGGTTTCGCTGCCGCTGATGAGTACCTGAATATCCACATACTTGCGGTGGGTCTCCAGCTTGGCAACGTCGCGCGCTTTGGTGTTGTAGCTGCTCACACTGGCGGTCAGGCCGTCACCTTGAAGGATATATTTTTTTACTTCCGGATCCGGTGTGGCGGTTTTCAGAAAGTCGAAAGCGGTTTTCCATGCGCTGCCCAGCGGATAGAGGGTGTGGTTTTCTAAACGGTCAAAAATCATTTTACGTGCCTTTGGCTGAGATGAGGCGGCAATGTAGCGGATTTTTATCCGCGGATGAACCGGAAATATTTTTTCTTTTTTAAAATAAACTGGTAGTTTCCGGCGTTATTGACAAGTTGTGGCGGGATGCCTGCAGGTTCTCTGCGGGCTTTGTTGGCAGTTGCCGGGAATCTTTTTAAACAGGGTGGGGTGTCTTATGCATCAATGCCGGGTTGTGGTTCTGTTGTCGATCGTTCCTTTTTTCTATGCCTTTGCGCAGGAGGCTCCGGTTGCTGATCCCGGTGCGGCACCCGCCGTTTCTCCTGCGGGGCCTCCTCAGGGCGGCTATTTCCGCGAGCTCATGATGCAGCGGGCGGCCGCCGCGACACGCGATCAGGCGGTCGCCACTCAGCGCACCGCGGAAGGCGGCGAGCTGACAACGGCCCGGACCGCGGCTCCGGAAGGTTCTGAAACGGCGGTAAACTGGGAGAACGTCACGCTGAAGGACTGTATCGAAGTTCTCTGCCGCGACCTCGGCATGGAATTTGTCATTTCGCCGTCGGTGAATGTTTCGCAGGAAGTGAGTGTACGGGCCGGCGATGTGACCCGCTGGACAGTGCAGGACAAGCAGGAGCTGTTCGACGCGATTCTTGAAACCGCCGGAGTGCAGAAGGTACAGCGCGGCCGCGTCTGGGTTTTCTCGCCGTCCGATATCCGGCCGGTGATTGAAGGTTTTCAGGACAAGAAATACGGCGACGGCAAGCCGGTGATCGGTGTGATTAAGCTGAAAAGCATCGACGCTTCGCAGGCGGAACAGTTTTTAAACACGGTCGGCGGAAAACCGCCGCGCGTTTTCGCCATGAAAGGCTCCCGGATGGTGCTGGTGCTGGGAACGCAGCAGTTTCTGACGCAGATGGAGGAACTGGTGAAGCTGGTCGATTTTTCTCCGGGGATTCTGACTCCCTATACGCTTGAATACGCCGCCTCCGATGACATGGCCAAAGAGCTGGCGTCGATTTTCTACGGGCGGACCGGCGGGGACGGAGAGTCGCTTCGCTTTATTTCGGTTCCGCGTCTGAATGTGATTGTTGCCCATAATGTTCCCGAAGGAATGGTCGATGAGGTAACCAAATGGGTCAAGATGCTGGATCGTGCGGATGACGAAAACGAACGGGTTACCCGCGTCTACCGCTTGCAGGTGATCAGCGCCGAGACTATCGGCAAGACGCTCGACTCGCTCTATTCCACCCTTTACAAGCAGACGCAGACGCAAAAGAAACAGCAGACAGTGACTTCTGCGGCGGGCAAGAAAACGACGGCTTCCAAAGCCGGTACAGCCGCGAAACCAGCTGCGGGTGCCGCTCCGGCAGCCGCGCCGAAAGCGGACGCAACACCGGCGAAGGCTTCCTCCGGTACCGGCTCACAAGCTTCGCCGGACATGGAAGAGGAAGCGGTGATTCTGACGGATAAGGAAACCAATACGCTGATTGTCAATGCAACGCCGGATCAGCACCGGGATATCGAGCGGACCATCAAAGAGCTGGATCGTCCGCGCCGTCAGGTGCTGATCGAAACCGTTCTGGTTGAAATGACGCTGAGTGAAGGCACGGATCTAGGCGTGGAATGGGCGACAGCTCAGGGGCTTTCTTCCGCAGGCCTTCAGTCCGGCCTTGCCAGCAGTATATCGCCTTTGACGGATAATTCGGCTAATAACGGACTGTCTTATCTGCTCAAAACCAGCGACAAAAAGTGGGCCTTCATCCAGGCTGCTGAAAACGACAACCGCCTGCAGGTGCTGGCTTCGCCGACCGTGCTGACCCGCGACGGCATGGCGGCGACGGTTTCTTTCGGGGATGAAGTGCCGGTTCAGGCGCAAAGCCAGACGGATGCCGGGAAATCGAATTTTTCTTTTGACTACCACGACGCGAAAATGACGCTCACGGTTACGCCGACGATTGACGACAATAAAAACGTCACGCTGGCTCTCTCGCAGATACAGCGTCAGGTGAATACGGATACTCAAAAACCGCTGGGCGTGCCGACCAATGCGCCGACCTTTACGACGCGGGAAATCAGCTCCAGCCTGCAGGTGGCGGACGGGCAGACTCTTATTCTCGGCGGATTGATTAACAGCAAAGATCAGACCATCAGAACCGGCATTCCGTTTCTTTGCCGCATCCCGTATATCGGCTGGCTGTTCGGCAGCAACCATACCAAAAAAGTCGGCTCAGAAATTCTGATGATCCTCACGCCCCATGTGGTCGATACACGCGACGAGACCGATTCGCTCACCAAAGAGTTCCGCACGAAGATCACGGCGGCGATGTCGGCGAAAGATGTCCGCAAGCTCTATGATCTGGAAGAGCCGAAAAAACCGGCGGATGCACCGGCTGACACAACCGCTCCGGAAGCAAAAGGAAACTGATATGGCGTACCGTCAGCTGGGCGACATTCTGGTGGCGCAAGGCGCCGTTGGACGCGACGACATTCAGGCGGCGCTGCGTGCACAGCAGGCGGACGGCGGCAAAACCCGGCTTGGCGAACTGCTGATTGAAGGCGGCAAGATAACTTCGGCCAATCTGGCGGCGGCGCTGGCGACGCAGTTTGATCTGCCGCTCTGCCCCAGCGACACCCCGGCAGAGCATCTGCTGATTGCCGAAGATCTTCCTTTCGCCTTTATGATTGAACACCGGATTCTGCTGCTGGCCGGCGAAAACGGACAGGCGCGGTTTGTCATCACGGATGATCCGTCCGACTGGTCTGCTTACGAAGCGATCCGGTTGCAGGCCGGAAAAGAGCTGCCGCTGGGTGTGGTTTCCACCGAACAGATGGATGTTGCTTTGGACAAGATCCGCAGTTTCGCCGACAACAATCTCAATACGCTGATGAAAGATGCCGAGACGGTTGAGGCGGGTGACTGGAGTGATGAAGAAGAGCATCTGCGCGATCTGGCGCTGGAAGTTCCGATCGTCCGCATGGTGAATCTGATCATCACCCAGGCGGTTGAGCGGCGCGCCTCCGACATTCATGTCGAAATCGGCGAGTATAAACTGCGCATCCGTTACCGCGTGGACGGCGTTTTATATGAAGCGGAGCAGATTGACAAAAAGCATCACGCCGCCGTGGTTTCACGGTTGAAGCTACTGGCCCGTCTCGACATTGCCGAACACCGCGTTCCGCAGGACGGCCGCATCAAGATGCAGATTCAAGGCCACGACCTCGACATGCGCGTCGCCACCACGCCGACAATTTACGGCGAGAATGTCGTGATTCGTCTGCTGAATCAGCAGCAGGTTGAACTTTCGTTCGGCAGTCTGGGTATGCCGCTCCGCGAGCAGCAGGGCTTCAAGAAGATGATCGAAGATCCGCAGGGATTTATTCTGGTGACCGGCCCGACCGGCAGCGGTAAAACCACCACGCTGCACACCGCACTGACTCATTTGAACAGCGAAAAGGTCAAGATCATCACCATTGAAGATCCGGTCGAAATCCGTCTGCCGTCCATCAACCAGATTCAGATGAATCCAAAGATTGGAATGACTTTCGCTAATGGCCTGCGGTCAATCGTCCGTCAGGACCCCGACATCATCATGGTCGGTGAAATCCGCGACAGCGAAACGGCCGACGTGGCGATTCAGGCGTCGCTGACCGGTCACATGGTTTTGAGTACGCTGCATACCAACGACGCCGCCGGCAGTGTTGCGCGACTGGCGGAAATGGGTGTGAAGAGCTATTTGATCGCCTCGGCGCTGAGCGGCGTGCTGGCGCAGCGTCTCTGCCGCCGGGTTTGTCCGCACTGCTCGGAAGCCTACACGGTCACCGGCGCGCATCTGGCCGACTTCCCTGAAGCGACGGAGGCGGAATACACGCTGCATCGCGGACGCGGCTGTGAGCGCTGCGACGGCACCGGCTTTTACGGACGCCAGGGCCTTTATGAACTGCTGGTCGCGGACGACGAAATGCGTGCGCTCATTCAGCGCACCGCCGAGGCCGGGCCGATCCGCGAACTGGCCCGCGCCAAAGGAATGCGGCTTCTGCGCGAGTCCGGCTGGGATGCGGTTATGTCCGGTGCCAGCACGGTGGAAGAAGTGCGGCGTGTAACCCGGTGGGGTTGATCTCATGATCCGTTTTACCTACAGAGCGGTTACGTCCGACGGAACTCCGCGCAACGGTTCGCTGGAGGCGGCCGGCAAAGCGCAGGCGGTTCAGTCGCTCCAGAAAAGCGGACTGGTGATTCTGAGCCTGTCGGCGGCCGGCGAACAAAGCGCAGCCGGTGCGGCTTCCCGCCCGCTGACCGGTCGCATCAGTGCGCCGCAGCTGGTGGACTTCGCCATCGAAACCTCGGCGCTGCTCGATGCCAAGGTTCCGCTGGAACAGGTGCTCAAAACGCAGGCCGATCTCTGTACACACAAACGGTTCAAAGAGGTTCTCACTTCCGTCTGGCAGGATGTGAACGGCGGGGCTTCTTTTGCGGACGCGCTTTCGCGGCATCCGAAAATATTCGAACGCTTTTTTGTCAACATGGTGCGCGGCGGCGAAGCTTCCGGTGCGCTGGAGCTGATTATGCGCCGGGTCGCGTCGCTGCTGGAACGCCGCATGCAGCTGCGCAGTAAAGTGGTCGGCGCGCTGATCTATCCGTCGTTGCTCGTCATCATGGGCGTTATCGTCGTCAGCGTGATGATGATTTTTGTGGTTCCGAAAATGACTTCGCTGTTCGGCGATAGCGGACGGCTGCTGCCGGCTTCCACGCGGGCGGTGATCGCGATGAGTAATTTCACCCGTTCGTTCTGGTGGCTTTTTCCACTGGCATGCGCCGGTCTGTTTTCCGTTTATAAAATGAAGACCCGCTCTGAAGACGGGCAGGCCGCTTTCGGCCGCACCATTCTTAAAATTCCATTGCTTGGAAATCTGATTGCTCAGGCGGAAACCAGCCGCTTCTGCCGCATGATGAGTTCGCTGCTCGACGGGCAGGTTCCGATTCTTTCCGCGCTGTCGATCACCGGCAGTACGCTGGGTAACGCGGCCCTGCGCCAGCTGATGAAAGAAGTCTATTCCCGCGTGCAGGGCGGGCAGCCGATGGGGCCGCTGCTTCAGGCGAGTCCGGAATTTCCGGAGCTGGCGTCGCGTATGATCACCATGGGCGAAGAGTCCGGCGAACTGCAAAACATGCTGAATAAAGTGGCGGACCGCTACGAAGAAAAAGTGGCGTCCACCACGGAACGGCTGGTCGGCGTGATCGAGCCGGTTTTTATCATCTTAATGGGGCTGGTGGTCGGGTTTATTGTCATCAGCATGATGCAGGGCATCATGGCGATGAGCACGTCGGCAGGATAAAGGGAGGATGAAATGATGAAAAAGAGAAAACAGGCAAGAGCGGGCTTTACACTGGTTGAACTGCTGGTGGTGCTGGTGATTTTGATGGTGATCGGAACGATTGCCGTGCAGAACTTCGGCGGAGAAGAAGACAAAGCCAAAGTCAAAGCAACAAAAGCCTCCTTTACGTCGCTCGAAAATGCGCTGGAACGCTTCAAGCTGGATGTCGGCCGTTATCCGTCCGAAGAAGAAGGTTTAGCGGCACTGTACACGGCTCCTGACGGCGTTGAAGACTGGGCCGGAAAATATCTCACCAAAAGCCGTTCACTCCGGGATGCATGGGATCATGACTATGTCTATGTGATTCCCGGCCCGGACGGCGAACCGTATGAAATTAAATCCTTAGGCGCGGACGGAGCGGAGGGCGGCGAAAAGTACAACGCCGACCTCTCCAGTCTGGATGAGAAATAAGCAGGTGCGGAGAAACATGTGCCGGAGCCGGAACAAAGGTTTTACAATGATCGAATTGCTGGTCGTGCTGGCCATCATTCTGATCATGACCGGAGTGGCCGTTGCCACGCTTTCGGGCTCCGGTACGCCGAAGCAGCAGTTGCGCCGGGAAGCCCGTGACTTGACCAGGCTGTTTAAAGAGGCCCGGCTCGCCGCCATGGAGCGTAAACTGAAAGTGGATGTTTATGTCGAACCGGCCGCCCGTACCGTTTGCGCAGTTGAAACCGGTTATGCGCGAAAACTGCTGGCCGGCAACGCAGAGTTTTTTTCGAACGGAAGCAGCCTGACGGATCTGGTTCCGGAGACCAACCGGTTTTTCCGCGTAACGACGTTTCCGGAAGAAATCGCCGTGGAGGCATTTGCTTTAAATGACATTGAGCCGGAGACCGCCGGCGAGGAGCCGCTGTTTGAGCCGGCACCTAAAGAAACTCCTGTTGACGGAACAGAAACCAACGGCGTCAGCCGGGCGGTTTTCAGTTTCACCCATCTGGGCGGCGCCTCCGGCGGCGGAATCAGTGTGACGCGCAACGGATTGCGGATTGATATCGCCTGCGATCTGTTAACCGGGCTGCCGGAAATCGTCCGGCGGAAGGCGGCGCAATGAACCGGATTCCTATTGTTGGAAAAGGTAGGGCGAGCTCTCCGAACGAGCCGTCTGCGTGTGAGCGGCTCGTTCGGAGAGCTCGCCCTACCTGTACGCGCAAAAAAAAATCCGGATTTTCGCTGCTGGAAGTGCTGGTGGCGCTGGCGATCTTCGGGATTGCCGCCGGCGGAGTTCTGGTGGCGCTGGGACATCATTTGAAGAATGTATCTTTTCTTCAGGATCATTCGCGGGCGGTACGGATCGCTTCCCGCGAGATGAATGCGCTGCGGCGGATGAAGTCTCTGCCGGAAGAGGAAAAGGAAGGTGCCGAGGATCGCTTCATCTGGGTTTCGCAGGTTAATACGGACGGACTCGATGAGTGGCCGGGGCTGGACAGTTCGACCGGAACGCCGGTGCGGCTGTCGGTAACCGTGCAGTGGAGCGACAGCGAAGGCGGACCTTCTGCCGGCAAAGTGCATCTGGACGGATTTGAAGTTATAGGGACGGCGAAGTAATGCGGCAGTATTCAACAGTATACAGGCCTTCGGCGCGCAGCGGCTTTACGCTGATTGAGCTGCTGGTTGCGCTCGCGCTGCTGGGAATTCTCGGCGCGTCGCTGGCCGGAGTTTTGCGCAATTCAATGGACTCGGTAGATCAGGCTCAGTCGTCGGTGGATCACCTGACCCGTTTGCGCTCGCTCGATCTGGTCCTTGGCGGCGCTTTGCGCGATGCCAAATCGATGACGCTTTCTTCGGCCGAGCAGAAGATGCTGACCGATCAGGATTCGTTCGACAAGGAAGCGGGCACCATCCGTTTTCACGGCGATGAACAGTCGCTTGGGTTTTGTTTGCAGCGACCTTTTCTGTCGGCGGAGCGCGACGGATATATGCACTGGATTGCGCTGGAAATCCGTCAGGATGAAAAGACGGAACGCCGCTCGCTCTGGCTCCGCGACGTTTCGTTTGTTTCCGGCGTCGACAATCCGGTCGGCGAGGACTGGAACGGGCTGGATGGCGAGGTGGATGAGCGTCTTCCGGTGCAGGAAGTCTGTCTGATCCGCGATGCGTCCGTTTTGACTTTCCGTTTCTGGACGCTTCCGGAAGACGACACCGGCGATCCCGAAGAAATGGAGCCGGAGGATATCGGCGGGGATTACGCGCTGGCGGTTCCTGATTATATCGAGCTGGAAATCAAGATGCCGAAGGGCGCGGACGAAGTGCTGACGTTTGACTACAACCTGAGAGACAAGCTGCTGTAATGAGCGATGCAACCTCCATAAATCCGAAGTCCGGATCAGCGCTCCTTATTGTACTGGGCGTGATGGCGATTCTGTCGCTGCTGGTGGCCGAATTCGGCCGCGGGCTGCGGGCGGATCTGCGCGCCTCCGGCGGCTTTTATGAAGAGGCGCAGAATGATCAGCTGGCCCGCAGCGCGCTGGCCGCGGCGAAAATCGAGATTTCAAAACCGGGCGCTTCGCTGTACGCCGACGCGACCGGGAATGTTTATTTTGTGACGAGCGACGAAACGTACGACACGGAAATCGCCGATCTGGCGCAGTACCGGCAGGGGATAACGCTGGGGCGCGGCATGTTTTCGTACCGCATTCTGACGAAACCTAATGCACTGGATATTAATGAGCTGAATGCTGATGCCCTGGGACGATTGTTTGAAGTAGCCTGCGGCATGGAGGAAGGCGACGAGCGGTCGGCTCTGGTTGATTCCATTTTAGACTGGATTGATTCCGACAGTTCGCCGCGGGCGTACGGTTCCGAAGAAGATTTTTATCAGACGCTTGTTCCGCCGCGCCATGGCCGCAACGCGCCTTTCGCGACGGTAGAGGAGCTACTGCTGGTCAATGGGATGACTCCGGAACTGCTGTTCGGATACGGTCATCCGGTAACCATTGAGGACGGCCTGTTGCGCGGCGGCGGGCTTTACCGGTTTTTGATCGGCGACAACTGTCCGGAGGCGAAGGCGTCCGTTCAGTATATCCGGCGCGGAATCCTGCCTTCGGAAAATAAAAGTGACATAGCAGATGAAGAAGCCGATACGTTTAAAAAAATCACCACGCTTCCGTCGGTTCTCTATCTGGTAGCCGAAGGCTTTGTTCCGCCGGCGGACGATGATAAGGAAGAGCCCGTTCAGGAAACAGAGGCCGCTTCGCCCGGTGACTTGGCGTCGCGGCATATTATACTGGTGAAGCTGACGCTGCCGAAAAGCGCCCGTTCGGCGGCATATAAGAATGATGATTTTTATGAAAACGCTGCCGGCGAATTGCTGGAGCAGGTGCTGGCGTATGGAGTCCCGGAGGAAACTGATGAACTTTAAAAATATGCCGGAGATGAAATGGATCGCCGGAAAATCGAGTCTGATTCTGATTTTCTGGGACACCGCCGTGGATGCGGTCTGGCTGGAGCAGTCGCTGCTCGGCCCGGCAATCCGTCTGATGGAGCGCTTTCCGCGGGATGAGCGGACTCCTGATTTGCTGGCGCAGCGGTTGCACGCAGAGGAAAAAACACCTGCGCGCGTGCTGGTCTGTCTGCCGCGTTCCATGGTGATGCAGCGGACTTTGTTTTATCCGGTTTCGGTTCAAAATGACCTTTCCCAGATGCTTCAGTTCGAAGCGGCCCGCCATGTGCCGCTGCCGGAAGCTGACCGCCGGATCGCCTTCGCCGCCAAGCCGCTGCCGGATGGAAAACAGCTGGGCGTCAATCTGCTGGCGGCCCGGAACTCGGAGATTTCCGCCTTTCTTGAACCGTGGATTAAGGCAGGAATTCCGGTAGACGAGGTATCTTCCTTGAGTTCGCTGCTGGTTCCGGCGGCCGGTGCCGCGCCGGTTCTGCTGTTGCTGGCGGATGAGACCGGCATCGAACTGGCTCTTTTTGCGAACGGACTTTTGCAGGACAGTCTGCTGATCGATCGGCAGGCGGCCGGGACGCTGGTGGATGCGGCGCGCCGGATGGCGGTGCGGCATCGCGAGATGCTCGGCGCGGAAGGAATCGGGCGGATTGTCTGCGCCGGTCCGTCCGCTTTGCCGGAAGAGGTTCAGGGAAGTCTCGGCGTTGCGTTCGGTCTGCATGTTCATGCGCTCGAAATTCCGGAAATTCTGCGGTCGTCTGTTTTGGGTGCGCCGGTTCTTACCGAAGCGCTGTGCGCCGTGGTTGCGGAGCCGCCGCCCGCACTGAATCTGATTGACCGGCCCGGACGCAAGGTGACGCTCAGCCGCCGGACGCTGATAGTTGCCGGTCTGTGTATTCTGCTGGCGGTGGAGCTGTCTGCCGGATGGCTGGTGCGGACATTTTCTCCGGCGATGGCGATAAAGTCCGTTGAACACGAAACAGCGGATTTGAAACGGAGCGCGGCTCCGATCCAGACGGTTAAAAATCAGAACCGTGATATGCGCAGCGAGCTTGAACAGCTCGACGAGCTTGAGAAAACCCGCGTGAGTATCATGACCATGCTGAAAGTTCTGTCCGATACACTTCCTGAAGACACCTATCTGCAGGCGGTGGCTTATACGCGCGGCGATGACATCAAGATACGGGGCCGGTCCAAAACGCCGGATCGTATTCCGCAGCTGATTCAGAGCATCCCGTTCGTGGCCACCATCGAAGCGTCGGATATCGGCGAAAAAGAGGATGAGTATTTCGGGTTCAGTCTTTCGGCAGCCTTGAGGAGCGCGCACCATGAATAATTTTCTGACCAAACTGTCCCGGCGCGAGCGGCTTTATGTGCTGCTCGCTGCCGCCGCTTTGTTTGCCGGCGTTGTTCTCTATCCGGCTTGCCGCGTGTCCTCGGCGTACCGGCAGGAAAAGCTCGAAGAGCTGGATGCTGCCCGGTCGCTGCGCGCGACATATCAAACGATGATCCGCGGCGCCGAACAGATCCGGGCGGAGAACAGCGAGTTGAAAGACACGCTCAGTCAGACGGAAGGAATGCTGTTCGACCGGACCGGTAATGATGTGATGATGGAGGCGTCAGTCACCAAGATGCTGAATCAAATGGCACCGGATCTGGATCTTGACGTTTCCATAGCGCGGCCTTCTCTTCACGCGGCACCGGGACGATTGAATTTTTCGATCCGCGGAACGGGACGCTATCCGGAAATTCTGAACTTTTTCTACCTGATTGAAACACACCGCCCGCTGATTGTGGTGGATCATTTCAGCATCGCTGTGCAGAGCGGTAAGCGGTTGTCCGGCCAGAAGTTCAAGCTGGCTCAACAGCAGGCTGCGGCATCACGTAAGACAGCGGCTGCAGAACCGGCGGAGCCGCGGATGAAATTGCAGATGGATATTCACATCAACTGCCGGCCGGCCGGGGAGGAAAGAAAATGAGAATTTCCTATCAGCGATTTGTAATTCCGGGTCTGGCGGTTCTTTGCGGCATTGCCGCGCTGTCCGTTATCCCTTCCGTGCATCTGCCCCGTCAGGAATCCGGGCGCTCACAGGACGGCGTGCGCGCCGTTCCCGTTCTCGGTCTGGATTCGCTGAACGCCGCGCCGCCTTCCATGCAGGAGGTTGTGGCGAAACATCTTTTCATTCCCGAACGCAAAGCGACCGGCCAGAATTCGTTTGCCGATCTGGTGGTGAAAGGGGTTTTTCTGGGTGCCGAGCGCAGCGCGGTTTTTTCGCTTAAATCCAAACCGCAGGCGGATCTGCGGGTCTGGGCGGGCGGCGTGGCCGGCGCGCTGAGTCAAATCAAGGATCCGCGCGATCCCCGTCAGCCGATTGCTGAATTTCTGCGCGAGTGGAACATCAAAGAAATCAGTTTCAGCGGGGTGACGATGCAGCATTTCATCACCGGCGAAGTGGAGACGTATGCGGTGAATTATACGCCGGAAAAGAAAGCCAAGGATGATGCCGCCCGCGGATACGGACAGGGCATCATGCCGCAGGGCGAATCGGCGCAGTCTGCGGCGGCACGGACGACAAACGGCAATGCGCCGAAGACAGGTCAGCAGCCCGGAGGAGCTCCGCCGGTCAATTTCATGGCCGACCGCGTTTCGGCGATGCTGCAGCGGATGAGTCCTGACCAGAAAAAGCAGTTTATGCAGCGGCTCGGGCAGAATGCGCCGGCTGCGAATCAGAAGACCGGCGCGGCGGCGAAATCCGGCACGGCAGCGAAGTCCGGTTCGCAAACCGGTTCCAAAAACACGCAGAACAGCAAGAAAACCCAGAGCAGCAAAAAGACAAAATAATTTTCCGCCGGCAATGCGGCCGTTAAATAAAAAGGTATTACCATGACCCGTATTCTTCCGTCGTATATAAAAAACCATCTCTCCTTGGAGAGCCTGAACAGCTCCCGTCCGTTACTGCAATGGATCGAAAAAGAAGGCGCGGTAACGCAGACCAATGCGGCCAAAGCAGTCCGGCTGTCGGGAGGGACGTGTAATCTCCACTTCCAGAAACTGGAGCATATGAAGCTGATTCACCGGGTTGACACCGTTAATCAGGGCCGCGGGCGTTCTACTATTATCTGGGAGCTGGAACAGGGAAAAAACTTCTGCCTGTCACTGGTTTTTGATGTCCCGTTTTTTCAGGCCGCCCTGGTCGATTTCTCCGGGCGGGTTTTGATGGAACAACGCGAGGATATGACGGGTCTGGCCGGTCGCAAAGCACTGGAAAGGCAGCTGGATAAAGTTGTTAAAGCGGCGCTGGCCTGTGCGCACAAGGCCGGAGGGCATATCCGGCAGGCGTTTGTCGGGGTGCCCGGAATTCTGGATCCGGTCAGCAGCGTCGTGGTGAATGCGGCTAATTTTCCGGTGCTGAACGGCATGGATTTCAAAACGCGGATGCAGGATCGGCACGGCATTCCCTGTTATTGCGGGTCGCTTGGGCTCGCCTTTTACTACGGCGAAATCGAATCGCTGCCGCCGGATGCGCGGGCACTGGTGATTTACTGGGATCTCGGTGTGGGGGCTGCGGCCGGGGTGGGCGAGCGGGTTGTGTCGCATCATCACAGTGATCTGCTTCTCTCCGAATTCAGCCATGTGCGTATCGAGCGGGACGGGCGGCTCTGTCATTGCGGACGGCGCGGCTGCCTCGAGGCTTATGTCGGGGGCTTGGCGATGCTTGAGGCGTTAGACAGCCCTGATGTGAAGAGTCTGGATCAGTTCATGAAAGCGGTACTTGCCGGCAATGCCGATTCCGTCCGGGTTGCAAACGATGCGGCATACCGGCTGGGGCGGAATCTTTGCTGGGTGCAGCAGGTGATGCAGAGCGAACGCCTGATTCTCAGCGGCCCGCTTTCGGTGATCTTTCCCGTGGTTCGGCCCGCTTTCATTAAAGGACTTTCCGAAATGTTTAATGAGGCGGAAATTGCGGCGCTTAATCCGGAGGCCAGCGGCGATGCGCAAGCGGCGATGCGTCGCGGAGCGTTCCGGCTGGCTCGCCGTCTGTTTTTCTATCCCGAATAAACCGGATCGGGTGCGGCAATCCGAATATCCGACTTATTAATTTGACGGCTAAAACAAAACCGGTAAATATAATCACATCGTAAGCGGAGTATTACTTGTATGCGCATGGTGAGCAAATTTGCAGAAAAGACTGTCCCTGCAATTCCGGCACCGCTGGATCCGGGGTTCTGTCCGGCGATTCTCTTTGAACGTGCGCTCTTCCGGAAATTGGAAAAGACGGAGCGGCTGGTGATCGCGGCTGAACGCGAAAACGGATGCATCAGCCGGCGGGAGTTGACCGTTGCCCGCTCTGATTCGGCTTTGTGTGAAGCGACGCTGCTGTACGTCGAACGGGTCGTCAAATTCATGCTGTGGGCCTCGGGCGGCTGGAAGCTTTACATCGGCGGGCCGGAATGGATCGGCCGGCGCATTGCCGGCATTTATTCAGCTTCCGGCCTGCGCGCTTTTGATGCTGCGCTGATGGAGCGCGTTTATCAAAAACCGTTTGAGACGGTAATCTGCGATGCCGAAGCGGTGCCGGACGCCAAAGAAAACGAAATGACCGTCGGCGGACATCTCGACGGCTGCCGTATCGGCTTTGACCTCGGTGCCAGCGACTACAAACTGTCGGCTGTCAAAGACGGTGAAACGGTTTTCACCGTGGAAATTCCGTGGGATCCGGTTAAACAGGCGAATCCGGATTACCACAGCAACGCGATCCGGAGCGGACTTAAACTGGCAGCGGAACATCTTCCGCGCGTAGATGCCATCGGCGGCAGTTCCGCCGGAATTTTTGTCGATGACTGTCCGATGGTCGCCTCGCTTTTCCGCTCCGTTCCGCTCGACCAGTATGCCGCCAGAATAAAACCGCTTTTCCGCCGCCTGCGCGATGAGTGGGGCGTGCCGCTTACCGTCATCAACGACGGCGACGTCACCGCGCTGGCCGGGGCGATGTCGTTGAAGAAGCGGGGCATGCTCGGCATTGCGATGGGTTCAAGTGAAGCCGCCGGCTTTCTGAACCGCAAGGGATGTGTGACCGGGCAGCTCAACGAACTGGCCTTTGCGCCGGTTGACTTCAATCCGAACGCCGCCGCCGACGAATGGTCCGGCGATACCGGTGTCGGGTCGCTTTACTTTTCGCAGCAGGCCGTCAACAAACTGGCTCCGGCGGCGGGCTTCCGTTTCCCGGCGGAGATGAGGTTGCCGGAACGGCTTAAAGCGGTGCAGGACAAAGCAGATGCGGGCGATGAAAACGCGCTGAAAATATTTGAAACCATCGGCGTCTATCTCGGCTACACGCTTCCGTGGTATGCGCAGTTCTACGACTACGAACATGTTCTCATTCTCGGGCGGGTCACTTCCGGGCGCGGCGGCGGAAAAGTGCCGGAGACCGCCCGCAGGGTACTCGAAACAGAATTTCCTGAATTTGCAGCCAAGGTTCAAATCCATGTGCCGGATGAAAAAAGCCGCCGTGTCGGCCAGGCCGTCGCGGCCGCCAGCCTTCCGCTGATTTTGAGATAAACGAAAAAGAGAAAATGGCATGACAGCGCGCGAACGGACTCTGAATTTTATAACGGGACAGGCGGTTGACCGTTTGCCGTTTCATCCGGTTATTATGCGCTGGGCCGCACGGTATGCCGGAGTGAAGTACGGTGCGTTCTGTCTGGATTACCGGGTGAAGTGTGCTGCGATGATCCGGTGCGCGGAGGATTTCGGTATCGATTGGGTGACGGTCATGTCCGATCCCTATGCCGAGGCACAGGCCTTCGGGGTGCAGGTTGAATTTCCCGATGACGATCTTCCGCTGGAGCGCGGCGGCCTGCTGGAAAACCTCGGCGAGGCCGGGCGGATTCACCCGTACAACGTCAAAGACCATCCCCGTTTGATGAATCGCATAAACGAAGTCAAACAGTTCAAGGAGCTGTCAGGCGACCGGTATTTCGTTGCCGGCTGGGTGGAGGGTCCGATTGCCGAATACGGCGATATCCGCGGATTGAGTAACGCCGCACTGGATTTTTATGACGGGCCCGAAACAGTTCACCGGATACTGGACGTCATTACCGAATCTGCGGTTCATTTTATTACGGCACAGGTGGAAGCCGGCGCGGATTGTATCGGCATCGGCGACGCGTTTTGTTCTCAGATCGGACCGGAGCTGTACCGGGAGTTTGCCTTTGAGCGTGAAAAACGGCTGGTCGAACATGTTCATGCGCTCGGCGCGACGGCCAAACTGCACATTTGCGGCAACACCAGCAGTCTGATTCCTGATATGATCAAAACCGGCGCGAACATTCTGGATATTGATCATCTGGTTCCGTCGATGGCTCCTTTTGTGCCGCTGCTCGGGCCGGGACAGGTCTTCAGCGGCAACAGCGATCCGGTGACGGTCATTCAAAACGGGAATGAAACGGTTATCCGGGAAAGTGTCCGGCGGTGCAACGAAGAATCCCATGGGCGCTGTATTGTTTCAGCCGGATGCGAAGTGCCTCCCGGCACGCCGGTGGAGAATATGAAATTTTTTGCGGCGGCGGCAGGTTGCAAACAGAGGAAAGAATAATGAATCCCTATCTGAAATTTGTTCAGCAGATCGAAGCGCAGATTAAGTCCGCTAAAGCCATGCCGCACGGCGGTCCGGTGTCCGCTGTGCCGGGAACTGCGGCGGATGTGCCGGACGTACTGCTTTTTTCGCCGCATCCGGACGACGAGTGCATTACCGGCCTGCTGCCGTTGCGTCTGATGCGCGAGGCGGGGATGAAAATCATCAACGTGCCGGTTACCTTCGGCAGCAACGCTGGACGTCAGCCGGGCCGCGCCGCCGAGCTCCGGAACGCCTGCGGATTTCTCGGCTGGGAAATTTTCCAAAGACCGGAAGGTTTCCGGTCTTTGGAAAAAGCGGATTTGGTTGAAATTCTAAAAACCGTCAGGCCTGCGATCATTTTTGTACCGCATTCCAAGGACTGGAACTCGCGCCATATTTCCACGCACTTCCTGGTGATGGATGCGCTGGCGGAGATGGGAAAAGATTTTTCCTGCACGGTGATCGAAACCGAATACTGGCAGGCGATGGAAGCTCCGAACCTGATGGTCGAAGCGGATGCCGCGATATTAGCCGATCTGGTAGCGGCACTTTCGTTTCATGTGAAAGAGGTCGAACGTAATCCCTATCACCTTTCACTGCCGGCGTGGATGCAGGATAACGTGCGGCGCGGCGGCGAGCTGGTCGGCGGGCAGGGCGGTGCCGTGCCGAACTTTACGTTTGCGACGCTCTACCGTCTGCGCCGCTGGAAGAACGGCATCTGCCGCGATGCGCTGGAGCGCGGACGCTTTGTTTCTATGGCGGACAATCTGAAAGAACTGCTTAAATGGAAGTAATCATCAAACAGAATGCCGAGGCCGGCAGCCATGCCGCCGCTGCGGCGGTTGCGAGACTGATCCGTGAACAACCGGATGCCGTGCTCGGGCTGGCGACCGGCAGTACGCCGCTGATTCTGTATAAAGAACTGATCCGTATGCACCGCGAAGAAGGTTTGGACTTCAGCCGCGTCACCACATTCAACCTCGATGAATATGTCGGGCTGCCTGCCGGGCATGAACAGTCCTATCACCGGTTCATGCAGGAAAACTTTTTTTGCCACATCAATATCAAGCCGGAAAATGTGCATATTCCGGACGGTATGACAACCGACGTTCCGGCGTTTTGTGCGGATTACGAACAGGCCATTGCCGAGGCGGGCGGTATTGATTTGCAGGTGCTGGGAATCGGCTCGGACGGACACGTCGGATTCAACGAACCGACTTCGTCCTTTGCTTCGCGCACCCGCATTAAAACGCTGACCCGGCAGACGGTAGCCGACAACGCCCGCTTTTTTAACGGCGACGAGTCTAAAGTGCCGCATCACTGCATTACCATGGGAATCGGCACGATTATGGATGCGCGGATGGTTCTGATGCTGGCGTTCGGCGGCAATAAAGCGGAGGCGGTGGCGGCAATGGTTGAAGGGCCGGTGGCGGCGGTTATGCCGGCATCTATCCTTCAGCACCATCCGTGCGCCAAAGTTTTTGTGGATGAGCCGGCGGCGGCGAAACTTACATTGTCGGACTATTACCGCTGGATTTATGACAACAAACCGGGCTGGCAAAAAGATTTCTGAAAATGCGGAGGACGGCATGAATGATGGCAATGCGAAGAGCGGCTACAATCGATTTCTTTTACTGGTCGCGGGTCTCGGCGGCCTGCTGTACGGCATTGATGTGGGCATCATCTCCGGTGCGCTGCCGTACCTTGAAGCGACGTTCAAGGATTCGGCGACCGGACTGCCGCTGACCGCCGGAAATCTTTCCTTCATTGTGGCGGCCGTGCTGCTCGGCAGTGTGATTTCAACGCTGTTCGCCGGTATGCTTTCCGACTGGATGGGCCGCAAGAAGCTGATGTTTTTGAGCGGGCTGCTGTTTGTCGCCAGCATACCGATGATTGCACTGGCCCACGGCTACAGCGCGCTGGTTCTGGGCCGGTTGCTGCAAGGTGTCAGTGCGGGACTCATCGGCGTAGTCGTTCCGCTTTATCTGGCGGAATGTCTCGGCGCAGCGAGCCGCGGCAAAGGTACCGGAGTCTTCCAGTGGCTGCTGACGCTCGGCATCGTTGCGGCGGCGGTAATCGGTTTTTACTTCAGTCAGGAAGTCGCGCAGATCGAAAAACTGCATGATGCGGCAAAGCTGTTTGTGTTTAAAGACACTGCATGGCGCAGCATCTTCTGGGTTTCTCTGCCGCCGGGGATTCTTTTCGTGATCGGCAGCCTGCTGGTGGCCGAGTCGCCCCGCTGGCTGTTCCGGTGCGGACGCAAGGACGCCGCGCTGGCCGCGCTGCTGCGTTCGCGCACTGACGAACAGGCGCAAAACGAACTCCGGGAAATGGAAGAAACCGCTGCGGCTGAAAAAACAAAAACGGATTCCGCCGGCACGAAAATCAAGGAGTCACTGCTGCGCCGCAAATACGTTATCCCGTTTATTCTCGCCTGCGTTATTCTCGCCTGCAATCAGACGACCGGTGTCAACTCAATCATCGGTTACAATGCCACGATCCTCATTCAGGCCGGTCTGAGCGACGCCAATGCCCACCTCGGCTATGTCATCCTCACCGTCGTTAACTTCCTTGTAACGATGGCCGGCGTGGCGCTGGTGGACAAAAAAGGCCGCAAGTTTCTTCTTTCGCTCGGCAGCGCCGGCATCATCGTTTCGCTCATCTGTACCGGTCTGGTTTTCCATAAGAATGAAAAAGCGCGGGTGGATGTGAAGGATGCTGTTCAGGCGATGGTCGTTGCGTCGAACCAGACTGCGACGGTTGAATTCAATAAAGACACTGCGGCAAAACTTCTGGCCGGAAACGGCGGCGGTCAGCCCGCGACCCTGGTGGTCATCTATTCCTACGGGGACTTCCATGCCGCGTCAAAGGTCGTCCGTTCCGATGATATTGCCGGGAGCATTCAAATTACGCGCGGCAGTTGCGTGCCCGTCAACAAGGTAGCGGCGTTCTTCCAGAATCCGTTCGCCCGCCTCGATGCGGCGCGGCTTGCTCCGCTCAAGATCGACAACGCGCTGATCACGCCCGTTCCGTCCGAAAAGAACGGCTGGCTGACGGTTATCTGCATTTTGTTCTTCATGGCTTTCTTTTCGGTCGGCCCCGGCGTCTGCGTATGGCTGGCTCTTTCCGAACTGATGCCGACGCGTATCCGTTCCAACGGCATGAGCATCGCGCTGCTGATCAATCAGGCGGTCTCGACGGGCATCGCTGCGGTATTCCTGCCGGCGGTCGGCAAATACGGCTATGCAGCAATGTTTTTCGTCTTCGCCGGCTGCACCGTTGTCTATTTCATCACGGCAACGTTCTTTCTGCCCGAAACCAAAGGCAAGACGCTCGAGGAAATCGAGGAACATTTCGAAGGCCGTAAAATTCGCAAATAACCAATTCGACAATAAGGAGAAATGTATGAAATGGAAATCAGTTCACAGTATAGCATTCAGCGCTCTGATCAGCGGTGCCGTGTTTGCTGCGCCCATTGATCCGGCCATCGACGACGTGCCGGGCCCGTTCTGCTACTTCAGCCGTCCGAGCACCGTTGTCGGTGTTGCGGATAATGATGAAGGCGCGCAAATCACACCGGAGGGCTGGCTGTGGACCGGTTCGGCGCAGATGCTGTTTTTCGCCGGCTCCGGCCTTGCGCCGCTACGGGAGCGCATCCAAACGCTGAGAGAACCCGGCGTGCCGGTCGTTGTCCAGACGACCCGGATCGGTGACATCGTTTATGAAATCAGCCGGTTCGGCGCGACGCTGGACGGCAATCCCCAGAGCGCGCTGATGAATTTCATCCGTGTGCGGGTGAAAAACGAAGGGAAACAGACCGGTACGGCGACGTTCGCCGTCGCGGTGCGCGGTGAAGGCGACCACTGCTGTGAACGCTTGGGCACACCGTGGAATCCGGGAGCAGCTCAGTATGAGCTTGGTTCCAGCTGCGCCGCCCGTGACGGGAAGTTGTTATATACGTTTCCGACCGATCTTGCGCCGAAGCGCTTTGTTATCCCGGATGTCGAAGGCTCCGGGCCGGTCGCCGCGAAGGATGAATATGTCGGCATCAAAACACCGGTCTGCATGGTGCGCTACGACCGGGAACTCAAGCCCGGCCGGGAACAGAGTTTTGAGTTCAAAATGCCGTATGCGCCGGTGCCGTTGACGGATCAGAAGACGGTCGCCGCGCTTGCAGAGGCGCGTTTCGATGAATATCTCAAACGCACGGAAACCTGGTGGCGCGGCTTTTATGCGCAGGGAATGCAGATCGAACTGCCCGAAGCGAAAGTATCGGATACGTTCCGTTCCAGCATGATGTACGATGTCATTGCCCGCGAGAAGATCGGCAGCAACTACATTGTGACGGTCAACCGGCTGAACTATCACGGCGTTTTTATCCGGGACACGGGCTATATCACCCATTCGCTGGATCTCGCCGGGCATCCGCAGTGGGCGGAGCAGGGGCTTAATTATCTCCTGACCTTGGCAAAGCCCGACGGCAGAATCTGCAAAGATCCGGCGTGGGACGGCTACGGCCAGATTCTGTGGGCCTTCGGCGCTCATTGGCGGCTGACCGGCGACGATGCCTGGGCCCGGAGGGTGTATCCGGGTCTTGTCCGGCATCTGCGCGGGGTTTTTGCGCATATCGCGACCGATCCGCTGGGGCTGGTGCCGATTGCGCCGCCGTATGATAATGAGTCTATTACGGGACACTATACCGGGCACAGTTTCTGGATGCTGCTTGGGATCAGCGACATGATCGCGATGGCGGAGACACTCGGTGAAAAGGCTGACGCGCAGGAATTCCGGCAGTGGCGCGGCGACTATAGAGCCAGATTCATGAAGGAACTTGATGCGGCCACGGCAAAAACCGGCGGATATATTCCTCCGGGTCTGGATGCCGAAAACGGCAACGACTGGGACAATCTAAGTTCGCTCTATCCGGGCGGCGGCGTGCCGGCCAAAGGCGCGCTTGAGCCGACGGATCCGCGCATCGGCAAGACGCTCGACGCGGTGCGGAAGAGTCAGTACCGGGAAGGCATCATGACCTACGGGCGCGGGCTGAAGGCCGGGGCGCTGCACCACTATCTCACGTTCAAAGCGACGGAAGGGCTGGTTGCCCTGAACCGCCAGCACGAGGCGCTTGAAGATTTATATGGCGTGCTGGTGCATACCAGTTCGGCGGGAGCCGGTTTTGAGTTTAAGCCGGGCGGCGCGGAAGGTGCGTGGGGTAATCGCGACACGGACTTTAACTTTCCAACCCACGGATGGTTTGCGGCGGAATATGTCGGGCTCGTGCGCAATCTGCTGGTGCGCGAAAATGACGGCGATCTGCATCTGTTCAGTGCGCTCTCGCCGGAGTGGATGAAGTCCGGCAGCCGCATTGCGGTGCGCAATGCGCCGACCGATTTCGGTACAGTTGCTTTTGTCGCCGAGATCAAAAACAACGCGATGAAGGTGAAGCTCGACACCCAATGGCGGACGCTGCCGCGCAGTCTCATCATGCATTTGCCGTGGTACCTCGATGGCATTGCCGCCACTGTTGACGGCAAGCCTGCCGCGATCGGCAAGCCGCCGTACGGCGAAGGACAGCAGATTGTTCTGCCGCCGGAGGCGCGGGTTGTTACGGTGCAGTGGAAGCCGGTCCGTTTGCCCGATACAAGTTTTGCGACCACTGTCGCGCAATGGAAACGCGAAAACCGTCAGCATTATGACGAGTTTATCGCCAAGGGCGGTACTCCGGAACCGTTGTGGAAAGAAGCCGCGCTGCCGATGACTCATGCCGAACGGCAGAAACGCTGGATTGCTGAAGACGGCATTGCGGTCGGTTGCAAAGCCGCCGCGAGTGCTTTTGTGGAAGGACACGAACCGGAGAATGTTGCTGACGGACGCGTACACCGCTGGACGGAGTGGGGCACGACGGCAGCCCCGGCCTGGTGGCAGGTCGATCTCGGTGAAGAAAGCCTGATCGGTTCCGTGCGGGTCATCGCACCGTGGGATTCCGGGAAAAATAAACGCTCCTATCAGTACAAAGTGCTTATCTCCACGGACGGCAGCCAGTGGCAGACCGTCGCGGATTACAGCACTAACCGGATCGAAGGGACTCCGGCGGGAATTTTGCACACCTTTCCTCCGGCATCCGTCCGCTATGTCCGCATCGATATGCTGGGGAATTCGAAAGGCCCCGGGGCGAATCTTATCGAAGTAAAGGTCTTTCCGGCCGCGCCGCCGGTTGAGGCGGAGCCGGTTAACGCCAAGATCATTGCATGTGATGATTTTTCCGGCGGAACGGTTGGAAATGAAATCAACAACATCGCGGTTCAGTCCGGTTCCGGTCAGTGGAAAGCGGGAAAACTTATTCCGCTTAAGTTTGGTACTGGCGGTTTCGCAGTGCCCGGTGCGCCCAGCGGCGGACATGCGGCTTTGTCGAATAACTTTGCATCGACCGGTATCCTCAAAGTCTCGGCAGAATTTTCGGCCCGGGCCGACCGGACGGACAGCAACCTGTCGTGGACGGTCGGGTTTTACAAGACGCTCAGTAAAACTGTTCTGCAAAACGAAATCGCCGGCGATCTGATCGGGTTCCGCTACATTGCCGGAACCGGACAGTCCACTGAGGGGAAAATTCAGTGGCGCTATTATGATGAAGGCGTCCAAAAGTCGATTGCCACCGCCGGAACGGCAGTTGCCTTTGGTGCCGGTGATATCATCCGGCTTTCGCTGTCCTGCAATTTCACGACCGGCGAAGCGGTTGCCGAGGTTTTTAACGTCACGCAGAATAAACGGTTGAACTCGGCGGCGCTGAAAGCGCCCGGGCTGAGCGGTTTCCGGTATGCAGGTATCGGTATGGCCGGGTTTACCGCCGATGCGACCGATCCAAGCCGGGTCGGAAAATTCAAGGTTGAGGCCGTTCCATAAAAGCAGGCGGCAGTTAATTTTTTCGTGCCTGCCAAGCCGTCGTGTTAACAAAGGCTGGTATTCACCGGATTTCGTGGTTTATGCTCCGGCCTAATTTTAACGGATCAGCCATTACGGAAAACACATGAAATATATAAGTACCAGAGGGCGGATG